>PDON01000022.1 GCA_002742935.1 Candidatus Cloacimonadota bacterium | reverse complement strand
AACCTCTAATTTTACATCTGATTCCATAGGTAAGTTAAAACTTATGGTTGTAGTTGGGTTGAATGGGTTTGGGTAGTTTTGTGAAAGGGAGAAAGTGTTTGGAGCTATCTCATCAATACCGGTTGTAGGCTCTATGCTACGATATATAAAAGCATCCTCCCAATCTTTTGCAAGTAGATATAGATAACCATCATCTGATAAACAGATCTGTGTTATATCTGCAACACCGGGAGTAATTGATTCTAGATAAATCCAATTTTCTCCATTATCATATGAAAGTTGCAATCCTGCAACGAATCCGTTTAAAGAGAAATAAGAGCTCATAAAAATTACACCTTCAGGACTAACATCTATTGATGATACTGAAATATTATCAACTAATTTATTCCAAGTTTCTCCATTATCTTCTGAGATAAATAGAGCTCCATTATCATCATCGTAATGACCTCTGCTACCAGCTAAAATATTTCCATTTATATCAACAGAAAGAGATGTAACATACTCATTATTCAAACCTGAATACTCCCAACTATTACCATTGTCCAAAGATCTATATACTCCTCCATCTCCTAACCATGAAGATACAAATAAAATACCCTCTTCTGTTTCAATAAATGAGGTTGTTTCAGTATTAAGATTAGGATAAGATAAAACTAGACTCCAGTTAAGACCATTATCAGAAGATTTACAGATTCCATTTACATTATCAGCCAAACCTCCTAAAAATATATTACCGTTACTATCAAAAAAGATAGATGAAAACTCGTTAAACATATCAAAATCAAGTTCAGACCAAGAGTCTCCATTATCTTCGGAAATATATAACGGTAGAGGTCCACTTATTATGCTACCTGTCGAACTGATAGCAGGATAAGTTTGAGGTTGTGATAAGACTACTTCCCAATCTTCCCCATGGTTAGTTGATCGTATCAATTCATTTGCAGCACAAAAAACATCTCCATTTGAGTTTGTTACAATTGACCATATAGTTCCATCAGTTCTATAGATCTCTTTCCAATACTCCTCACTGTAAACGGTATTGAAATATGAGATTAAGATTAAAAATATTAATATTGTCCTCTTCATACAAAACCTCCGTAATAGTTTGTTCTTAATATTTATTATGAGACCTTATTTTATCAGCATCATCTTTTTGACATGATTCTCTTTTCCTGCTGTTAACTTATAGTAATATACTCCACTGGAAAGATTTGAGCCATCAAATTGAATGGAGTGAATACCACTTTTCATATTATTGTTAAGTAAACTTTTAACCATTTTACCATTGGTATTGTAAATTTCTAATTTTACATCTGATTCCATAGGTAAGTTAAAACTTATAGTTGTAGTTGGGTTGAATGGATTTGGATAGTTTTGTTGTAATACAAATTTACTTGGAACTAGCCCGGATTCCGATTCATTAGTAGGAAAAACTTCTCCATAATTTAAGTATTTCTTCAACTTATTCATCATTGCAACATGCTTTTGATTCCCTTGTGATCCTTTTCCCTGAATCCCGGCTTCAGCAATAGCAATATTTATATCAGCACACAATAATTGATCATTGTTTACTGCATTGCTTCTCATTTCATTAGCTAAGGTTAAAGCTTGGGAATAATTATCTTTTACCATCTCGGTTCGTACTAAAAGCTCCTCTAAAAATTTTTTATTTTTCCAAACTACATTATCTAATATTTCCATATACTTGTTAGATAAGATAGAAAGATCAAGATTCTCTTTCTTATAATTATTTATAAGGCGTGCCAAAGCAATATAAGATTCCTTACTATCTGGGTATTGCTCAACAAGTGTCTCGTAATCTAGTCTTGCCTCACTATATTTATCTTCATTTTCTTTTGAAATTGCATCCTCAAGTAGTTTTGTTCTTTCCCCTTTATCTATAATACTATGAGGATATTCACTTGAAGCTGGAAAATCAAAATCAAGTATATAGTTACCTGTAATATTGAAATAATCTTGTATGGGTTCCGGATCACCCCAATATGTTTGTCGTGCCGAAATTAATATTTCTCTAACTGAAGAGGAATCAATAACGCTTTCTGCTCTAATACAGTGAGCATTTGGAACTTGATTCACCGGTTCACTATATACATTATTGTATCCACCACTAAGATAAATATTGCCCTGTTTGCTAAGATAAATTTGTGCTATTCCGTTATTCTTAATCGTGTTGTTTGATGGAGGATAAGCTATTATCATATTATTAGGATACACTAATTGAGGAAGAGCAACCTGCCCAACTACTGAAATACCATAGCTTTTATTCTCAGCTATTGTATTATTTAGTAGTAATGGAGAGCAAAGAACAATCTTAACTCCGGTATTAAACTTAGTTATTACATTCTCTCTAATATTACCATTGGATTCAACAACAACAATCCCATTATCAGCTTCTACTTCATTCTCTACTTTTATTATATTTCCACAGATATTATAACCATCTGTATCTGCCAAAAAAATTCCATTATTACAACCAGTAATAGTACTATTTTTTATATTAAAGGTTTCTGGAGTACCACTAATTGCCTGTTTTGCTCCTTCTATCACTGTATAATTGAGCTTAATATTAGAACCAGGATTAGCAATAATGCCACTCCATTTATTACTATTACTATTTGAAATAACAACATTATTGGTAGGTGTACCAAGTGAAATACAGCTTGCTTCATTTTCAACTATAATTTCTGAATTTTTATTTAGCTTAATTTCAGCACCTGCCATCAGTTTTAAAACTCCACTAGATTTTATAGAAAAAGTACTATTACTAGCAATGTGCATATTACCCTCTCCTTCTACAACTAATAAACCAGTTGTGGAAAAAGATTCGCTATTCACATTTAGGTGTGAGTAGTTACTTACTGTAAAACTAGCGTTTTCCTCCATTATAAGTTTACAGTCATCAATAATTGTAACTGTATTATTTGGTGCTATATATGTATTACCTCTTACTACCATATCATGATCTATAATCATATCGTGATTAATTGCCTTTGGTAAAACATCATAGTCAATAGAAAGTTGAGTTATTTCATCATTTATAATAGGCACTTCACTTTCTAATCCATTAAGGACAAAAGATTCACCATCACGATAATCTACCAAAGAATAACTATATATAGTACCACTAAATTCATTATTCTCATCATACTCCTTAACCCTCAAAAAAAATTTTTTTGAATCAGGGTACTCCTCAATTAGTGATGTAATATCAAGTTCAATTTCAATAGGCTCCTCGTTAATGCCTTGCATAGGAAGAGAACCACCTCGTCGTTTGGTATATGCGGTATAGTTCTTTATTGCTTGAGGGTTTGTTGATGTAGTCCTCTCTGAAACACCGGTAGAGATAACAATATCTTTTCTAGATGGATGAGACATTTTGATTCTAAGAGTCATTTTTGGTTCATGTGTTTCTTTTGCGGTAAGCACATAAACTTTTTGTCCTGTAATACCAGAATAAATACTTGTTTCTCCCAATAATTTATAGGGCATATAAACAGTACCACCAGAATCATCATTAGGATAATCTTCACCCCAGCTATTAGCAATTTTTAATGCACCTATTTCCCAATCTCTAATATCAATGACACCATCATTATTAATATCAATGTCATTTGTAAATTGTCCATCTCCGTTAAAGTCATACTTAACATTATCATCATAACCTACAAAGGTCATTGCATGGTAGCCAGTATTACCCCACTCGGTTAAGATCATCTTACCACTCTCAGAACTTTCTGGTGGCAAGTATTCATAGTTTGCACCAAAAATATATGCAGCAAAGCAACCTAAACCACCTACATTTGATCCCTCATTATGATCATTAAGCCAATGCTTAAAGGTTTCAAGACCTTCAGGCGTACCCACAAAAATACTCCAGTAGTCAAGAGTGGTGTTACTCATAGCACTATAGTATTTGTCATACCCACTCATCCATCTTTTACTATTTCCAGCCATTCCTCCCCAAACTGCTTTATTAGGACAGCCACTGTCTTTAATAATTTCCCAGCCATGATGATACCATGAACCATATCCAGTACCTTTATTTAGATAGTTCCAAGTGTAGTGGGTGGGATATTGAGTATAATCATTATCAGAAGCAATTCCGCGTAACCTGTTTATCTCATAAGTAAAGGTATAACCAACTCCTGATGCTTGACCGCAACAGCCTTCTTCTTGATTAAAAATAGATCTAAAGTAAATTTGATTTGTATTATCAACTGCTTCTGGTAAGCTCTTAGTAATTGACTCTTCAGATAAAACTATTTCTGGTATAGCATCTAGCTCAGCTTGAATTTCCGGTGTTATTTCAGGTAAACCACCTGCCCACCATGGGTCCCCATTAGGGTCAGGATTAGCATTAATTAGTTCAGCACTCAATGAACTAAGACCAAGAATTAGAGCGAACATAAAAAGAACAATTCCCTTCATTTTTTAATCCTCCTATAAATTTTATAATAGTTCTTTATCTTTGTTACTAATTTCCAGTAGATTCTAACTAGTTTTAGTAGAATCTTTTTGAAATAGAGTAAGTAGAGTGGATTACTCTGTAATTATATGTATTATTGTTACCTCCTTTTTTGTCTCATTCGTATCAGTATCTAATAAAACCCTCTCTGTGATTTCATAGGTTTTACCATCAACTACTTCAATTCTAACCGTTTTACTTATCTCTACTATTTCAGCTTTTAAATTGTTTATGAATAGAGTTGCCATAAGTAAAATCAATAGAAATATTTGCTTCTTTCTCATAATTTTCTCCTCAGTTTTTAGAAATTTAAGACAATAGATATTGATAATGCAAAAAGATCATAAACAATACTAGTGATGATAAATTTATATCTGCATATTATTATTATAACATAATATAATTGGGGGGAAGTGGTCAATTCTACCTGTGTTTAGGCTTGAAAGAATTTTTCGAAATTATTTGTTTAATTTATTTTTAACAACTAAAATATTCTTTTTACAGTATTTTATATAATGTGAATTTTCTGTGTGTACTGCAACTTCCAAAGCTTTTTTCGCATAATTCAAGGCTATTTTGTAATTCTTGTCATGCTCAAGATAAAATAATGTAAATAGATTATAAAGAGTAATAAGTTGAGTGTGTTTTTGGGAAAAATTTTTAGCAATCTTTTCTCCAACATTTAAATAATAAATTGCTTTATCATTGTTCTTGTTATTCATATAAACTTGTGCAAATAAAATTGATTTTCTAAAATTATAAGTTGGAGTATCTAAAAAAGAGTATTTTGAGATAAGACTCTCCAATTTTAAAGCAAGAGAAAGAGCTTTTTTATGTTTGCCTAAATAGAGAGAGTTTAAAGAGTATCTGTAATAAACATTTTCTAATCTCATAGCTCCTTCTTCTATGTTTTCTAACATATCTATTAACTCTTTAAAAAATAACTCTGCTAAATTATAGTTTTTATTTTTCTGGTGTATATCAGCTAAAAGCAATTTATATTTACTCTTAATTTCAATACTTGAATCATTAGAAACAAATAAAGAGATCCTTTTTAGATAATTTTTAAAATCATAGTTTTCGGTTCTATTTATTATAATATAACAAGCTGAAATTAAAGCCCTAAGAACTCCTTCACCGTACTTCTCTTTTTTACTAATTTTATAAGCTTTTAAAACCAGTTTTTCAGCTTCTTCATATTCTCCCAGGTATAATTTTATATTAGAGTTCCTTATATAATATTTTATTTTAACATCTATAGGAATATCCTTATTATCTATAACCTCATCGTAATACTTTTCTATATTCATTTTATATAGATTTGAATGTAGGTATTTCTCTTTCATAACCATGGTATTTGTAAAATCTATACCTAAGGATTCTCTAAGATCCAAAATTTCAAGCTTATTTTCTGAATTATGACTTCTGAATTTTTGATCCAAAACAACTAAAGCTCTTCTCTTTAACCTCTCCTCCTCATCTTTATCAAAGATAATAGAGAACCTACTATCAGTATCACTTACAATTAAAGGTGTTATTGATTTCCCTCCACATGTTGTAAGTTGGTACAAGTATAGAAGTGTTAAATTTATCTTTTCTGAAACAAGGGATTTAAATTTATCCTTAAATATTAGAAACTCTTTAAAAATTTTTGTTGAGAAATTTCTGTGATATCCCCAATTATCACCTGAAAACTTTATACTTCTAACCCCTTTTAAATGGGTACTAGGAGTCTCCCCAATAAATTTGGGAGCAATACCTCTCTCTTTTAAAAAATACTCAATATGCTCTATAAATCTATTTCTGGATAAAATATCCCTTTTATTTGAAAGACATAGACAAACAAACCCCGACTTTACATCGGTTGCCATTGTTAAACAATATTTATGTTCTTCTATGGTTATAAATCTAGACCTTAATAAAATATTTTGGTACTCTTCAATTGAGTTTATAGTTCTTTTTTTACGAACAGGCTCTGGTTTTGGAGGCTTAATAAACTTTTTTAATATCTTT
>PDON01000063.1 GCA_002742935.1 Candidatus Cloacimonadota bacterium | reverse complement strand
AGCTAACTATACCGTATCAGGCAATACAATAACTCCTGATACCAATTTTGTTGGTACCTTGACAGTTCCTGTAACAGTGAGTGATGGAACATCAAATAGCAATCCATTTGATCTGATAATTGAAGTAACAAACATAAACGATGCACCTGTGATTACCGGACAGAGTCCTGATCCTATTGTTATAGCTGAGGATACACCTTTTGATATAGTTCTTGGAAATCTCACAGTAACAGATCCTGATAATACTTATCC
The DNA here is from genome assembly GCA_002742935.1 of Candidatus Cloacimonadota bacterium. GTDB lineage: Bacteria > UBA4055 > UBA4055 > UBA4055 > UBA4055. The sequence continues at coordinate 89,740 of PDON01000063.1, read as the reverse complement.
GGATGGCTTTACTTTGGCAGTATCTGACGGAGCGAACTATACCGTATCAGACAATACAATAACTCCTTCTGAGAATTATACGGGACAGCTTACAGTTCCTGTAACAGTAAATGATGGAACAGATGATAGTGATTCATTCAATGTAATCATAGTTGTAACAGCTGTGGATGATGAAATAGTCGTTAATAGTATATTACCACCAGCCGGATCAACTATTACTATAACTGAGGAAGAGTCTAAAATTTTCAGCATAGATGCTTTTGATCCTGATGGTAATTCTCTTTCCTATTCATGGAAGCTTGATGGAAATGAAGTTTCAACAGATTCTATTTATACTTATGTTGCAGATTACACAAGTGCCGGAGAGTATACTGTAACTCTTACCGTGACAGATGAGTCTAAGTCAAGAAGTACTCTTAACTATAGTTGGAACTTAATTGTAACAGATGTTAATAGACCAATGGTTCTTAACTCAATAGAGCCTGAGGTTGGAAACCAAGCTATTCAGGAAACAGATTCGATTAATTTTGTAATTGATATATTTGATCCTGATAGTTCAAATATAAGTTATGAGTGGAAAAAAGATGATATTGTTGTATCGGATAGTAATACTTATTTATTTGATACAGATTATACAAGTGCCGGAGAGTATACTGTAACTCTTAAAGTTGTAGAGGATGGTTACAATGAAGAGAGGAGCTTCAGTTGGTTAGTAATGGTTTCTGATAAGAATCAGTTGATGGTTCTTAACTCAATAGAGCCTGAGGTTGGAACTTACACTATTCAGGAAACAGATTCGATTAATTTTGTAATTGATATATTTGATCCTGATAGTTCAAATATAAGTTATGAGTGGAAGAAAAATGGTACTATTGTATCAGAGAGTAACACTTATTTATTTGATACAGATTATACAAGTGCCGGGGAGTATACTGTAATTCTTGAAGTTGTAGAGGATGGTTACAATGAGACTTTAACATTTACTTGGACAGTTATTGTAACAGATGTAGCTCAGGGTATAGTTGTTAATGGTGTAATACCACCAGCCGGATCAACTGTTACTATAACTGAGGAAGAGTCTAAAACTTTCAGCATAGATGCTTTTGATCCTGATGGTAATCCTCTTTCCTATTCATGGAAGCTTGATGGAAATGAAGTTTCAACAGATTCTATTTATACTTATGTTGCAGATTATACAAGTGCCGGAGAGTATCTTGTAACTCTTGATGTAACAAATGAGTCTAAGAGAAAAGAGAATCTTAGCTATAATTGGACTTTAATTGTAACAGATGTTGATCAGCCAATTCTTGTAAACAATGTTGAGCCTTCACAGGGAGGTAGTGTAACTATAAATGAAACAGAAGTTGCAAGCTTTAGTATATCTGCTTCTGATCCTGATGGTAATGCTCTTTCCTATTCATGGAAGCTTGATGGAAATGAAGTTTCAACAGATTCTATTTATACTTATGTTTCAGATTACACAAGTGCCGGAGAGTATCTTGTAACTCTTGATGTAACAGATAATTATGGTACAAAGAATGCTATAAGTTATGAGTGGAATTTGATTGTACTTGATGTAGAGCAGAACATTTCCGTAAATGGAATTGAACCTCCAAATACCCAAACTATAACAATAAGTGAAACTGATTCAATTAGTTTTGCTATAGATGCTTCTGATCCTGGTGGAAACACTTTATTCTACACTTGGATATTGGATGGTTCTGTAGTTTCATCAACTAATTCTTACAATTATGTAACGGACTATAATAGTGCGGGTGCTCATGATGTTAAGGTCATTGTTTCTAATGAAGAAAAGAGTACACTGTTTGTTTCATGGAGTGTAAATGTGCTTGATGTTGATCAGCCAATTTCTGTAAATGGTATTGAGCCTTCACAGGGAGGTAATGTAACTATAAATGAAACAGAAGTTGCAAGCTTTAGTATATCTGCTTTTGATCCTGATGGTAATGCTCTTTCCTATTCATGGAAGCTTGACGGAAATGAAGTTTCAACAACACCTGGCTACAATTATATTTCAGATTACACAAGTGCCGGAGAGTATACTGTAACTCTTGATGTAACAGATAACTATAGAACAAGGAATGCTATTAGTTATGAGTGGAATTTGATAGTGCTTGATGTAGATCAATCTATTGTTGCTTCTTATGAGCCTAATCAATCAAATGTTGTGATTAATGAAAATAGCGATCCTAAATTATTTAAAGTAAACGCTGTAGATCCTGATGGTAATGAGATTACTTACTCTTGGTTTATTAAGAGAGTTGGTGAAGATTATACTTCTATTGGTGATCTTGATAATGTTCTTATATCTCCAACATTTAATCCTTCAGATGGATACTCAGCCGGAGATTATAAAGTTAAGGTTGTTTTAAATGATAACTTTGGTTCAAAAAATGAGACTATGAATGAGTGGAATCTAACTATAAACAATGTAGATAGAGCTCCACAGCTTGATCCTATTGAACCTGCTATTGTGAAAGAGGGTGAAACTTATACATTCTTCTTAAATGCTATTGATCCTGATGAGGAGGGTGATGTTGTTTCATACTCAACTACTACACCTAGTGATATGTTTACTTTAAACAGTGAAACAGGTGAGGTTGTTATATCTCCTTCAATGGAAGACTATGATAATACTCCTGAAGGAGGATATCAGTTTACATTTAAAGCAAGCTCTATCAGTAACTATAATGGAGTAACTCTTGGAGAAACTACACAAAATATGGAATTGACAGTTGTTGATGTTAATGAGCCTTTAGAGATAACATTATTTCCTGAAGTTGGAGATATAGAAGTTTCTGAAACGGATTCAATATATTTTGAAGCAACTGTAACCACTAATGATATTGCTGATAATGTAACCTATAGTTGGAAACTTGATGGTAATGAGGTAAGTACAGGTATTAACTACCTTTTCGAAACTTCTAACAACTCATCCGGTGAATACCTATTAGAGCTTACAATTTCAGATAATCATGGTTTAAGAGATTATGATGAGCCTTCAGTTTCTACATTTGTTTGGAATATTAAGGTTAATGATACTTTTGACGATCATGATATTATTGTGGGTTCAAATCTATTCTACCCTGGATCATCTGACCCTAAATTTAGTAGACTAGAGTTTAATCTTGAAGGATACACAAATCCTAAATTATTGATATTGACTCTTAAAGGAAAAACTCTTGATAACCTTAAGATTGTAAATAATACAGCTTTTTGGAATGGAGATAAAAAAGATGGTAAAAAGGTTGGACCTGGAACATACCTTTATCAACTAGAAGCTGATGGAGTTAAGAAATATGGATTTATTGGTCTAATTAGGTAATGGTAATCAGGAAAAAATAATCTTGGAGTATATAAAATGAGATTTTTAACTATAGCAACCATATTTTTATTGACATCTTTGCTCTATTGTTCAGAACATGGATCTGATCTTCAGCAAGGAGCTAGACAACAAGGTATGGGAGGAGCATTTACGGCTTTAGCAGATGATGGAGAAGCTACATTGTATAATCCTGCCGGATTGATTAATATAGATCTTTATGAAGCTGTAATTTCATATTCAAGGAATTTAGAAGGTATTGATATCTATGGTAACGGAAGAATAAATGTGGGTTACTTAGGTTATGCCCATAATTTTGGAGAAGATTTTGGAGCTTTCTCTTTCAGATGGAACTATAGAAATAGTAAGGCAGACAGCTATGATTCTTCTGAAAATATGTTTTTCTTAGGTTATGGTAGAACTATAAAAGATCTTCTGTTTTTTGTAAGTAAATCTAATAGAGATAAGTATTTTAAGGATCTTTCCTTAGGTATGACTGTAAGGTATATGGAAGCAGGTTGGTATAACAATAAAGAGCTGGAATTCTTTACAGGTAATGATGAAGTTAGTTCAGATTCTTGGAGTTTTGGATTGGGTCTTAGATATGCCTACAAAAGTTTTGGTATTGGTGTTAATCTAAAAAACATAAACAGACCAAATATTGCATCTGAAGGTGAATTTAAGGATGAAATGGACATTTCTGCCGGTACTTTCTGGAAGTATAATTCTAATGATGATAAAGATGTTCTCACCTTTGATTATAATCTTGAGGATGAGGAGTCCAGTTTAAGAGCGGGTACGGAGTACTATTTTAATTTTGAAGATAACTTTCTGAAGAATATTGGTTTAAGGGGTGGTTTAGAGTATTATTTAGATGATGATAATGATGCTATTAACTACTCTGCAGGTTTAGGTATGGAGTTTGGATACGGATTAAAATTTGATTATGCTGTTAAGTTTTTGACAGGTGGATTTGTAGAAACTCCGGTTAATCATATCTTTACTTTGACTCTTAGTGGAGAGGTTGAAAAGAATGAAGTTTATATAGAAAATTTTATACGAAAACTTGATGATAAACCTGAAGAAATTGTTGAGATTGAAGTTGAACCTGAGATTGAAGAGGTTTCTCCTGAAGTTGAGGAGGTTGAACCTGAAATAGTTGTAGAGGAGATTTACAGAGAGCCTTCACCTCAAAAGAGAAACTATATAGTTGTTACAGGTGATTATCTAATAAAAATCGCAAGAAAACAACAAAAACCAAATAGGTTCTGGGAGATGGTATACTTCTACAATAAAGAAACTATTGATAATAGAAATAAAAGAAATAAAGAGTTATTGGAAAATCCTAATCTTAACTCTTTTGATCTTGTATTCCCAAATCAAGAGTTTAAGATCTATACAGAGAAGAATTTTGATAACTCTATCATAGAGGAGGTTACAGGACTTTCAAATGATAAGGTTTCCAGTGATGTGATTCTTCTTAGATACCAAAGAGATCACTTGTGGAAGGTACTAAATCTTCAGTTTGATGTTGATAAACATGAATTCTATTTATATTCATCAACAAAGGATATTGAAGATGGAAAGGCTAAACAAACTTTAATTAAGGTTGATAAAAACTTTAATGATAAGGTTTATCCGGGACAATTCTTGATTGTTTACGATAAGTAGTAACTTTCCTATTTATTAAGACCGGGTTTTAGACTCGGTCTTTTTTTTATTTATAAATTTTAAAGGAGTTTAAAATGTTAGATTACAAACTTAAGTTTATTGAGTTTTTATTGGAGAATGGATCATTAAAATTTGGTGAGTTTACACTTAAATCGGGTAGGCTTTCTCCATATTTTTTAAATACAGGTATGCTTTACAGTAGTAGAGCAATTTCAAAGCTTGGAGATTTTTATGCTGAAGCTATAAAAGAGAATGTAGAGGAGTTTAATGTTATTTTAGGTCCTGCATATAAGGGTATACCTTTAGCAATTGCTGCTGTTACCTCTCTTTACAATAAGTTTAATATAGATTGTGATTACTCTTTTAACAGAAAAGAGGTTAAGGATCATGGTGATAAGGGTTTATTTGTAGGGAAAAAGATTGATAAAGATGATAAGATTATTATTGTAGATGATGTTATCACTGCCGGTACTGCAATTAGAGAGACATTAGACCTTTTATCAAACTTTGGTTCTCCAAAAATAAGCTCTATTGTTGTTAGTGTTGATAGGATGGAGAAGGGTAAATCAGAACTTTCGGCAATTCAAGAGATCTATAAGCTGACAGGTGTTAAAGTTCTTCCTATTGTTACAATTTTAGATATTATGGAGTTTCTTGGTATGGAGGGTAATATTGCTAAATATGATCTACCTAAAGATATTATATCAAAGATGGAAAGTTATAGAGAGCAGTATGGAGTTTAGGATCTTTTTTTTAACTTATTTAGGATCTCCTGAAAAAAGGAGGTCCTGTTTATTCAATAATTTAATGAGTATTCAGAAATCTTGCAGTTTTCTTAGGATAAAGAAGCAAAGGTAGAATTAGGAAAAGCCAATAAATATTTACCATACAAAAGTGTATAGATGATGGAAACAAAGGGCAGACACAAGATCTGCTCCTACAGGAGTTAATGGAATAAAAAGCTATTAATGTTAAACTATATCACTTTTAATATTTGGATTTATCTTTTTTATCTCATTTACAAAATCAAGTTTATCTTTTGGAGAGATTATTATCTCGTCAAATTTACCATATTTTATCTCAATTCTATCAAATGATGGTGCTGGAGACGAGATGATGTTATTAGTTTTAGATATCTCTTTTATCTCATTAATATTGATAGGTTTATAAGAGATTATTCCTGATTTTATCTTTAGTATATTACCCTCAATGGTATATCTAGTTTTAAAAAATAGATGTAAAATAAAAGCAAAAATTAGTGTTAAAAAGATGAATATTGCAATTACCCCTTTATTTATCTCTCCTTTTATTAAGGTATAAATTAAACGTGTATAAAAAACCAAAAATACAAATCCTAATAATGTATAAGATACTTTTGCAGAAAATTGTTTTATCATTGATGCCCCTCTTTTTTCAGTATATTCTACATAACAAGATTGAAAAGATATCCACTAATAATAATAAAGAGTGTTGTAGTTCCAAAAAATGCTATAAGGAGTTTTACTTTCATAGCTTTTTTGAGCATTAAAGCCTCTGGAAGTGAAAGCCCTACGGCTGCCATCATAAATGCTAGAGCTGTTCCCATTGGTATCCCCTTCATTGTTAAGGCTTGAATTACGGGAATAACTCCACTGGCATTTGTATAGATTGGTACTGCAAGGATAACCGATAGAGGCACTGCAAAGATATTATCCTTAGTGATATACTCCTCAAAAAATCCTGCTGGAACATATCCATGGATAGTAGCTCCAATTCCAATACCAATTAAAATATAAATATAGATCTTCTTAATAATTGCAAAAGCTTCGGTACTTATCTCTTTAAAAGCTTTTTTGATATTAAAATCTTTCTTGTTATATACAGGATTAATATCATTCATCTCTGTTACCCAAGATTGCAATTGGTTTTCAAGTTTAAGCTTGCCTAAAACCATACCCCCAATTGTTCCTAGTATCAAACCTGAAGCTACATATATTGCAGTAACTTTTAGCCCAAACACCCCAATAAATAGTGTAACTGCAACCTCATTTATCAAAGGTGATGTGATGAGAAAGGATAGCGTTACTCCTAAAGGGATTCCCCCTTTAACAAATCCTAGAAATAGAGGTATTGATGAACATGAACAGAATGGTGTTACTGCTCCCAATAGAGATGCAAGAAAGTACTCCAAGCCATACATTTTTCTATTACTTAAAAATACTCTAACTCTATCAACGGGGAATATAAGATTTATTGCTCCCATTATATGTGTAATTAGTAGCAGCAAGAACATAATCTTAATTGTATCATAAACAAAAAAATGGAGTGATGATACTAATCTGTCTGCTTTATCTAAGGAAAGTAGTGTGTAAAATATGTAGTCTACGGTTTCTAATATCATTATTTTATCTTTCTTATCTTTAAAGTTTTCAATCCAATAGAATATGGGCTAAAGAGTATAGGTTGTCAATTTGTTTTAAAATATTTTTACTCCTTTATTTTTATTTAAGTTTAAAATTCTTTTTGATTTACTCTAATTTGATACCTACATTATAAGCTTAATAAAATTTATTGGGATTAGAGTAATGAGATATATACTGCTTCTATTAATTATTACCTTTAATATTTTCCCCTTTGGTAAAAACAAGGTTCAATATCATGATTTTGATTGGAAATTTATTGAATCTGAACATTTTAAAGTGTTTTACTATCCAAATAATAGAGAACTTGCTAAGTTAACTTTAACTTTTGCTGAAAGATCTTATAAGCTTCTTAGAAAAGATTTTCTCTATGAGATGGAGGGAAAAATAGATCTTATTTTATACGCTTCTCATAATCATTTTGAGGAGACAAATATATCCGGTTCTGCACCTGAGGAGTCTGTTGGTGGATTTACAGAGTTTTTTAAGAATAGAGTTGTTATTCCTTATGACGGTAATTGGGAATCTTTTAGACATGTAATTCATCATGAGCTTACACATGCAATTCAGAATAAATTCTTTTTTGGTGCTAGATTTCAATCCATAGTTTCAGGTATTAAAAGTATGAATCTTCCTCTATGGTTTATAGAGGGTTTAGCAGAGTATGAATCTCGTGGAGGTTGGGATAGAGATTCTGATATGATGATAAGAGATGCTATATATAATAACTATTTACCTTCAGTTAACTATCTAAATAACTATATGACATACAAGGGAGGACAGCTTCTCTTATATTTTATCTCTGAAAAGTATGGTAAAAAGAAGGTTGCAGATATTTTAAGAAAGATTTCTGTTTTAAAGTCTACGGAAACAGCATTTAAAGAGGCTATTGGACTTGAGTTTAATGAACTTTCAAATGAGTGGCATAGATGGCTTATGGATAAATATTGGCCAATTCTTGCAAATACTCAGAGACCTTCGGATATTGCAACTCAGCTTACTGATCATATAGAGAATAGAAACTATCTTAACAACTCTCCGGCACTCAGTCCCGATGGTCTTAAGGTTGCCTATTTAAGTAATAAAAGTGATTATTTTGATATCTATCTTTTAAGAACATATGATGGCAAAGAGATTAGAAAGATTGTTACTGGTCAAAGTTCAGGTGATTTTGAGGAGTTTCATTGGTTAAGACCCGGTATATGTTGGTCTCCTGACAGTAGAAAGATTGTTTTTGCCGCGAAAAGCCAAGAGCAAGATGCTCTTTACATATACAATGCTCTTACGGGAGAGGAGGAGAGTCAATTAAAATTTAATTTAGATGGAATCTACTCACCTGATTGGTCGGTTGATGGTAAAAATATATGTTTCGTTGGTCAAAAAGATGGTATCTCTGATCTCTATATATACAATATTGAAAAAAAAGATCTTAAAAAGTTAACCAATGATATATTCTCTGTTTCCTATCCAAAATTTTCTAAAGATGGAAAGAAGATACTGTTTTCATCTGATAGGGGAGAGGATCTAAACATAAAAACCATTGATTGGTCTATTGATCTTTCAAATATGAACCTTAATCTTTCAGATATATACTGTTTAAATCTTGAGGATAGTAGATTAACTCAAATAACAGATACTCCACTTGATAAAGAGAACTATCCTTTTTGGATTGATGAGGATAGAATAGGTTATACTTCGGACAAAACGGGTGTCTCAAACATATATTTTAGTAACCTAGATGGTAGTAATAGTTATCCTGTTACTAATCTTATTTCCGGAGCTATTCAAACATCATCAAACGGAAAATATCTTGTCTTCTCCTCTTTCTTTAAGGGAGGATATGATATCTATCTCATAAACAATATTGATTCTCTAAAAAAAGTAGATCCTAAGATGAGTATATGGTATCCTGAAACAGACTTTTCCAGGGTAGAGGCTTCATATGATAAAGTATATAACAATTTGGTATTGGATGAAAAACTTAATAAAATAACATTTACTCCCGATCTTATTGAGGATATTAAGACAAAAGAGAGTTCAAAGGATAGTGTTGTCCTCTATAAAGAGTTTCCCTATACTCCTCAATTTTCTCCTGATATTATAACTGCTTATGCAGGTTACGGATCAGGCTACGGCTTTTCAGGTCAGGTTTATGTTCAAATTTCCGATAAATTGGCTAAACATAGATTTAATCTTGGAATATCACTTTCTCAAGATATTATAAATTCAGAATTCAACCTTTTATATACTTATATGCCCAATAGACTGGATGTTGGTGCCGGTCTCGCCCATGATCTTAACTATTTTTGGTCGGATGAGAATGGAGATGATAAAATCCAAGATAGTGAAATTGATAGAGATAGAGAGATAAATCCTTATATTATTGGTAGTTATGGAATAAGTAGATATAGTAGGTTTGATGGATCTCTTTCATTAAAATATATTATAAATAAGGAGTATACAGGTTTTAATGATGAGTTTAAATATAAAGGTTCTCATACCTTTCCTGTGGTAAACTTTGGCTATAGCTATGATAATACTATCTGGGGTATTATAGGTCCTGAAAATGGTATGAGATTTAGATTTGATATTTTATATTCTCCCGATTTTAAGAACCTTTTTTTAGATGAGAATGATGGTTTTGAGTTTTACAAACTAAACCTTGATTTCAGAAAATATTTTAGATTATCAGGAGCTTATCAATTTGCATTTAGATTAGCAGGTGGTATAAGTGGAGGTAAGAATCCTCAAAAATTTTACCTTGGAGGGGTTAGTAGTTGGTTAAACTATAAGATTAAATCCAGAAGTAATATAAAAGATATTAGTTCAAGGTACTACTCTTCCCATGTTTATCCTTTAAGGGGAACACAGATATATGAGAGGAATGGTAATAGATATTTTATGTTTAATAGCGAGTTTAGATTTCCACTTATAAATATTATAGATCTTGGATTTCCTCCTATCAGACTTGGCTATATTAGAGGTGTTCTTTTTTCAGACTTTGGTTCGGCATGGAACGGGAATAAGTTTAAAGGATATGGTTTTAGTGATGGTAGAAGAGGTTTAAATGATCTGATTCATACTGTTGGAGTTGGGTCTAGAGTTAATTTGGGAATCTTTATTTTGAGATATGATATTGCTTGGAATCTTAAGTGGGGAGATGGATCTGAAAAATCTATCTCTGATTCAAAACCAAGGCATATTTTGAGTATGGGAGCAAACTTTTAATTAGATTTTTATATCGTTTCTATTAAAATTTTGTAGTTAGTAGTTATTGATTAACTATTAACTACTTAAATAAAACTTCTCATTTTTTAAGCTCTAATTAAAAGAGGGTTAGCTGATTACCATAGATTATATCTTCATATTTAATATCTTTACAGAAAAGTATAGCATTTGTTAATGTTTTTACCTGTTTCTCTTTGTAAAAATTGATATCAATTTTGGTTGGAGATACCTCTTTTGGATAGAAACCATCTTCACAAACTATATACTCAATTTCTCTCTTAAATCTTAGTTGTTCGTTGTTAAGTTTCATAGCTGCCTGAATCTGGGCACTCTGATTTTCCTTCTCTCTATCAATCTTTCTTGGCAGTTTATTTTTAAAGTAAAGATCTTCTATCTCATAATCTCCATCACTTAATCTGTCACTATAGTCTATAACTATATTTTCAAAATCTTCACCTTTAAATATGGCTTCAAGTAGCTTGTCTCCATACTTTTTTCCATAGTTACAATAATCAGAACTTCCATATTCCATAAGATTGAACTTAAATTTTTCCTCTCTGTAATATATATAGGATTTCTTCTGTGATTTAAAACCTGTTTTAGGAACTATTATAGAGTCATAAATTGAATCTACTATTATATTAAAATTAGAGTTTACTCCATATTCTCTTAATATTTTGGAGTTGATTTCTCTTTTAAACTCTATAACATACTCTTCTAGCTTTTCCTTCTCAATCTCAAACTCTTGAGATATTAATATTTCACTATCATCTGCTAAAATTGTATTGAAACCTCTATTTTTGAACCAATCTATAGCTCTATTGACAATCCATTCACAAGTTTTCTCTATTGATTCAATAACTTTTGGAGTGTAAAATCTATTTGAATGATTATTTAAACCTGAAATGATAGTTTTTATTAGAAACTGTTTAGTTGATTCCATTAGATTTTTATCTGTAATGGTTTTGGTTATAATTTTAGGAAGAATTGATTCTGTTGATGAAAAATACTCTCTGTTTGGAGTTTCAACCCTATCTGTTAGATTTTTTAATTTTGAGTAGAAATCTATTGAAAAAAATCTAATTATATTTGCTTTTAGGTTTTCAAAGCTTAGTTTTGCTACATTGTTATACTTACCCGGAACAGCTTCTCTAATAACTACATTTTCAACTTTTGGGGATGAAAGAGTTGATGTTTGGTTTGGTGATATATAGTTTAATTCATACAGTTTACCTATGATAATATTATCCATAATGGCATTTACTAAACCAAGTTTATCTAAAAGAACTCCACATTGATAACTTTTCTCCAAAAGTGAGTTTACAATATCAAGTTTATTGTATATATCTGTTACAAGTTTACAATCCAAAATATTATACTTTGCAAGAGCAAATTTGTCCTCATTAAATCTACGAGTAATCTCATCAACTTTACCCTCATCTGAAGCAATATCCTTACTTGCTCCAACAATTTCGGTGGCAACTGTTTCCAGTTTAAAGTTTTTAAAAGAGTAGCCGGAAGATCTTAGAGTTTGAGGACCATCTATTACCTGTCTTCCAAATATATCACAAAAGTATCCACTACCCTTTTTCTCATTTATAAGAACTTCGCTATTATCTCTTCCAAGTGAAAATTTTATATCATACTGTTGACACTTTCTTTCTAAAAATTTTAGATCGAAACCTATTACATGCCAACCAAAAATTAGATCGGGATCAAGGTTTTTTATATATTGTATAAAATCTTTGAGTAGTGATTTTTCATCATCATAGAAAAGGATATTATCCTTATCTTCATACCCTTTTCCTATCATAAAAACTATTTCACTTTTATGGGAACTACTCCTATTGTAACAAGCAATACTGTATAGATCGTTATCCAAACTTGTTTCAATATCAATTGATGATGACAGAAGGTCTATATCAAATTTTTTACTTGCTTCTATTTCAGGGTTTATAAATATTTTGACATTACCGTTAAGCTTATATTTACCTCTAAATTTGATATAACCTTTTATACCTGTTCTTATAAAAAACTTCTCTACAATTCTTAAATCACTCTCATAGGTTAAGATCCCATTTTCCTCAAGATTCTCCTTTAATGTATATATTGATGAGGAATCGTTTATATATATAATGTCCAGTGGCTCATCTTTGAGATTTTTAAATTTACTTTTTTCTCTTTTAATATTGTTTTCTATCTCAATGTTTTTTGTTTCGGATTTTATAAAAAGATTATTTTTTATACCTGTTAAATATATTATAAAGGATCCTTTATTGTCATACCCCGAAAGTTTTATAATATTCTTATTTTCGGTTATTATTGATTCGGCACTAAGTATATAACCTTTAAAAATATCCATAATCTATCCTTATACATTGATCTAAAATTTTCTTCCCTAAAAAATTATCAAATAAAATTTATTTAGGCAATTAGATTTTTATTTTTTATTTTAAAATATGGTTTAGTTTTGTTTTAATTAGTTAATCTTGTTAAAAAATATTCCACTTTTTGGATTGTTGATATTATATTTAACTTCATAAAACAATATGTGTGGTTAATTTAATACTCTATATTTTATTCCATACAATCTTTTGAAAGGGAAATAATGAAGATTTTACTTAACGGAGTTGAAAAAAGTTTTGATTTTGACTCTATTACAATAAAGGATTTAACAACTTTAATCTCTATAGATAGAGAGACTATAGTTGCTGAACTTAACGGAGAGATTGTTGCTAGCGAAGAGTTTGGAAATGTAACTATTAAAGATGGTGATAAGCTGGAACTTATCAGATTTGTTGGAGGAGGTTAATATGTTAGAGATTGCCGGTAAAAAATTTAATTCTAGGTTATTTGTTGGAACAGGAAAATTTTCCTCTAATGAGCTTATGAAAAAAGCTCTTTTAAGTTCCGGAACAGAGATGGTAACTATGGCTCTTAGAAGAGTTGATCTTAATAATAGTGGTGAAGATAATTTCTTAAATGCAATTGATAGAGAAAAGTATCAATTTTTACCAAACACTTCCGGTGCAAGAGATGCAGAAGAAGCTATAAGATTGGCAAAACTTTCAAGAGCTGCTACAGGTGAGAAGTGGTTAAAGTTGGAGATAACTCCTGATCCATATTCTCTAATGCCGGATTCTGTTGAAACTTTGAAAGCGGCTGAATATTTGGTAAAGGAGGGTTTTATTGTTCTTCCTTATATAAATGCAGATCCTGTTTTGGCTAAAAGACTTGAAAATATTGGAACAGCAGCTGTAATGCCTCTTGGAAGCATGATTGGTTCAAATCTTGGTGTTAAAACGAGAGATATTGTAAAAATTATTATTGAGCAGTCAAATATCCCTGTTGTTGTGGATGCAGGAATTGGTGTCCCTTCCCATGCAAGTGAAGCTATGGAGCTTGGTGCTGATGCTGTTTTGGTTAATACGGCTATTGCTGTCTCTTCCAATCCTGTAATGATGGCAGAAGCGTTTAAGTTTGCTACTATTGCCGGAAGAATGGGTTTTGAAGCCGGTAAGGCTATTGTGAGAAGTAGTGCCAGTGCTTCCAGTCCATTGACAGGTTTTTTGAGAAAAGGGGAGTAGTTTGTAATTTTTGGGATAGCTTTTATAGTTATCCCAATTTTTTATACTGTTAAACTTTTTCGGTAAAACCTATTTGTCTCCATACCATAAGGCTAAAAGCTGATTCTCCTTTTCTCTCATAACCTCTCTTTCCTCATTAGTACTATCATTAAAGCCTTCCAAATGGAGAAGTCCATGGTAGAGTAATCTTGTAAGCTCATTTTCTAGAAGAACCTTGTAATCTCTTGCCTGCCTTTTCGCCTGATCAACACAAATAATAAGCTCCCCATCTATTATATTACTTTCCTCTTCAGAGTAGTCAAATGTTATAATATCTGTTGATCCTTCGTGATTTAGGTAGTCGTTATTTAATTTTATCATATTCTCATCACCAATGTATGATATGGATAAACTATCAACTTCTCTATTGTAAAGATCTGCAAAAATAGAGATCTGATTTTTAATTTTTGTTTTTACAATTTTACTTTTTGTCTCATTTAATATTGTAATATTCATCTTTTAATCCTTCTTTTCCGGATATTTAATTCTTCTGTGATGAATCCCTTCCATAACCGGAACCATAGCATCTTTTATCTTAGATAGATCATTTAGCTTTAGATCACAATTGTCTAGTTCTCCATCTTGGAACTTCTTTTTTATAATATCGTTAATAATCTGATTAAACAGATCTCTACTCGGAGATTCAACAGTTCTACATTTAGCTTCAACAATATCTGCAATCATCAAAATTGCTGTCTCTTTTGAAAAAGGTTTTGGACCCGGATATCTATAAACATTCTCATCAACTTTTTCTCCACTCTCTTTTGCTTCATTTAAAGCTTTCACATAAAAATACTCTATTCTACTTGTTCCATGGTGCATCTCAATAAAATCAATTATAACTTGTGGAAGTTTATACTCTTTTGCCAGCTTAACTCCCTCTTTTACGTGGGAAGCTATAATTAATGCACTCATATTAGAAGCTAGTTTTCCATGTCTGTTATCTTTACCTTTTTGGTTTTCAATAAAGTAGTTGGGTTTTTGGGTTTTACCAATATCATGATAGTAAGCTCCAACTCTTGCAAGAAGTGAGTTACCTCCAATTGCTTCGGTGGCAGCCTCTGCAAGGTTTCCCACTATTATACTATGATGATATGTTCCCGGAGCTTCTGTTTGAAGCTTTTTTAAGAGAGGTCTTGTCATATCTGAAAGTTCTAGTAGTGTAATATCCGTAGGCATCTTAAATATATATTCTAGAAATACCAGTATTCCAAAGGTTAAAATAGGTGAAAGAATTGAGGATAGTAGAGCTTGCATTGTATATAGCTTGATATCTTCTGTTGTAATTTGGGATAATAGAAAAAATGATAATATTATTGCTATATATACAACAAATATATTTATACTGGCTTTGAACAGCTTTAATCTGTTTCTTATCTTTTTTACACTGTATAGAGATACAATACCTACTATTATAGAAACAAACAGGTAGGTAAAATCGTTGCCCATTATCATTGATATTATGAGAGATATATTGAGTATAGAAACAAAGGCAACTCTTAGATCAAAGAAGATAGTTAAAAGCATTGCCCCTACCGGAACCATGATAATATAAACTGAAAACTGTGGAAGATACTCTTTTAATGAGTATGTAAGAAGTAGTTGTAAGAGTATAATGGTAATTACCAGAGATAACTTTTTTGAATCATAAAATATAGATTTACGATTGTTGTAAAGTACAAGGAAAAGAATAGTAAATGGTAGTGAAGTAAGAAGAATTTTACCCAAAAAATTTATTAATCTGTTTCCGTCAAAGAATGTACTGTTATCAGCTTTAAATCTCTCTTTTGTGATTAGTTCTAATGATTGGAGTTTTCTATAATCATTACCTGTTACCATAGATCCTTTATCAATAATGATCTCACCCTTTTTTACCAAACCTTCTGCCAACGGTACATTGTGTACCACATAATTTATTGCTGAATCTGTTTTGGTCTTATTAAATATAACATTAGGCTTTATAAGCTTTGAAATAATCTCTGCAAGATAGCTTATACTATCTTTGCTTACACTTTTAGAATTTTCGGCAATATAGTTCTCTATTTGAATTTTTAGTTCATTTTTATCTTTAAAGTTGTTAAAATTGTATTTTTTACTTTTTCCTCTTCTATTTATATGTATCTGTTTTAGTTTAGAGTTGGTAATATTTTCCTTTTTAAGATTTGATACAAGATCTTTGGAGTAAACTTTCAGTTTCTTTGCAATCTTTGTAAACTCTATCATCTTTTCAGGATTTAGTTTATAAATGTTTGAAATATCTGTTCCGTAGTTACTTAAAAAGCTTCTACTTTTTTTTAAATAATTTGATTTTAGATGTTTTATGAGGGAATCATTTTTGGTTAACAGTTTACTATTAATATTTAAGCTGTCTGAAAGAAGTTTTTTTCTTTTATCCTCCAAAGAAGATATTTTGTAAAGCTCCTCTTTCATCTCTTTGTAATCTTTTATTAAGTATAGAAATTTTTTATAGAGATAGAAATCTTCGGTTTTTACATAATCAAAAATAGGTACAACTCTCTTTGATACAAAATTTCTTTCCTCCTTGATTTGATCTTCAGATCTTAATATTTCAAAATCTTCGGGAGAAATAATTCTTTTTGGAGAAATTGTTCCTGCTTTTATACTTGAATAGCTTTCATAGTTACCTATGGGTATGAGAGTCGCAGAAAAAACAATTACTAAAATGAAAGTAACTATTATATAGTATAACGATCTTGGTGTTTTGGGCTTTCTACTCATGAAAATTTCCTTAAATCTGCATTAATAATACTATTAATCTTAAAATAGTTCCAATTGTTCCAAACTACAACTTTTTTGATTAGTAAATGTTGTTGTTAAATTAGTGTTTAGACTTAATCAAACATATTCTTTATCATACTTTCAAAATCTGAAAGGAGGATATATATATTATCAATATCAAAGTTTTCTAAGTATTGTTTCAATTTTTTTGAAATTTGTATAAGTTTAAGGTGGTTATATTTTTCAGATATATTAAGAAGTTGTTCTGAAAACTCTGAAATTTCATTTATAAAACCATTGTTTTTGACAGATTCCCACCTCTCATCCAGAAGGTTCTTTATCTCTTTTTTTAGTTTCTCTTTATCCTCTTTTGAGATATTTATCTCTTTTGCTTTTTCTTCACTTTTTTCCTTTTCCTCTTTAAGAGCAGTTGTATCTCTAACTATCTCTTTCTTTTCTATTTCATCTGTCTTTATTCCAAAAAGTTTGACAGTAAATGAAGAGCCTTTATTAAGTTCACTCTTTACACTTATCTCTCCTCCCATAATTTCAACAAGTCTTTTTGTTATAGCCAGTCCTAAACCTGTACCTCCAAACTTTTTAGTATTATGACCATCTTGTTGAACAAAAGAATCAAAAATTTTTTCTAGTGAACTTCTTTTAATTCCTATACCTGTATCATTTACATCTATCTGTAAATCACAAAGATTTTTTTCCTCATCTTTTGATAGGATTTTTAGTTTAATATCTACACTTCCGGAGTTGGTGAACTTTATTGCATTACCTATGAGATTAAAAAGGATTTGTCTTAATCTTATTTCATCTAAGATTAGATTTGTAGGTATATTATCATCTATTGATATGTTAAACTCTATATTTTTATCTATAATATTTATACAAAAAATATCTTTAATACTTTCAAAAAGGTTTCTTATATTCAACGGCTCATAGTTTAAAGTCATCTTGCCTGCTTCAATCTTGGAAAGATCCAATATATCATTTATTATGGTAAGTAGATTTGATCCGTTAGTTTTTATTAAATCCAGATATGATTTCTGTTTGTCATCTTCAATCATGGTATTTAAAAGATCCGTAAAACCCATAACAGCGTTTAAAGGGGTTCTTATCTCATGGCTCATGTTAGCTAAAAATTCAGATTTTACTTTTGTTGCGTACTCTGCCTCCTCTTTTGCTAAAATAAGGTTTTTATTGGTTTCTTCCAGTTGTGAGTTCATCTGTTTTAAGGTTTTTGTTCTTTCAAGAACTCTTTTTTCCAAGGTTTCATTTAGAAGGTTTTTCTCTTTTTCTCTTTTCTTGATTCTTTTTGTCATCTCTGTAAACTCTCTGTACAATATTCCTATAGAGTCATTTGGATTAAGAGTTTCGTTTATAAATGTTATATCTTTACCCTTAGATAAGTTTCTGGCATAGTTTGTTAATTTTACTAAAGGAGAGGAGATGGTTTTTTGTAATCTTTTTGCAATAAAAAAAGATAGTATCATTATACCTGTCAAGATTATAAAACTCATTTTAATGTCATTTAGTATCTTTTCATTTATACTCTCTGCAGTAACTACTAAATAGATACTCCCAACTTTTTCCCCTTTATTATATATTGATTGCTTGTAGTGAAGATTTGATGAGTAGAATACAGACTCTCTATTCAGCAATCCAAATAGTTTTGGAGGATTTTTGTAGGTAGTGTAATCACAGAGAGGAACTCTTTTTTCATCATATAGTTTAGCGTATAATAATTCTGGCACACTTGAGGCATGTTGCCTAAGTTCCTCTTTAGCTTCAGCTTTTCTATCAAAAACTATATAGAAACTCATATCTTTTCCAATAATTTCGGCTATAAGAGAAGTTCTGTTTATTAAGTTCTGTTTTAATTTCTCTACATCATAGATTGTTTTTATTGAAAGAGAAAGGAAAAGAGATATTATTGTAACTATCATAATAACAGCAGTTAGTTTATTACTGAGAGTTAGATTTTTATAAATATCTCTTATCATTTTATTACTCGGGCATATTTCATAAATCTTATACTTAGTGATATTTTGGACTGTTCCTCATAGTTTTTGTTAACTACAAAATCTATACCTTTTGGTGTATTAATCATATTTATTATTACACCGTGTTTTGAGAAATCTTTTGTGTCCGATATTGTTAAAATATAGCTGTTTTTTACTTTTTCTATAATGGAGTCAATATTTCTTTTTTCACTTTTGGATATAAAGAGTATATGATAGTCGAGAGATTTAATCTCCTTTATGTAATCGATTTCAACACTCTTTTCTAATATTTTATGGGTTTTGTATATATCTTGTAATTTACCTTCAAAAGGATCATTACCAACAACACCAATTCTAAACTTTTCCTTTTCCATAGCCTCTTTTGGCCACGATACAAAGCTTGCAAACTTTTTTAGATAAACAGCTTTTATTGTGTACTCATCAGGTGCTTTAGAGAACAGTAGAAAGCACATAAACAGTATTAGAAGAAATAGTTTTTTCATTAAAATCTTACTCTCAATCCTGCACTATATGTTGTGTAGATTTTATCTCCGTAGATAAATTCTCTTTCAGGTCTAAATGAAAGATCATTCACATTTATATTCATTTCAATATATTCATTAAATCTTAAGAGGAAGAAGAGATCTGTAAAAAATGTTCTTTCAATGTGCATTTCATCTACAGCATCGGAAAATGATTGAGCCTCTTTGTAGGTAGATGTTAATGAAAACTTAAAAAATGAGTAGTCATAGGTGTATGAAGCTCCTCCAAAAAATGTTGGAGTATATTTATGTATCAGATCCATATAGAAACTTTCATTATTATCTTCCATTTCAAACTTTTGCTGATTTTTTAGTATTGTTTTTTGAGCTGTACCAAAAAGTAGAATAGTGTTATATCTATTGATCATATAGTCAAGACTATAAGTTATTCCTCCTTGAAAAGCCTTAATTTTTGTGTTTTCAAATCTACTTATTTCCGTGTAATTTATTCCCGATGAATCATACTCTACGCTCGTTGTTGTTTTAACTTCCGCAAAGTTTTTCATATCGGTATAGAATAGAGATAGATCTGTATTGAGCCTTTTTGAAATTCTGCTTCTCCAACCCATTTCATAACTATTTGTTGTTACAAGTTTAAGATCCCTATTTTTAATAAACTCTATATTTGATGTATAACCTCCTTCAGAAGAATTAAATGCAAAATTGATGTGAGTTTGGAATATAAAAGGACCTTGATTTGCATGTGAATAAGATAATCTTATAAAGTTTTTTTTGTTTAATTTGTTTGTAAATGCCAGTTGTGTAGATAAGTAATGATCTTTAGGGATATTGTATATGTCATATCTTAAAGCTCCAATAAATCTGTACTTATTGTTTAGTTTGTAATCAATTTGTGAGCTAAATCCCGAATTGTAGTGCTCTGCTTCACCGTTGAAAAAGCCAATTTCCCCTTTAAGGTAGGGTGAATCATCAAAAATTGTACTGTAGAAGTTGTAAGCAAATCTATAGTGAAGATCTTTATACCTGCCGGGATACTCAATGTTGAAATTGTTTGATATATAATCATACTTGTAGAGATAATCATCTTTTGTGTTATCTGTTACCCCTTTTGATCCTGAATAGGATATATTTGTTCCTAAAAATTTTGTATAAATCTTAAAAAAATAGGAGTCATTATCTCTTTGATTGAGTGCAATTGGTGTTGAAGAGTTCAAAATATTAATTGAGGTTGATTTTTGGTAAGCTGCTTCAATTCCAACCATATTTTTTTCATTGAACTCATATTTAGATTCAAATCTTATAAAGTTTTTATTTTTACTGTTTTTTCTGTCATCAAAATATTTTTCCAATCCGTAAGAATACTCCTTCTTAATGTACTTATTAAGAGTATCGGGAGAAACAAACTGATTGTAAAGGGTGTCAAGTTTATTTGTAATCATATCATCATAAAGGAATATATCTTGATCTTTTCTCTTCATCTCCTTATAACCTGCAAAAACACTGTAAGAAAATTTTTCAAATCTACTATTATAGTTTAGGGTTAATGTTCTTGATTTGTTGTTAGTGTAATCTGCATAAAAGGTTTTCTCGTTACTATTTTTCTTTGTGATAATATTTATTACTCCGGTAACTGCATTAGGTCCGTACATAGCAGAGGAGGGTCCTTTAACTATCTCAACTCTCTCAATATTTTCAATGGATAGTGTTAAAGTTTCCCAAAAAGTACCACCCTGAAAGTAGTTGTAAACAGGTGTCCCGTTTACCATTACAAGACTTTTACTGTTTTCAGTATTTAAAATATCGTTGAAAGGAGGAATGTTATCAAAACCTCTTATTTGAATATCGTAGTTTCCGTTTGTTTTGGTTCTCACAATTACTCCCGGAACGATTTTGAAAATTTTTTCCAGTTCCGTAATACCCTTTTTTTGTATATCTTCGGAGGTTACAACGTAGGAAGAGAAAGGTGATTCAAAGGCGGGTTCTATCTCCTTTGTTGCCAGATGGATTTGTAAGTTTACCAACTCATCAAAACTCATTGAAAAAAGTCTGTCTACCTCGGGATTACTGCTTGAGAATATTGATGTTGATATAAGTAAAGTTATAAGTGTGATAAATTTCATTTTTAATTAACTTTTTTATTGGAATGATAGCAAATAATTGAATAATTAACAAGAAAAAGGTTTACTATGATAGAGGGTGTTTTTGTTAAAAGATATAAACGGTTTTTTGTTGATGTTGAGTTGAGTTCAGGAGAGATTGTTACAGCTCATTGTGTGAATACCGGTAGAATGACTCAATGTTCAACTCCGGGGGCTAAAGTATTCATAAGTAAGAGTGATAATCCAAAGAGGAAGCTAAAGTATACATTGGAGTTTATTGTTGTAAATAACTATCCTGTAATGGTCAACACAATCAGAACAAATAGGATTGTTGAAGATTTACTGCTTTCCAAGAAAATAATACCTCCTTTTAAGTTTGAAAATATTAGAAGAGAGGTTGTTTATGGTCAAAATAGAAGTAAGGTTGATTTTCTTTTGGAGGGTGAAGGGTATAAATATTTTTTAGAGGTCAAGAATGTGACAATGACTGACAATATGACAAAAGCAATTTTCCCTGATGCTGTTACGAAGAGAGGCAGTAAGCATATTTTAGAGTTATTATATGAAATAGAGAAAGGGGCTAAAGCTGGCATTTTGTTTGCTATAGAAAGAGGAGAGTGTGAATCCTTTGGGGTGGCTGATATGGTTGATCCTGAGTATGGTAAGCTTTTGAGAGAGGCTAAAGATAAGGGTCTGGATATTATTCCCTTTAAAATTGAGTATGATCTCAATCTAAACCATATAGGTGGAAAGGTTTTAACTGTTGATTTGTAGAGGTTTTAGATTTTAGCCTTTATAAGGTAAATCTATAACTCTTGACAAAATATTTATCTAATATTAGATTCAGAGTCCTGATTTTAAAGTAAATAATAAAATGTATGGGGAATGGTATGTCAGAAGAGAAATTAAATAATGAAGATGTTGAGATCAATGAGAGTGAAACTGAGAAAAAGTTAGACTCAGAAAACAGTGATCAAGAGATCTCTTCTGAGGATCTTTCAAAGGAAGAAGAGAAAACCGAAGAAGAGATTGAAGAGAGTAAAGAACCTTCTGAAGATAATAAAGAGGAGTCAGAAGAAGTTGTTGATAAAGATTCTCAAATTATGGAGTTTAGAGATAAGCTTCTTAGAAAAGTAGCTGAATTTGAGAACTATAAAAAAAGAACCTCCCAAGAGTTTGTCAGATTGGTTGAATCTGCAAACCAAGATCTTATTTTAAAGCTTCTTCCCGTAAAAGATGATATTGATAGATTTAACAAAAACTATAATGAAGAACATGGAGTAAAAGAGCTTAAAAAAGGTGTTGACATGATCTTTGAAAAGTTCAATTCAATTCTTAAAAAATTTGGTCTTGAGGAGCTGGAAGCAATTGGAGAACAGTTTGATCCTGAACTTCATGAAGCACTTCTTCAAATAGATAGTGAAGATGTTGATTCAAATACTGTTGTTGATCAACATGAAAAAGGGTATAAGCTTAAGGAAAAGGTTATAAGACACGCAAAAGTAATAGTTTCAAAATAAGGTAAGTTATGTCAAAAAAAGATTATTATGAACTTTTAGGAGTATCTAGAGACGCAGATAAGAATACAATTAAGAAAGCTTACAAAAAGTTAGCTTTAAAGTATCATCCTGATAAAAATAGGGATGATCCTTCTGCAGAGGAGAAATTTAAAGAGGTTGCGGAAGCTTATTCTGTTCTTTCGGATGAAAACAAGAGAGCGAGATATGATAGATTTGGGCATGATGGTCTTTCCGGTGCCGGAGGAGGTGGATTTTCCGGTTTTGGTGGTTTTGATGCTGAATCAATCTTTGAGAGCTTTTTTGGTGGTGGCGGATCCCGATCCAGAAGAAGTGGACCTGCTTCAGGTTCTAATCTGAAGATTTATGTTGATATGAGTTTAGAGGAGATCTCTTCCGGTATAAAGAAGAAGATCAAGATAAAGAAGTATGTAAAATGTAGCAGTTGTTCCGGAAGTGGTGCTGAAAGTAGTTCTTCAATAAAGAGTTGTCCTAATTGTAACGGATCCGGTGAAGTTAGAATGGTTCAAAACTCCCTCTTTGGTCAAGTTGTAAATGTAACTTCCTGTCCAAAGTGTAATGGAACAGGAAAACAGATTATCAACAAATGTAGTAGTTGTAGCGGAGAAGGTAGAGTAAGAGATACTGAAACTATAGAGTTTGATATACCTGCCGGAGTTAGTGAAGGTCAGTATCTAACCATAAGAGGCAAAGGTAATGCCGGTAGAAATGGTGGTGGAAATGGTGATATTATAGCTGTTATAAGAGAAAAAGATCATAAATATTTTCACAGAGATGATGAGAATATATTCTATGATCTTAAACTCAGTATCTCACAAGCTGTTTTAGGTGCCGATATTGAAGTTCCTACAATAGAGGGTAGGGTTAAGGTTAAAATTCAAGCAGGTACTCAACCGGGTAAACTGTTAAAGCTTGGAGGTAAAGGCCTTCCTAGATTAAACGGTTACGGAAGAGGAGATCAGATTGTTAGAATAAATGTTTGGATTCCAACAAATATTTCATCTGAAACAAGAAAGAAATTTGAGGAGTTGGATCAACTTAGTGAAACAAAACCCCAACCTGAAGAGAAAGGTTTTTTTGCCAAGGTAAAAGATTTTTTCCATGGGTTATAAATTTAGGAAAATAGATTTTATCAATCTACTATTGATTGTTTCACTTTTACTCATTTACATTTTTAGATATAATGATTCAGACCTGGAAGAGTCTGAATCATTTCTTTTTAAAAATAGTGCTAAAGAAGTAAAAAATGGATCAACTATTTTAAAAAAAAATAAGTTGCATATTTCTCAATCAGATAGTAATTATTCAATCAGTGAAAAGAAGATTTCTATTAAAGTAGACATTAATTCGGATAGTATTGAGTATCTTACTACTATTCCGGGTGTTGGAAAAGCTACGGCTAAAAAGATTATTTCTTACAGAAAAACTTTTGGAAATTTCAAAACTATTTATGATCTTTTAAAGATTAAGGGAATAGGAAAAAAGAGATTTAAAAAAATGAAAAATTATATAAAAATTAATGATATTGTTGGAGAGAAAGATGGGTTTAATAAACAGAAAAGGTAACATAGTTTTAAAGATTCTAATCGTTGCTGCGTTGGTACTTCTTTTCCTTTCTATTGATATTCCTAGACAGATGTGGAATGAGAAGCATGAGAGGGCGGAGTTAGCTCAAGAGAGAATGGATGTTATGTATAACATGGAACTGCTTTACAAGCAGGAGACTGATAAGTTTAACGGATCTCTAAAAGAGGTTTATGATTTTGCAGTTGGTTATGATAGTTTAGAGGTTAATCCTCCATCATTTCAAACAGAGTACTTAACTATAGATTCAACTCAACTAAGAATTGATTATGAGCAACCGGAACTTGTAGAGAACCTTTTTGTTTCTTACGAAAAAGGTGGATCTATGGTTGAGAAGCTTGATAAGGACAGTTTGAAAAAGTCTCAAACTGCTTTTAAAGGTTCTAACGAGCTTTTCGTTACTCTTGATATGAGAGATAAGGAGTTAGGTTTGGTTCCTGCAACTCTTCATCTAACTTCAGAAACTCCTATTAAGATTATTTCTAATGTGAAAACAGCAACAGATATCTACTGGGATTTTTACGGAGATTCAAAGATCTCTTTTGAGCTTATTAAGCCTGAAAATGAGATTCAATTTGTTAATTTAGCAAGATATATTATGCCTGATATTGGCGATAAGACTCCATATCTTTGCCCTTCAACTTTAGATGAGTTCTTGGTTAACTTTAATCTTAATGCAAAAGTTAATATGAATATTGAGTTTACAAGAGGCACAGAGCTTGATACAACTGTTTTAAAAGGTGTTGAAATTGCTCCTGTTACTTCCAATGATAATATTAAAAACTTTATGATTGATAAGCTTGGTCAAAAGAGTTTAAACAGTGTTGCTGATTTTGTAAGAGAGCACGAGGTTGATGGAGATTCAACATACTCAAATGAGAAAGCCCAAGATTCTCTGTTTATTGCTTTCTTCAATAAAAAATTAAAAGAGTTTGCTAAAAAACCTTACACTGATAAAGATTCTAAAAACTTAAAGTCTATTGATATTGAAAGAGAAGCAAACTTTGGTAAGGATAGACAATTTGCACTATTCTTTACTTCAAGAGTTCCTGCTAAGCTTGTTGATGAGATAAATAAGCCTGAGGTTCTTGAGCAGTTAGCACTTATTAACTATGGTATGAAAACAGAGATAATTGATGTTGATACTTTAAGTGTAAAAATAAGTTCTCCAATAAACGATAAAAGTGAATTTAAAGGATATGAGAGATCTGCACTTAGATCAGAAAGCTTATTCGGTGTTGAAGATGATGAAAATCACGGATATATTGATGATGGTGAGAAGAGTTGGAGTAAAGGCGGGGAGTAAACTTTCTTTGCTAAAATAGATTTTAAAAAAGTCCTGTTTTTTCAGGGCTTTTTTATATTAATATAAATTTCACTTTGGGGCAAATATGAGTTTAACTAAAAATGAAGAGATTGAAGTTGTTGTTGAAAATATAAATGAAAATTTTGAAGGTTTTTCATTTGTTGATGGTAATAAGATAATAGTTCTGGAAGTTTTAAAAGATGAAAAAGTTTTAGTAAAAATAGTAAAGGTTGGTAAAAATGTATCCTTTGCTAAACTGATAAAGGTTATATCTCCTCATAAAGAGAGAGCTTTATCAAATGATCCTCTTTTAGATGTTTCCCATATTAGTTATAACCATCTTTTAGATCTTAAGAGAGGTTTTTTAGAGGATAGCTTTGATTGTAAAATAGATATTGTTCCCTCTATTTTAGAGGGGTGTAGAAATAAACTATTTTTCCCTGCACAAGTAATAGATAGTAAATTTGTTTTTGGTCTTTATAAAAAAAGATCCCATAATATTATACCCTATAATTTTGACTCTAAACTTATATCAGATGAGATGAATGAGATCTTAAAATCTGTTTCAACCCTTATAAATAGAGAGTTGTCTCCATTTAAAAGAAATATAAAGGGTGTATATTTAAGAGGGGAGAATAGGAAATATCAATTGGGGTTTCAGCTTGATGATTGCGAGAGTTATAATAAAATATTATCTAAGCTTGATTTTGGGGATATGGTTAAATCGTTGTTTGTTTATAAAAGAGTGGAAGGTAACTCTATTTTAGTTAATGATCCTATATTCTTAAAGGGAGAGGATTTTATAGAGTTAAGTGTTAAAGGTAAAAGTTACAAACTTAGGCCAGAGTCATTTTTTCAGCTTAATAGCTATATTATAGAGAAAATTATTGAGGATATTGTAACCTATTTTGAGGATAAAACACTATCTGTTGTAAACGATTTCTATTCAGGTTGTGGAGTGCTTTCAAACTATTTTGAGAACTATGGTGTAAGAAAACTTTATGAAAAGAGTATCCATTCTTTTAAATATCTTGAAAAAAGCCCAAAACTAGAGCTTGTAACAGGAGATCTATATAAGGTTAAGCAGAAGGTTATTGAGGATTCTATCTTTATATTTGATCCTCCAAGAAAAGGTATTGGTCAAAATTGTATAGATCTTGTTTTAGAGAGTAAGCCCAAATATATTTTATACCTTTCATGCAACTACAAAACCCAAAAGAGGGATATAGATCATCTCTTAGATTACTATAGCATAGATTTTATAAGAGGATATGATATGTTTCCATATACGAAACATTTGGAGTCTATGGTAATACTTAAAAGAAAAATTTAGTAGTAGTTATCTATTTTATATAGGTATTTCAAACATTTTGTATTTATGATCTTTTAAAAGTAGATTCTATTGTAGAAAGTTACGATAGTTTGCTTAAATTGGTTCAGTAAAATAGAAAATACTCTCCATGACGATATGAAAAATATCATTAATTAAGATTGACATAGAATAATTATTTAGCTATAATCTATTCAACTTTTTACGGTATGGAAAAAGCAATATATAAACCATGTTATATATTGCTTTTCCATTCTATTGTTACTCTATAATAGTTGTTGGTTTTCTTAATTAAAATGTGGAATTGTTGTGAAAAGATTACTGAGTTCTATTGCTGAAAAGATATTGCATAAATATGGAGATAAAGGTCTTCTCTTCTTTACTTCACTCATTATTGGTGTTTTGTGTGCTATGCTTGCCGTAATACTTAAACAGTCGGTTCATCATGCTTATCACTATTTAAGTGAGTATATCAGTTTACCTATGGGTTTTTTGATACCCGGAGTGGGAGCTGCAATAAGTGTCTTTTTTTTAAGGAAAATTGTTAAAGATAATATGGGTCACGGGATTCCCGATGTTCTCCTCTCAATTGTAAAAAAAGGAGGGGTTCTTAGAGGTTGGGATACCTTCTCTCGTATGATCTCATCATTTTTTACGGTATCAGCCGGTGGTTCTGCCGGTCTTGAGGGACCTATTGTATTTACAGGTTCTGCAGCAGGTTCAAACCTTGCCACATTTTTTAATCTTACTGATAAACATAGAATTATTCTCATAGGTGCAGGTACTGCAGCAGGAATATCGGCAATCTTTAATGCTCCTTTAACAGGAATGGTCTTTGCCTTGGAGGTTATGCTCTCAGAGTGGACTTCCATAACTATTATACCTACTGCTATTGCATCTATAACAGCTACAGAAATAAGTAGAATTATGATGGGTAATTCAATAGCTTTTACAACCAATTTTACCACAATGGGAACTATTGATCTCTTCCCTGTTGCTATTCTTGGAGTTTTTACCGGATTTTTATCTGTACTTTTTATTCGAGGATTGGAATTTGGTGAACATAAATTTGAAAAGTATTTTAAAAATCCCATTTTAAGATCCTTCATTGGTGGATCTTTTGTTGGTCTTCTATTTCTTATTGTTCCAAAATCTCTGGGTGAGGGTCATGATGTTGTATCTTCTCTCATTTCGGGATTTGAAGAGAAAGGTATATTTGTAGTATTTTTACTACTTTTATTTAAATATTTGACCTCTATTTCAACCTTGAGTTCCGGAGGTTCCGGTGGTATCTTTGCTCCGGGTTTATTTATTGGAGCCGCATCAGGTCTTCTTTTTGGTAGAATTATTTCAAGATTTTCGGAATATCTACATTTTTCCCAACCGGAATCTTATGCTTTAGTTGGTATGGCAGGTTTGATAGCAGGTATTTTGCAAGCCCCTTTAACAGGTATGTTTCTTGTTCTTGAGATTACAGATGGTTATAGCATTGTACTTCCTCTAATTTTAGTTTCCATTATATCTATGATTACAAGTAGTATCTTTGAGCAGGGATCAATATACACTAGAAATCTAATATCTAAGGGAGATTTGGAAAGAACAGGTAGTGATGGTAGAATTCTTTCAGAGATAGAAATAACGGAAATGCTTGAGCTTGACTGTCCTGTTGTTAAAGAAAATACTCTTCTTAGAGAGTTTATAGATGTTGTTAAAACAAGTAAGAGGAATCAATTTATTGTAGTAGATAGGAAAAACAATAAGTATGTTGGTATAATACTTATTCATGAGGTTAGATCGATTATATTTGAAACAGAACTTTATGATTTTTTAACTGTTACAGAGCTTATCAAAACGGACATTGAGCCGGTAAAACTTGGGGATTCTCTTAAATCTATAGTTCAAGATTTTGACAGTTCATCAAGTTTTACTCTACCTGTAGTTGATGAGAATGGTGGTTATATAGGGCTTATATCAAAAGCTACACTTTTTACAAAGTACAGGCAAGAGCTTTTGGTTCAAAGTATTAGGGAGTAGATTCTAAATAGTAAGTTTTCTAGGAACTTTTAAAAGTTCCTAGAAAATTTATAAATGTATAAGGCAAAAAGGGTCTATTAAAGTTTTAAAACATCTTTCACTCTATTTACAGTATCATTTTTTGATAAAGAAAGTCTTACTATTGAGTTTTCATTTCCTTTTAGATTATGAACAACATTTGCGTCAAGAGATATAATATCTCCTTTAACTAAATTGAAAATTTCACCTTCTACCCCAAAATCTATACTACCCTCAAAAATTTCTATATTGATAGGGAAAGAGGTTTTATGATCTTTCATAACTTGGTCTTTTTTTAAAGTTATCCTAATCTCTTTTGAAGCTTCACTTTCAAACATAGGAGTTATTTTAACCCTATCCTCTCCATATTCTAAACCATCATAAATATTAAATCTTTTCATCTTTTTTTACTCCTTTTAATTTTAGCTAATCTATATCTTTCAATTAGCCTTTTAAGTTTTAATTGGTATTGTATACAATCTCTTTAAGTAGTATAATCTTAAAACGGTATAGAGTCAATCTTAAATAGTTAAAAGATTTTTATATTTCATGGAAATTATAATATTTAATCTGAGTTTGAGATAAGTATTTATCCGGCATTTAGCATAAGAAATATAATGTTATATATAACTTTATTATTCCTTTCTAGACGGTTTTACTCTTCTTGTAGATTCTGTTTAATATTTAAACTCCAATCATATAATATAATCTATTTTATATCTAACTCAGGTTGGTTTATGAGCCCTTTTATCTTACATAAATCATTTTATTTGTTTTTAGTAACTATTTCTAAAGTTGTGGCTCGGATCTCAATATTTTACTAAAAATTTATATTCTGTACAATTTCATTATAAACTATTGCCATATCAATAAACTATTCTTATTTTTATTCGATAAACTAAATTTAATTATAATGTTAGGAGTATATAAAATGAAGAGAAATAGAACCTGTGGAGAGTTGAGAAAGAGTGATGAAGGAACTATTGTTACTCTGAGTGGTTGGGTTCATAAGTATAGGAATTTAGGAGGATTACTTTTTTTAGACCTTAGAGATAGATATGGAATTACCCAAGTTATATTTGATCCTGAAGTTGTATCTTCCGAAGTTATGGATATATGTACAAAGATTAGAAATGAGTATGTTGTAACTGTACAGGGTATTGTAAATGTTAAGCCAGAACCAAACAAAAATCTTCCAACCGGTGAGATTGAGATTGAGGCTAAGAAGATAAGAATTGAAAATGAGAGTGAAACACCACCTTTCAACTTTCTTAACGGATCCTCCGATGCTAGAGAAGATAAGAGACTTGAGTATAGATATTTAGATCTTAGATCTGAAAGAATGACAAGAAATATTGTTATTAGACATAAAGCTACCTTAGCTGTTAGACAGTTCCTTTCAGATAGAGGTTTTCTTGAAATAGAAACTCCCACTTTTTCAAAATCAACCCCTGAGGGTGCAAGAGATTATGTAGTTCCGTCAAGATTGTTTCCCGGATCTTTTTATGCGTTACCTCAAAGTCCTCAAATTTACAAACAACTTTTAATGGTTAGTGGTTTTGATAAATATTTCCAAATTGCCAGATGTTTTAGAGATGAGGATGCAAGGGGTGACAGACAACCTGAATTTACTCAAATAGATATTGAGAAGAGTTTTACAGATCAAGAGGAGATCTTTAAGCTTACAGAGGAGATGTATTATGATATGTTTCTCAAAGCTTTAGATACAAAAATTGAATCTAAGTTTGTAAGACTTACATACCATGAGAGTATGGAAAAGTATGGTGTTGATAAGCCGGATTTAAGATTTGGTTTAACCCTAAAAAATATTACAGATATTAAGGATAGTTTTGATTTTAAGGTAATAAACTCTGCTGAACATGTTAAGTTTATAGCTGTTGAGGGACTGGAGGGTCTTTCAAGAAAACAGATAAAAGTTTATGAGGATTATGCTATCCATTTAGGAGCTAAAGGTTTGGCCTTTGTTAAATATATAGACGGAAAGCTTGAAGGAGGTATCTCCAAGTTTCTTTCAGAAGAAAATATGGTTGAAATTATTAAAAGATCAGAACTTACTAAAAATGGAATAATCTTTTTTGGTGCTGATTCTACCGCTATTGTCAATAAGGTTCTTGGTAATTTGAGAAATAAAATTGGTAAAGAGCTTGAGCTTTATGATCCTAAAGAGTTTAAATTTTGTTGGATAACCGATTTCCCTATGTTTGAATTTAATGATGAGGAGAATAGATGGGAAGCTATGCATCATATGTTTACAATGCCTAGGGAGTGTGATATTGAGAAACTTGATACCAACCCCGGAGAAGTTTTGGGTATATGCTATGATCTTGTTCTCAATGGTGTTGAGCTTGCATCAGGCTCTATTCGTATTCATGATGAGAATATTCAAAACAAAGTATTTAGAACCCTTGGTTTACCTCAAGAGGAGATTGATGAGAAGTTTGGTTTTATGTTAAAGGCTTTTAAGTATGGTGCTCCTCCTCACGGTGGTATTGCTCCGGGTCTTGATAGAACTATTCAAATTATGTGTGGAGAGGATACAATAAGAGAAGTAATTGCTTTCCCTAAGGCTAAAAATCTTAATTGTCCTATGATGAAAGCTCCATCTCCTATATCGGAAGATCAACTTAATGAGCTTAATATTAAACTTAAATAGTATTGACTTTTTAATGTAATCTGAGAGATAGGAAATTTCCTATCTCTCAGACTGTCGATAAGCTTCGTATTACTGCGTCATCGGTTTTTTCTGTTCAAGTCACCTAGGTTTACTAGGCTCCTATCACATAAAAAATCAATTCCTTGTACTACTCGCTTCTAGCCAGTCTGACTTTTTAAGTAAATCTCAGAGATAGGATGTTTCCTATCTCTTTTTTTATGGCTTCTTTTTAAGATATACTAAAAGATAGATAAGAAGTTTATAGGATAGATTTTAGATTTAGCTGTTAAATAAAATAAGTTGTATTCTTATTTTGAACTTTAGATTAATTTAATAAATATGGCTCTTGAAATTTAGTTTCCAAGCTACTATCTTATAGGTTAGACAGTGAAAAAATATTTGTTGGATCTAATATGTTGAGATTTATCTTATTAATAATATTCTCATTTTCATTTTTATACGGAAATAGTTCAAAATATTTTTTTAAATATTTAAATATCAATCCAAAGCGGGGTAGAGTTATAGCCGATTCTCTCTATAGAAACAGTATTAGTAAAGATGAGAGAGTAGAATCCCTAAGATATATTTCAATCTCTTACTACTATCTAAACAGATCAGATTCAGCTCTTTGGTATGTTGAAAAAGCGGAACAGGAGATATATAAGGGAGAACACTCTCCCAATAATCTTTTTACTCAGGGTAAAATATATAACTTGAAAGGTGCTATTTTTGAAGAGATGAGTTTTTATGATAGAAGTATGACAAGTTATCTTAAAGCTATGAGTATTTTCAAAAATCTTAATAAAGAGAATGAATTGTTTTCTGTCTATAAACATATTGCTAATTTATATAGAATAAAAGGTGATTATAAGAATAGTATTGATTACTACAATAAAGGTGTACCTTTAATTGGAGATAACAAAAGAAGAGAGGCTTCCTTACTTTCAGATTTAGCTATTAGTTATCTTAATTTAGGGGATTTTACCAAGGGTCTTGAGAGTTGTAATAAGGCCATATCAATCTATACAGAACTTAAAGATGATGATGGTAGGAATCTATCTAAAATTATAAAGGGAAATCTATTTTTAGCTCAAGAAAAGCTTGATCAAAGTGAAAAAATATTTAGAGAAGTTATACTAGAGTCTATTAAATCCGGTAACAAATTAAATCTAAAAGATGGGTATAATAATCTTGGTATAGTGCTTATTAAACTTGGTAAATATGATGAGAGTATTAAATACCTTTATAAAAGTGCTAATCTTGAGAAGGAGTCTGGAAATTGGGGAGGCTATTGCCAATCTTATATAAATATTGCACAACTTAATTATACTCTGTTAAATTTTGATAAGAGTAGTAAAATAGTTGATAGATTTATTGATGATGTATATCTTGATAATTTCCCTCTCCTAAAATTAAAGTTTTTATATCTTAAGGGTAAACTTCTCATTGTGGATAAGAGGATAAAAGAGAGTGAAAAATATTTTGATAAAGCAATATCTTTAAAAGATTCAATAGCTAATATTCATAATCTTAGTCAATTAAATAATCTTAAAGATAGGTATGAAAAGCTTGAAATTGAGAGGGAGGAGGAGAATAAAATAAGAGATAGTTATATTTTTAGAGATAATAGAGAGTTTGAAGATATTATTAAATATTTAATTATTGCTCTTATTTGTATATCATCTGTTTTGGTAATAGCAATCTTTTTAAAGATCAGAAGATAGTATTTCTATCCTTTATTCACTTATTTTAAGAGAAGATGATTATTATAACTTTTAAAAATAATCTAAAGTTTCTTTGTTTGATTTCTCGGAGAAATATTATTTACTTGAGCTCGATATAAAAACAATAGTCTATCTTATTTAATAACTATGGATCGTGGGAGGTGGAAGACGGGAGACCGAAGACGGGGTTCGGAGAGATTATCGAGAAAGGTGTATATTTCGAGTAGCCTCAGGGTACGGATTGAGAGGGAGTTAAAATTCTTCTCCCTTTTCAGGGAGAAGATGCCCAAAGGGCAGATGAGGGTAGAACAAACCATTTAAACTTATTTTGAATCTACTATAGGCTTTATGCCCCAATTATGTTTTTGCTTCTTTTTTTGATAAGAAAAAGAAGAGCTTTTGTTTCTTTTGGCTACAAAAGAAGTGCCCATAAAAAGTTTATAAATTTTGACAAAAATCTTAAAACTTTTCCCTTAGACTGTCGATAAACTTTGCATTACCATGTTATCGATTTTTTATACTCAAATCACCTAGGTTTAATAGGCTATGGATCACATAAAAAATAAATTCCTTTTACTGCTCGCTTCTAGAAAATCTGATTTTTTGAGGTAAGTGGAAGCTAATCAATACAGCTGTGTATAATATTCTATTTATTAAACCAAATATTGGATAAATACTTATATCGAGTTTAGCTTGTTTTTTAACTTATCTTCCGTTTTCAATCTTAGTTTAATATAGGTTTAAAGGTTTTTATAATTTTTAATATGTTATATAAATAGAACAAAAAAGCTCCCAAATTTTGGGAGCTTTTTTATCTTTTTCTTAATATAAAGTTATAACCCTAATATATGCTTTATATTTCTTTCAAAAGTTTCAACAGTTTGCTTACCTTTTAGAGGAATAGATTTTACCTCTCCCTCTTTATTTATCATAGTAATCTCACCTTTCTTATTTATAAAGAAAGTGTAAGGAACTCTGTTAGGACTTTGGTTAAACTTTTTCTTTAAAAGTTTTCCACCTTTATCAAAAAGTGGAACAAAGGTAAAGTTATTTGATTTTATATGACCTTTAGCTTTAGAGATTCCACTACCTTTGTCAATTGACACGACATGCATCTGCAAACCTTTATCTTTATACTTTTTGTAAAGAGCCTCAAGTTCCGGCATCTCCTCTTTACAAGGTGTACACCAAGAAGCCCAAAAATTTAACAGAACAGGTCCCTTTTTTAGAGCCTCTTTTAGTTCAACAGTTTTGTTGTTGATATCCTTTAGTTTGTAGTTAGGAGCCTTTTTAAGATCATTTCCAAAAAGAGCTGCTACCATGAAAAGCATTAGTAGAATAGCGTTTACTTTTTTCATTTTTTCCTCTTTAGTTGTTTATAAGTTCCTCAATCTCTTCAGGATTGAGAGCTATGTTTTTAGATAAGTTTTCAAATCCGTTCTCTGTTACCAAAATATCATTTTCCAATCTTATTCCAATACCTTTTTCAGCTATATACACGCCGGGTTCAACAGTTATAACATTTCCTTTTCTAAGTATACCCAGACCGGAATCTACATCGTGAACATCTAACCCCATAGGATGACTTACACCATGAAAATAGTAGTTTGATAATTGATCTTTTGTTTTTATGATTTTAAGATCTTTTAATCCTCTAAAAAGAGACTCTTTAGTAATCTCTTGAAGTTCTTTATATGTGGCACCCGGTTTTATTGCTTTTAAAACCTCATTGTGAGCTGAAAGAACTATATTATATATCTCCTTCTGCTTAGGGGAATATTTACCCTTAGCGGGATATGTTCTTGATATATCTGCTGAATAGTTTTTATACTCTGCTCCGGTATCTATCAACACTAGATTATTTGTAGATATTTTAGAGCTATTATCTTCATAATGTAAAATAGTTCCATTTTTACCTGAAGCTACAATAGGGGCAAATCCATGTCCGGATCCACCATATCTTATATATCCTCTTATAAGTTCAGCTTCAATCTCTCTCTCATTTTTAAAGTTTTTAATCTGTTTTAGTATTTGATGAAGAGTTGTACCTGTTATCTCAATAGCTTTTCTTATAATTTTTATCTCAGCTTTACTTTTTATATCTCTTAAATCGGAAATAATTGAATTGAAAGTTGAGACAGATATGAAAGGGTATCTGTTTCTTAAACCTGAAACAATAGTTTGAGTATAGGTTGGTACGGCTTCTCCCGTATAAGGTTCATTATACATTAGAAGATGACTCATATTCTTATCAATAAAGAGCTCTCTAAAAAAATCATCAACTCTGTTTATATCTTCAATGGAATTTTTACTTATTCCTGAGACTTTCTCTATCTCTTCTACAGATATGGAAGCTCCAATCCACTTTTCCATCTCCTTTGGTATTACTTTTCTGTAGAGAGAAGTTGATGCTTTTTCACCATTTTTTACTATAATTAATATTGAGTTTTCAGACTCTATACCTGTGAGATAAAAAAAGTTACTATCTTGCCTAAAGGGGAAAAATGTATCTCTGCTTCTGGTATGATTTATACCCGAACAAACTATAGTTACGCTATCTTGAGGTAGCTTTTTTATAAATCGTTCCCTATTCTTTTGAAAAAAATGGATTGGGAACTTAATCTCTTTCATAAAGTCTCCACAATTACAGAATCACAATAGTAATAGATATTACACTCTTTCGAAACTAAAATATCTATGTAGAATAAAAATAATAGCTTTATATTTTATAGGCAATAGTAATAATTTTTTGTTTGATTCTTTAAAATAATGGTGGAGATATAACAGAAAGCATTGATTTTTAATCAATAATAGAAGATTTTATTAATTAAATTATTGTTGTGGAAAACCTCTTTGTACAGAGAAAAATTATTATTAAAAGGTTTAAATTATGAAAAAAGTTATTTTAGCAATATTAGATGGTTACGGAATAAGTAGTTCAACAGAAAATAATGCAATCTTTTCAGCAGATAGTAAAAATTTGGATAAAATTTTTGAAAAGTACAATAGTTCAACACTTATATGCAGTGGGAAAGAGGTTGGCTTGCCTTCAGGGACTATGGGAAATAGTGAAGTTGGACATCTTAACATTGGTGCCGGAAGGGTGGTTTATCAAGATATTTCAAGGATTGATAAGAGTATTGAAGATGGAAGCTTCGAAAAAAATGAGACCCTTTTAGAGATGATAGATTACTTAAAAGAAAAGGGTAAAAATCTTCATATAATGGGGCTTTGTTCCAATGGTGGCGTTCACAGTTCTATTGACCATATAAAAGAGATAGTTAGAGTTGTAAATAAGAATGGGTTTAATAATGTGTATCTTCATCCATTTACCGATGGTAGGGATACTCCACCAAATAGCGGAATAGATTTTATAGAGGATCTTGAAAATTTCCTATCAGGCGGGAAGGGTAAGATTGCATCTATTTCCGGAAGATTCTACTCTATGGATAGGGATAATAGATGGGAAAGGGTAGAAAAAAGTTATAGAACTTTAGTAAATGGTGAAGGAAAAAGGTTTTTAAGCTCAAAAGAGCTAATGGAGAGCTCTTATAAAAATGGTTTGAGTGATGAGTTTATAGAGCCTGCTCTCATTGAAGATAATGGTAAAATTATAACCATAGACGAAGAGGATGGAGTTATTTTTATAAACTATAGATCAGATAGGGCAAGAGAGATCTCAATAGCTCTAAACGATAGAGAGTTTAATGAGTTTGAAACAAAGGATCTTAATCTTAATTTTGTTACCATGACAAAGTATAGAGAGGATTTTACTTTTAAGAATCTTTTCCCAAAACTAAAACATAAAAATATACTTGGAGAGATTGTTTCAACTAATGATCTTTCTCAATTAAGAATCTCTGAAACGGAGAAGTTTGCCCATGTAACTTTCTTTTTCAATGGGGGAGAGGATAGAGTTTTTAAGGGGGAAGATAGGATTTTGATAGATTCTCCAAAGGTCGAGACCTATGATTTAAAACCTGAAATGTCTTCTGAAGAGCTTACTTCAAGATTACTTTTAGAGATGGATAAATGCAAGTATGATCTTATAGTGCTAAACTATCCTAATTGTGATATGGTTGGTCATACAGGGGTTTTCTCTGCTGCTGTTTCCGCTGTTGAAAGTGTTGATAGATGTATAGGTAGAGTTTATGAAAAGGCAAAAGCTCTAGGTTATACACTAATTATTACAGCTGATCATGGTAATGCTGAAAAGATGTTTGAAAACGGTGTCCCTTTTACGGCTCATACTAAAAATGTAGTACCTTTTGTGATTGCTAAGGAAGGTATAGATCTTTCAAATGGAAGACTTTGTGATATAGCTCCTACAATTTTGGATATTTTAGGAATTGAAAAGCCCAAAGAGATGGATGGTAATTCGCTTATTATTAGATAGGGTCTATTGAAAAAAGGAGAAACTATCTATCTAAGAAGTGAAGATTTAATTTTTTATACGATCTGAACCTAGAAGTACTAGGTGATTTGATTATGAAAAATCGATTACGAAGCAATACGAAGCTTATCGAAAGTCTAGGGATACATCGGTAATGGAGGTTTGCTTCAGATCCTTCTTTGGTTGGAAGATACATATTTTAGCGGTTAGAATAGAGTTTACTACTATTTTTTTGATACTTTCTTATAGAATTTATATTTACCACCTTTAGAATTTCTTAAAGAAAATAAACCATATCCATTCATCACATTTGAGTATATATTGCTTTCGTATTGGGTTGAAGAGTTGTAGTTATCAAGTGATTCCAGATATTTTTTGAGTGCGTTATCCATTACAAATATTTCAATATAAAAAATATCTCCATATTGTAATAATATCTCAGAACTATCGGAGAACTTTGAAAGATCTTTTAATTCATTAGGATGTATTTTATCTATACCGTTTTTTTTATAATGAGATATAAAACTATGATACAGGGAGTTATCATCTTTTATGCTACAGAGGAGTGTATCCCTTCCTATTATTGTATCATTAATGGTTGTGCCATCTCCAAAAAAATAATATTCTCCGGTTTTTTTATTCTTTAAACTTTCAATTTGTGGTGAAGTAGGGCATATGGTTTCAGCTGTAATTTTATCATATTTCTTATCTTTATCTTGAGCAATAATCTTATAGCTAAAACCTTCTTTAAATCTGGTAAAGTTAGAAGTGTCAGGAATTATATAGTTTCCAATTTGATTTTTTTCAGAAAGTTTAGCTACAAAGATATCATTTTCATACAGAGTAATATCTGCTCCACTTACATATAATTCTTCAGGATTTGCATATTCTCCAAGGTCTAAAGATTTTGATAGCTTTACAGATATTTGTGTAGAATCAACAGCAGAAAAAGCAAACAAAACAAGAGATTCTTCTTTAGTAGTATCTGCTAAGAAAAATTCACACGAAAAAAATAGGAAAACTAATATTACTATAAAAAAATTCTTCACCATCTTAAAACTCTTATTTAAAATTTGTATTCAACTCTTATTGATGGAATAATTGGAAGCATTAGGTTTTCATTTCTACCAATTCCATATTTTTCTTGCTGTTCTTCTTCATCATAAAACCAGTTTTGTACATACTTATATGATTGTATATTTTTATGAAAAGAAATATTTAACAAGCTACAATTTATTAAGAGAGAAGTTCCGTTGTTATAAAGCCATCTATGGTTATAGGAAAGATCTATCCTAAAATATGAAGGGTATCTATTTCCATATAATTTACTTTTAACTACGATAAGTTCAGGATTTATAGGTTCTCCGTTAAAAAACTGATTAAAATATCCACCATATGCGGAAGTGTAGGCTCTTCCACTATTATAATTTAGTGTAACACCAATATTATTTCTTTCGCTAAGTTTATATATAGAGTTTATTTTTAGAGAGTTTGGTATATCCCAAATAGTCGGATATCTCTTATTGTTTAGAACTTGAAAAGATCTTGAAAAAGTATAGGATAAGCTTCCTATTACTTTACCTGTAATTTTTTTTATATTAAATTCCAAACCATAAGATTTAATATTTGAAGTTGTCAGAAAATCATGATGATCCGAATCTCCATTTTCATAATCTAATATATCTGCAAAATAAAAATTTTTAATATATTTACCATAAGTTTCAAAAGAAAACTTATATATATCACCCCAAAAAATATTATTGTAATTGTATCCTAGAGATATATCAAAAGATTCTGTTTGCTCCATCTCCTTATCTATGCTAAGCCAAAGGTTAATAGGGTTTACTCCAAATTCATCAAAGTTATCTATCCTAAACGAGTAAAGATTTTGATAGCTTTTTTTTATTGAGAGATTTAAAGAGCTTGTTTTATCAACTATATATTTACAGGAGAGTAGAGGAGAGTAATTATTGTAGATTTTTTCACTATCTATATAGTCAATATTATATCTAACTCCTGATAATAGGGTAAACTTATTGTTAAATGTTTTGGAGAATGTAGAGAAAAGAGCTGTTTCAATAAGTTTAGAACTATAGTTAAGGGAAAAGAGATCGTCACTAAAATCTTCACTATCATACCTAATCTTAACCGTTTTAAAATCTAATCCAAAAGAGATTTCTATATCTTTTGAAACGGTATATTCATACTTGTTTTTTGCAGAATAGTCTTCTATTTTATTGTTAAATTTAAATAACTCCTCTTTTACTCCTTCCATCGGATCACCTTTTCTATCATAAACCATCTGATCAAGAAAAAACTTTGAGTATGAGAGATTTAAGCTTGAGTATAGTTTTGGAGAAAGGATTGATTTTAATCTTAATGAGAATGCTCTATTACCCCACCCAAAATCAATTAAATTTTGCTCTAGATTATCATTTCCAAAATATGAGCTGAAAATTATTTTACTTTTTTCATTAATATTTTGGTAAATCTGGAAATGAGCATCATAAAAGGAGTAGTTAAATTTATCATCTATCAAACTTAAAATAGGATCTAAATATGTTCTTCTTCCAGCAAATAAAAATCCTCCTTTATACACCGGACCCGTAATTGCTGTGCTACTATTTAAGATTGAAAGAGAGATATTTCCATCAAATTCTTCACTATTACCATCTTTGCTACTTACATCCAATACAGCTCCCACTCTGCCTCCATATTCAACAGGTGATGAAGATTTTACCATATTGATATTTCTTAAAGCTTCTGGAATAAATGAAGAAAATAATCCAAAAAGATGGGATGGATTATACACTGTAGCTCCATCGTGTAGAATTAGATTGTGATCTCTATTTGCTCCTCTAACATAGATATCTGTCGAGTAGTCTGAAGTTGTGGCTACACCTGAAAGAGTTTGAGTTGTTCTGAAAAGATCCGGTTGAATAAGTGTTGCCTCATATTTCATTTTTTGGGGTTCTATTCTTACCGAATTTATTTTTATAGATCTAGGATTTTCTTTTATTTCAAAGTTGAAATCTTTTTCTGCATAAACAACAATTTCATCAAGTTGTTCAGAATCTCTCTCTAAATATATATTTAATGTTTTGTTCTTATTTGGTAATATCTCAATCTCTTTCTTACATTTCTTATACCCAAGATATTGATAGATTATTGTATATTTACCACTTTCTAAATTACTAATTGCATAAAAGCCATCAATATTTGATACTGTCCCAATATTTTTATTTTCAATATAAATATTTCCTTCAACAAGCGGTTCGTTGCTTCTCTTCTCCTTCAAGAAACCCGAAATCGTCATGTCGAAAAGGATCAATGGTGTAACTAGGATAGTCAGTATTATTTTATTTTTCATCTGTTTCCTTCAGACTTTACCTTCTAATAGTATCAGTAGCTTTATCTTTTGGAATTGTATTAAAAAAAATAAAAAACTAGTCAGAATTACCTCCACCAGAATATGGAGGGATCCATATCTTATCTGTCCACCAAATCGTAAATCTTGCAGAACCGCAAGGATTCATTTCGCTTGATTCGGGTTCTTCATTACGATTGGTGTAACGAGGGTTAGTTCCCAAAAGCACTGCTTGATTTGATCCTATATAGTCATCATCTACATCTAGTTTCCAAGTAGCATTAAGATCAACTTGAGAGTCTTCAAGTAATGTATGAGAAATGGTGATCGTAACATCGTTATCTTCATCATTATCATCAAGTTCATAGATTTTTATTCCCATGTAGTCCTTAACACCACCATCAATTCTACGAAATAAGAATTGTTTTAGATGGTTTTTCCAATTGTCAGGATGTGAATAGTTATATCCTAAAAGGTTCCAATAGCCATAATCATCTCCAAACATATAATCTATATCTCTATCCTCATCAGTTAGTACCATTACTAGTACCTCTGGATCTCCATTTAGCCAAGGTTCCATTAAATCTGTAAGCTGTACCCATTCAAAATAAATAGCTGGATCTGGTATTGTTTCCCAGTGCCCATATGAGGAGCCACTGCCTCCAGAACCCTTGTTTTCTTTTTTAAGTATTTCAAGATCATTAACCTTTTTGGGTAAGTATGCTTCTTTTACTTTTAATGTATGTTTGTCAACTCTCTCATTTTGACCTATAACTATTACTGGAAAATCTGGAGCTGTTTTAGCATCTATAGAGTACTCATTTAAATCAGAGTCAAAAGCTACAACAGTATCCCACTGAGTATCATCAACAGTTCTTGGAGTGTATGTTACTAAAACAGGAGAAACTCCATCCCATTCTGAAAATTTTACGGGCATTGAAATATTTAATAGTTTGAACTCTTCAATACTATCCATTATCTCTAGCTTATTTCTATTAGGGGAAGGTATGTTTTTACTTATGATACCTCTTAAATCTAAGCTTTTTTCCTCTTTAATGTTTTGCCAGAGAATTTCATGTTGCCCATCAAATCTTTCTTTAAATTTTTTATGAAGAAATTTAGCAACTTGCTGATCATTCAAGGATCTTGCAAGAGCTTTAGCGAATATTCTCAATTTATTTTCTTCAGACTCTCTTTCGAGGAGTTTTTCTCCAATATGTCTCTTTAGGTTGGAATTTACTTTATTCTCGTATTTGAGATCATCTACATTTTTAGTAGGGATTGATCTGTTTTCACATGAGAATAAAAAACTTATGACGAAAACAAACATTAAACTCTTTAACATACTTTCCACCTTTTTTGAAATTCAGTTTAAGAAAACAGTCTTAGTCTTATACTATTAAGATGATAGATATATTTTATACATAAGATATATCTTATTTTTTATTTAGTCAAGTGATTTTATAAG
This sequence comes from Candidatus Cloacimonadota bacterium, assembly GCA_002742935.1. Lineage (GTDB taxonomy): Bacteria > UBA4055 > UBA4055 > UBA4055 > UBA4055. Next base: position 46,684 of record PDON01000063.1, on the reverse strand, counting down.
TTATATTCAAACTTTTAAGTTTACCGATTAAGATCGGTAAACCCAGACTGCCTGCCAACTTCGTATTACTGTGTCCTCACTTTTTATACTCAAATCACCTAGGTTTACTAGGCTATGGATCGTATAAAAAAATGACTCCTTGTACTACTCGTTTCTAGACAGTCTGACTTTTAAGGCAATCTCAGCCTCCGGCTTTGCCGGAGGTAATTTAACTAAACTTATCTATTGTTTTTTGATATATAATAATATATAATATACTCTCGAAAAAAGGGGCTTATTATAATGAAATAATTATGTATAGTCAAGTTTTTTTTACCTTTTTTCTTGTTTTTTGGAAGCAAACATGTTTATTATACTAGTATAGGGTATTAGATTGTTGTCTGATACATAGGCATACAAGGAGAGTTATTATGAAAGCTATAAAAACTAAAAAGAATATATTTGGCAGTCCATTTTTACAAGGTATTGGTTCTATAATAAATATTGCAGGAGAACAGCAAAGCTTTAAGCCTTATGAAGATCTCCCAAGTAAAATTTCTCATAAAGCTTGGTCAAGAACAGGTAGTTTGCTGAGAAGAACCATCAAAAAATATGAGAGAAAAAATCCATATATTTCTATAAACAAGATTATAGCAGACTATAATGAGGTTTTAAAGTCTGTAGATACAACTATTAAGCCTATAAAACTACTGGATAAAACATTACAAGAGAAGTAGTTATATGAGTCAAAATAAGTCAAAGAAAAATAAAAAACTTATTCAAAATAAAACTATAAGCAAACAAAACCCCTTAAAAGAGATTCTTAATACTGTTCCTGAAGAGAACAGAGAGGAATTCTTAGAAGGTTATAGACAACTCATAGTTGCAAAGGTAAGCGAAACCTCAATCCATCAAGGACCATTGCCAGATCCTGCTACATTAGAAGCCTATAAAGAGATATATGCAGATGCTCCAAAATATATTTTTGAAATCTATAGAGATACGGGAAAGACAGAAATAGAATTAATCAAGAAAATCCAAGAGGATAACACAAAAACTATAAGATACGGACAATGGTTTGGGTTTATCTTGACTATAATATTGATAGTTACAGGTGGAGTTATAACCGTTAAAGGGCACAACACCACTGGTAATGTCATTTTTGGAACCACCATCATAGGGTTGGCAGGTATTTTTATAAAATCTACTGCCAAGAAAAAAGAGGACAAAAAAGAATCATAGAAAAGCCCTATAAAACAGGGCTTTTTCTTTATAGCACCCTATTTAAAACAATCAATTTTTCTACTTACAATAAACATAAAAAGGGGAAACTATGATTATTTTAAGCTGTAGAAAAGACTTTACCAATCCTGAAAAACTGATAAAATCCCCAAAAGAGATACAAATAAGAGATATCAATCTAAAATTAGGTAAAGCTGTGAAAGAGATCTCAATGGAAGAGCTGAAGGTTGCTATTAGTGGAAAATCTGTATTAATACTAGTACACGGATACAATAAAGAAGCAAAAGGAGTATATGAAGCTTATAAGGAAATAGAAGGTCGCACTAACTACGATATAGTAGTAGGCTTTCTTTGGACTGGAGAAGATCATGCTATAGAATGGTATAAAGCAAAACGAAAAGCCAACAAATCAGCAAGATTCCTAAAATACATACTCAAAAAGCTTTGGAAAGCTAACAATAATATAGATCTAATGTCTCACTCTCTCGGTGCAAGAGTAACCCTTAACGCACTCAAACAAAGTAACAGCAGAATAATCAATAACTACTTCTGCACTGCAGGAGCTGTTGATAATGAATCCCTAGAACAAGGGGGAGAGTTCTACGATTCAAGATTTAAGTACAACAATATAATAATAATGCACTCAAAAAAAGATGATGTCCTAAAACTATCATACACAATTGCAGAGTTGGATATAGCATTAGGTTTGCACGGTCCGGAAAATAAAAATCTAGTAAAAAAGAGAGATGATATCTATATAGTTAATTGTGAAAATTGTGTAGAAAAACATGGAGGGTACGATTCATCAGATTCTGTACATCGATACATAAACAGTTTCAATCCGCCCCAAAAAAGAGTAATAACTCTACCAAAAAATTAGGATATATTTTGCTAGTTTTAGCACCGCTTTGCTATTTCTCTGTTAGTTAGATTTTAGCTGTTTTGAGATATAAATAGGGATTGGTAAAATAAAAAAGCTCCCAAAATTGGGAGCTTTTTAATATCTACTTTTTCCTGCCTATCTGTTTCATCAACTCTTTAACAGCTCTTTTAAGCTGTACATCATCATCTTTTACAATTTGGCTTAGAGATTGAACAACTTCAATATCGGGCTGTACTCCATTACCCTCCATATTGGTTCCATCCATTCTCCACCAACCGTATCCCGGCATTCTCATGTGGGAACCATCGATAAGATTTTTTGCTCTAGTTCCAATAACATATCCACTGGTTGCAACACCAATTATTTTTCCCAGTTCAAACTCTCTAAAGATTTGAGGGAAAATTTCAGCGTCAGAAGCGGAGTACTCATTTATAAGAATCACCTTTGGAAGATCCTTTATATTTGAAGGTGACTCTCCTCTCTTTGCACCAAACTCCCTGGATGATTGAATAGCATAGCTAGTTTTTGTCAACTGTTCTATTAAAAGATCGTGAGTATTACCGCCACCGTTATTTCTTACATCGATAATTAAAGCTTCCTTCTCATTGTTTTCAGCCCAAAGATCGTGTAGGAACTTTCTATAGCTTTTCCCGTCCATACCTTGAATATGAAGATAACCTATACGACCATCACTTAGCTTATCAACCATTTTAGTTCTCTCAATAACCCAAGTATTATAGTTCATATTCCACTGTTTATTGAAAGAAAGACCCTTAACAACTACCTCTTTTTCTCCGTCTCCTGTTTCAATTGTAAGTTTTATTTTCTTCCCAATTTTATTTCTAAGTAGATTCTCTACAGGAGTATCTTCATCTATCTCTATTCCATCAATAGCAGTGATAATATCCCCTTTTTTGATATTGTGAGGTCTTTTAAGAGTTGATCCTTCAAGAACTTTTTTAATCTTGATACCACTACCTAGAGTTTCGCTAAAATCTAAAATACAACCGAGTTCTGCACTCTCAATGGCTCTCACCTCTTTTCTTGGAGATCTTGAATTAAACTCACTATGAGAAGCATTTAGATCCCCTATCATCTCTCTTCCAACTTTACCAAGCACATCCGGGGTATATGAATAGTTCATATACTCTGAGTAGATCTCATACAGCTCTTCCCAATCTTTACCGTGCATTTTAGGATCGTAGAATCTAATTCCAAACGTTCCCCAAAGCTCTTCAAAAGCCTTCTTGTTAAGCTCAATTTCGTTATAGCTATAGTCCAGAGTATAATCTATAAGTTCGCTCTTTTTACTCTTAGGGTTAAACTCTTTTAACATACCGTTTGAAAGATAGGTTATACTACCATTATTTTGAAGTTGGAAACTATTATCCATCTTTCCAAATTTTATTATCTCTTTATCCCCTTCACCAAAGTAGTTACATTTTCTCAAACTCTTTTTATTATCATATACATTCATATAGTAGAATGTGGAATCGTCAGCTATGCCAACCATATAGTTGTAGCCATCTTTACGAACTATCTTTTTCATTCTGTAGAATATATTTTCAGGATCAATTTTGATAGGATCTACGCTATCTTTCTTCTCCTCTTTCTTACTCCCCTTTTTCTCCTCTTCATCCTTCTCCTCACTTTTTTTCAGTGATTTGTAGATAGGTTCCCAATTATCCTTCTCTTCGCTAAAATCCTCTCTTTCAGTTAGATCTATTCTTGCAATATCTCCACCTATTCCAATGAAAAGGGATCTATTCTTTTTCCCTAAATAAATATCGCCACCCCATTTATTGAAGTTTAGAAGATTTATCTCTTTCTCTGTTTCAAAATTGTAGGCTTTTAAATGCTTTACCCAATTTTTGAAAGTTGTAGTTGTGTAGAAAGCATAGGTTCCATTTGGATCAATTGCTACATTGGAGTAAACAACCTCATCAGAAAGCTCTGTAATATTTCCATCTTTATCCATGTAAGCTTTTTTGTTGTAACCATTATCCCAAGTTGAGTATGTGATAATAGTCTTATCCCCTGAATTTAAGATTCCATCAATCCACTTATCATCACTCCAACTAATGGTTTCAATATCATCTAAATCTTCCAGAGATGTTTTGAACAGTTTGTAGTAACCTTTATCTATGGCTGTAAAGAGTATGGTTTTATTGTCCGGCATAATCTCAACAGTTCCAATACCCGGCTGATTTTTTGTAATTTGCTTTACTTCACCACCGGCTTTTGGAACAACAAAAAGATCATATTTATACTTAAATGCAACCACTTTACCATTTTCTGAAACAGTATAGTCGCTTGCCATAGATTTTACTGTATTGTAGTGGTTAAAATCTCCATAGATATCCTCATTTATATCTATCTCCACCTTTTGAGCTTTTTTTGTTTTGTAATTGTAGCTCCAAAGCTCATCAAACAGTTCAAACGCAAAGATATCCTTATCTCTTGCCTTTGTTATATTTCTTACAGACCATTTATCAAAATCTGTTAATTGTTCCCTTTTTTCCATATTGTCAATATCAGATTTGTAGAGTTGGAAATTATCTCCATCTGAGTATGAGTAGAAAAGTGATTTTGAATCGCTTGAGAAAACAGGGTATCTTTCTGTTAGAGGGGTGTCCGTAAGTTTTGTATACCTCTTTTTATCAAAATCATAAAGATATAGTTCTCCATTTTGGGATCCTGTATACTCCTCTCTATCGTAATATCCATTTCTGGCGAAAACAATATATTCATCATCATTGGAAAGGTCTGATAAATAATCACCTATTAGATCTAAACTTGTAGCTCTCTCTCCATTTAGAGGAATCTTAAAAAATGTTCTTCCAAGACCAATTTGATACTTAACACCAAGGAGTGCATCCTCATCTCCATACCAATCAGCAATAGATATAGGTTCTTTGCTAATCTCTTCTGCCGTTCCTCCTGTTACCGGAACTTTGTATATAGCATAGTATCCATTTTTTTCGCCATTGTACACTATATATTTTCCGTCCGGTGAAAATACAGGGTTCCCTTCATATCCTTTTGATGATGTAATTCTTTCAGCTTTTCCACCATCTGTATTTACTATCCAGATATCATTGTTATAGACAAAACAAAGTTTTGAGCCGTCCGGTGATAGTGAAGGTTTAGAGGCAAAATGAGGTTCCAATCCGTAAGTATTGATAGCAATAATCAATAAGAGGATATATTTCATTAACCTAGTCATTGATTTCTCCTAAAATATTTTTTATAAAATTCCAAAATAGTCTAAATCCATAATCTAAATTGTAAGATTTCCTAAAACTAATAAACCCAACTTATACTTAGATAGTATAGTAAAAGTTTGGTTGTCATATTAATAGAATCTTTTTCTATTTTTTCATTAGTTTATATACAGAGTATACTATAAACATTAGTAGAAGAGAGATAAATATAGGAAGAAACCAGAATTCAATCTTTTCTTTTACTCCTAATGCTATCTCTATTGTTGAGTAGCTTATATAGGCAAAAGAGTATACTATTATAAAGTTTAAACCTCTAATCATTCTTGTTGCAGATTGATATAATCTCTCTCTATTTTCGTCTGTTACTTTTTGAGGATAATTAAAAATATGTGGAAATCGGTTTAAAAATAGGAGTAGAGCATAGTTTACAACTCCTACTATTGGTAGATACCAAATTGTATCTTTATCGCTAATTTTATCAATATTTCCATCCAGTCCAAAATGGGCAGGAATTGTATCCGGAAGATCATTATAGAAGTATAGAGGAGTCGCTATTAAAACAATAACACCTAAAATATTTGTTATTTCAATAAAAATATCAATTGGTTTTAGTTCTATTCTTAATTTTTTCTTTTTCATACAGATAAAATATCCAAAATTAGGGGCTATATCCCCAATAAGTTTATATTGTTAACTATATTACAAGATTGAAAGGGCAGTAAAAAATAAACTGCCCTTTTATAAATAGATTTAAATATTTCTATATTAAACTTCCAATGTTAAGAAATCTTTCTCAACCATTGAAACAATACTCTTATCAGAGATAAGCGAAGCCATCTTAACCATATCTAAATGGATATTTCTATCTGTTTCCATAAATGGGATCTGCTCTCTAACAAAATTGAAAACAGATTCAACAGCTTTTGCAGGCTTTAATGGCATTCTATAGTTTAAACCTTGAAGAGAGCAAAGCATCTCAACTGCTATTACATTTGTTACATTAGTGATAACCTCTTGAAGCTTTCTAGCTGCAAAAGTACCCATACTTACATGGTCCTCTTTATTTGCAGATGTAGGAATTGAATCTACAGATGAAGGGTGGCATAAAGTTTTGTTCTCACTAACAAGAGCAGCAGCAGTAACTTGAGCCATCATATAACCGGAGTTTAATCCACCTTTACTTACAAGGAAGGCCGGAAGTCCATCACTAGTAGCAGAATCTAGCATATACTCAATTCTTCTTTCACTGATATTTGAAAGCTCATGAACAGCAATTGCCAGGAAATCACAAACCATAGCTAGTGGCTCACCATGGAAGTTTCCACCAGAGATAACATCTTGCTTATCAGGGAATACAAGTGGATTATCAGTTACAGAGTTAAGTTCAGTTTCAACAACAGATCTTACATGTCTTAAAGTATCTTTAGCAGCTCCATGGACCTGTGGCATACATCTTAAACTATAAGCATCTTGAACCTTTTTATAGTTCTCGTGATCTCCGGAAATTTTACTATCTGCTAGTAAACCTCTAAGATTTGCAGCAGTATTTATTTGACCTTTATGAGGTCTAACAGCTTGAACTCTATGATCAAATGCAGCAGAAGTTCCCTTTAGTGCTTCAACAGAGATAGCACCAGAGATATCTGCAACCTTCATAAGGTTTTCAGCTTTTAGTACTCCAATAGCTGCTAATGAAGCCATTGTTTGAGTTCCGTTAAGTATTGCAAGACCCTCTTTTTCTTGAAGAACAAGAGGGTTTAAACCTGCCTTTTCCAAAGCCTCTTTACCAGCTAATCTTTCTCCATTATAGAAAGCTTCACCTTCACCAATCATTACAAGAGCCATATGAGAAAGTGGAGCTAAATCTCCGGAAGCTCCAACAGATCCTTTTTCAGGAACAACAGGAGTAACACCTTTGTTAAGCATATCTCTCATAAGTTCAGCTACTACCAATCTAACACCGGAGTTTCCTGTTCCAAAGCTGTTGAGTTTTAGAAGAAGCATACCCCTAACAACCTCTATTGCTAAAGGCTTACCAACACCTACACTATGGGAAAGAACAATATTTCTTTGAAGATCTAAAGTATCCTCTTTACTTATGGAAACATCACTAAACTTACCAAATCCAGTGTTAATACCATATCTAACCCTTTCAGAGTCAACTATCTCTTCAACAATTCTTCTACACTCATTTATTCTTTCAATACAATCTTTTGAAATCTCTACTTCACAATTGCCGTAAACTATCTCCTCAAACTGATTGAGAGTTAAAGAATTTCCATCTAAAACAACTTTTTCCATTTTTACTCCATCATATTTTTAATTAAATTTATACTTATGAAAACCTTGTAATACCATATTACAAAATTTAAGATAATAATATACTATAAAAGCCTATAATATCAATATTTTTTTATTAAGAAATTTACAAGAAAAGTTACTTTTTACTTGACTTTGTTTTTTTTTTTTTATCTTTGTCGAAGATATTGTTTTTGTAGTTTTCCGTAGGAAAATTTAAAATAACTAAAAGAGGTGTCTTATGAGAAAGTTTGTTTATTTGTTTCTTCTGTTAATGATGATTCTAGGCAATAGTAGTTTTGCTCAAGAATCTTTAAAAGATCCTATGAAGTATGGTGTTAAATTTGGAATTAATAGCTCCAACATTATAAACAATGATGAAGCCTTATTTAATCCAACAGTCGGTTTCAATTTTGGAGGTCTTTTTGAGTATAGATTTAATAATATATTCGGTTTTCAAACTGAGCTTCTTTTTACAATGAAAGGAGCAGAGTATGACATGGGAATTATTGATGTTGAACAAGAGGATATTTCCGGAATCCATTTTGACGGAGACATTATAACGACATATCTCGAGATTCCACTACTTGCTAATATCTACTTCTTCGAAAATGAAAACTTTTCATCATTTTTTCAAATAGGTTCCTCAATTGGTTTGAATATGAGTGCAAAAGAGGAAGTAGATATTGATTTCTACTACGAAGATGACCTAACAGTAGTTGGAGCTACAGAAAGTATTGATGACGATATTGATGACTACGAGAAAGTTGATTTTGGAATTGATTTTGGTTTAGGTTTAATGTACAAAAAGTTTTATCTTGATACTAGATATACATTTGGTTTATCTAAAATAATGGATATGGAACTCGATAAGAAATACGACCCTAAAAATGTATCTTTTGCTCTTTCTGTTGGTTACTGTTTCTAATATATTTAATTGATTTTAAAGAGTTTAATAAAAATGAAAACCACTATCGAAATGATAGTGGTTTTCAAAACTAATAAGTAATTATAAAAATATAAAATATTTCCAATCAAACTATTTCAGAAAATTACTAATAATTGTTTCTATTATAGCTACTAGTTCTACTTTGACGAGGTTTAGCTTCGCTGATTCTCATTGTTCTACCTCTAAGTTCAGCTTCATTTAACTCATCCATAGCAGTCTGAGCTTCCTCATTTGTCGACATCTCAACAAATCCAAAACCCTTTCCCTCAATAACATTTGAAGATTTTACTGTTCCATACTCTTCAAATACTTGACCTAATTCGTCGCTAGTTACTGAGTAGTTTAAATTTCCTGCGTAAAGCTTGTTTGTGTTCATAATATGAACTCCTAAAAAAAATTAAAAATATACACAAAAAATTATACTACTTCAAAGACTGATAGAAGTAGAATTGCAAGTATTTCCTTTTGAAATTATCTTCTGCTTTAGTGTGCAGAACCAATGTAGTTATACTTTCTAAGATAAGCAAGAAAAATAAAAAATAATCGAAATTTATAAAATAACCGATGAGGAATCTTTTACAACTAAATAGAGAATTAGTTACCTTATAATAAATAATTTAGCTCCCTTTATATTCTTAAAAAAATTTAATTATATCTATCTATTTATAATAGTCTTCAGACCATTTAAATAATCTATCTTTTTTGTATAACTTTTTGAAAAGTTAAGTTTTGATTTTTTTCTAAAGTAGTTAATGCTATTTGTTATCATATAGTTTATATCAAAAAAGATACCCCTACTATTGAGCTTTGATACCAAAGAAATAAAATTATCATCATCAAGATAGGGTTCTATCAATTCCAAAATATTTAGATTTAAGCTCACCCTCTCCTTGGGTTTAAATTTTACCTTTTGGAGCAAGTTATTATACCTTTTTAAAACTCTAAAGTAGGATATTGATTCAAACCCTTTTTTATCAGAAATCAAAATTTTAAACCTAAACATTAGCTCAATAGCTTCTAAACTTATATCCGATTCCAGCATATAAGATTTTGGTACACCCTCCTTAAACAATCTGTTTAATAATCTTACCCCCTTTTTTAACTCCCCTTTTTTGTATAGAATTTCAACCTTTAAGGCTTCGCTTTTAGTTTTATAAACAGAGTTTCCGTTCTTTACTGCTATATGGATACTTTTATCGATAAGTTCTAATGCTTTAGAGCTTATATCTAACTTGAAGTAGATATAAGATTTTGCAGTATAAATTATATATAAATTATTATTATCCATCATTAGTTTAGCTTTAGCTTCTGCCTTTTCATAATACTCTAAACCTTTAATGTATTGCTCTTTATCAATGTAAACACTTCCTATATTAATATTTGCAACTATATTTGAACTGCTATCCCTCATCTTTATTGAGTTTTCAAGTAGTAAAAAGTAGTAATTAAGAGCTTTTTCAAAACATTTTTCAATTTGGTACAATAACCCTAAATTGGATAGAATAAAAAGAAGCATCCCCTTTTCTATTGAGATACTTCCAATATTATACGCCTTATGAAAATAACTTTTTGATATCTGATATTTTTTTCTTAGATAGTATATAGAACCTAAATTTGTTATAGCCCAAATCTTTTTATTTAGTAAGTTGTTATTAGTTGCCAGCTCTAATAGTTGGTGGGTTAATTTTTCAGATAGTAGATAGTTTGATCTATTCCTATTGATTATGGCAATATACTTTAAAGATTCTGATTTTAACTCTATATTTTTCAGTTGATTAGAGTAGTTATATAATCTTTTAAATATTGTTATAGCTTTTTTATTGTTACCAACTCTCATTTCCAATTTTCCAAGCATTAAATATGATTTGGAAAGATCGATAAAGAACTTATTTTTATATCTCTCCTTTTTTAGGATATTTATTGAAGAGATAATAGACTCTCTCGAGATTGTAAAGTTGGGGGAGTTGTTGTAGAAATAGATACTTTTTTGATAAAAAATTTTTGCTAAAATAAACTCTGAATCATCTCCGGAAAAGGTAAAATAGTCAATTAAATCCTCAAAGTATGAGATTATTGTTTTTGTGTTGATACCTAACTTCTGTATAAATGGTATTGAGTGTTTGATGATAGAGTATATATCTTTAAAATCTCGATGTTGGTAATTGTGATCCTTTATATCTCCATTATAATCTAAAATTGTATCTATTTTTTTAATGAAGTTATTGGGGAAGATGGGTAGTATTGAAAAACTTATTCTAAATAGATTTGAAGTTGATTTATAAAAACTATTTTTACCATATTTAATATTGTTTAAGTAGTTTATAATCAATTGTTGTGAAGCAAGTATTAATAAATTATTATCTTTTATCTCCAATTGATTTACTATTTTTTCATACTTAAAATTTTTGAAAATATTTTTCCAGCCACTATTTGATAAATTACATTTATGTTTATTAGTAACAATCTTAGTGAAAATATTCTCTCTACTTTTGTATTCTCTTTTTTTTCTATTTATGAAGAAAGTAAAGTTGTTGTACTCTACAATATCTATCATTTTTGTTATAAAGTAATCAACAAAAATAGCAGATGAAATTTGTGATATATCTTCTGCTATTCCGCTAAAAAATATTTTTGAAATTGGATCTATAATTAAGATGATATAATAGTTTGTATCTTTTAGAAGTTTATGGGTTAAAATAAATTGTGGGTATTTTTCTCTTTTATACTTAATATCTTTATTCTCCTTAATATTTTTTTTATATGTTGATAAGTTCCTATAAATTGTAGAAACAGAGTAACTAATATTAAGTATTTCTTTTATCTCTTCTATTGATTTTGAAGGATTAGAGTTTCTGTAAAGATAGATTTTTTTTACTTCTTCTAAAGATACTCCTTTTTTTCCTTTTCTTTTTATTTTTGGTTTATGTTTTAAACCATCTATACCATTTTCTAAAAAATTGTCCCTCCAGTTGTATATTGTTTTCCTATCAATATTGTATGCTTTACTTGATTTTGTAATACCAAATTGGGAAGAAAATTTTAAAATATTTATCTTATTTAAAATTTTCTTATCCTTTACCGAAGAAAGATCTATCTTTTTTATTTTTCTTAAAATTTTATTTTTTATTTTCATTTGTCTTTTTCATTCTTTCTAACTATTTAATATTAAATGTAGAAATATATACAGTAATTTAATAGATATTTTTAAAATAAAATCATCTGTATTAAATTTTAAAAGTGTACTCGTAAAATGGATTGGAAATTGTATTTTAATAAAACTAAAGGAGAGTATTATGAAGATTAAAAGTTTGTTAGGTTTATCTCTTATACTACTTTTTTCAGGGATATTAACATGTTCAAAAGCCACAGTTATATTTGAACAAGGTTTTGAAGAGGGAGTATTTCCTCCAAGTGGTTGGTTGGAAAAAGGTAGTGAGACTTTAGCGGGAGAGCAGTTTGATATTCCTGAAGATGAAGATTTCTGGAATTCATGGTTTGACGCAGCTCTTTGGGAATTTCCCACATATATACATTCCGGAGAATCAGCAGCAGGAATAGGATATTATCCTATATTTAAATTTCTATGGTTAATATCTCCTGAATATCAACTAAACTCTGGAGCATCTGAGCTTAAGTATTGGATGTGGTATCAAAGTTCATTACCGGGATATTTTACTAAATTTCACATAATGGTAAAAGAGGATGGATCGGATGTATGGACATTGGTAGAAACGGTGTTATATGAAGAGACAGTTGCTCTTTACTATGTTGAAGAGCAGGTTACGGATCTAACTGAATTTAGTGATAAAAAAATAAAAATAGCCTTTGTATATGAAAGGACAGGTGCTTATCAGCTTGCTCTTGATGATATCTCTTTGGAGAGTGAAGGAGGAGTTGGTATATCTGAATCTAATGAAATAAACAATTTCTCACTATTTCAAAACTATCCAAACCCGTTTAATCCTACAACCACTATTAACTATAGTTTGAACTCAACTTCTCAAGTTAGTTTAGCTGTATTTAATGCCAGAGGAGAAAAGGTTTCTGATTTGGTTAATGGTAGAGAATCTAAAGGTAATCACTCAGTTTTTTTTGATGGTTCAAATCTAAACTCTGGTATCTATTTCTATAAACTTACTGTAAATGGAGTATCGGTTACAAAAAAAATGGTTCTTACCAAATAGGAAATTGCCTTAAAAAGTCAGACTTTTGAGAAACGAGAAGTAGAAGGAGTAATTTTTTTATTCCGTTAATATTCGTAAGGGTAGATCTTGTGTCTGCCCTTTTTGTTTGTATCATCTATACATTTTTGTATGGAAAGTATTTTATGGCTTGGCTTTGCCCTCAGACTTCCGATAAGCTTCGCATTACTGCGTCATCACTTTTTTATATTCAAATCACCTAGTAATTCTAGGCTCAAATCACATAAAAAAGTAATTCCTTGTACTACTCGCTTCTCGAAACTCTGAGTTTTAGGTAATTTTATCTTAATTCTTATTTTGCTTCTTTTTCAGAAAAAAAGAAGAGCTCCTTGAAAATTTACTATCAAGCAAACTTTCCTGCCACTGCTCCCGTTGAAAAAGCTATTTGAAGATTGTACCCTCCACAGGGTCCGTCTATATCTAAAACCTCTCCAACTATATATAAATTTTTTATCAATTTGCTTTCCATAGTTTTAGGGTTTACCTCTTTTAAAGAGACCCCTCCTCTGGTAACCATAGCCGATTTAAAACCTTCACTTCCGGTAACAGTAAGTTTTCCCTTTACCATAAGATCTATAAGATTTTCCCTATCCCTACCTGAAAACCTATTTATTTGAATATTAGGATCTATTGAGAGTTGTTTACAAAACTCTAAAATTAGAGGCTTTGGTAAAATAGTTGAAATGTGATCTAATAAAGGTTTTGTTGGATCTTTACTTTTAAATTTTTTAAATAGAGTGTATATCTCTTCTCTATTTTTACCTTTTACAAAGTTTATTAAAAGTGGAACTTCATCATATTTATCAAAAAGTGGAGTGACCTCACCTGAAAAATCTTGAATAAGAGGCCCCATTAAACCTTTTTGTGTAAAAATAAGATCCCCTTTAAAACTTTTCTTGCTATACTTTTTTATATCTATTTTGATAACAGCATTTGAGATTGTATCTGCTCTACAATTTTCTATCCACCTCTCTTTAACATTAAGCTTTACCATAGCGGGGTAGAGGTTTGTAATTTTATGCCCAATATCTCTTAAAATATTGTAACCATCAACAGACCCACCTAGAGAAGGGAACCCTTTACCACCTGTAGCAACTACAAGAGATTTAGATAGATACTTTTTTCCATTGACCAAAACACCATCTATTGAGTTGTTTTTTACCAATATTTTTTCACATTTAGATGATGTAAGAATTTTTACACCTAATCTCTTTAGTTCTTTTATCAGCAGATCAACTACAGTTTTTGAGCTCCTATCTTCGGGGAATATATGGAATCCATCAAATGGTTTAATCTCAAGTCCCAGTTCTAAAAAGAGATTTTTAAGGGATAGTTTATCAAATATATTAAAAGCATCTTTTAGAAAAAGACCCTCCTTTTTTCCATGCCCTACTCTTGAAAGAAAGGTATCGTTATCCAAAGTGTTTGTAAGATTAGCTCTTCCATTTCCCGATGCCAAAAGTTTTAATGCCAAAGATTTAGACTTTTCAACAATAAGAACAGTTTTACCCCTTCTAGCTCCATATATGGCAGAAAATATACCTGAAGGACCTCCTCCAACTACAATAATATCATACTTTAAACCCATAATACCCTTTTAGAAAATATTACACTTTAACCTTAGTTTAATAAACTAAATTTGATATCAAAATATACTTGTTTTAAGTAGAATATGCTCAAAAAAGATTAAATTATTTTGCTTTAGATTCTTTTTTAGTGGGAAGATACATATTTTAGCGGTCATGAAAGAATAGACTACTATCACAATATTTTAATTGAATCCTTAGGTTTAATTATTATATAAGATAGATTGTTGTTCTTATACCAAACTAAGGCTATTTTAAATTTTGAATTTTATTGAATAAATTAATAGCTTTATCCATACTGGAAAAGCTATCTTCCATTTTATACTCTTTTACCCATTTAATCTCTCCTTTACTATCTGTTATAACAAAGTAGTTACCTTTATCAATATTCAAAATAGAATCAATTTTATTACTATTTACTGAATTTTTATCCAGTAAAATAGGTAGATTATACTTTTTTATCTCTCTATTAATAAAACTACTTGTATCATACCAGTTCCACTCTCTTATAACTAGATAAACTCTTCCTAAATTTTTCTTATTAAAGCTAACTAGCTCATTTAGATCTATTCCATTTCAACCTAAGCAAATATATGGAGATAAAATTAGGAAAAGGTAGTTCTTTGTATTATTAGCAGAATCAAATATAGTAGTTGAATCTTTGGTTTCAAACTTTGTAACATTACTGTTAAATAGATTTATCTTTTCAGCTAACAAACCACTATTCTGAAAATTTTTATCTATAGAAAATAAGGGAGTAGATATTAAAACTAGCAAAAAAAGTATTAGTAATTTTACTCTAAAATCTTTTTTCATTATTTCTTGTCTTCACTTAATAGTTTACTAAATGTTATTGAAGTATTACCTAAGTCAGATTTCTTAAATCCTATAAAAAGACCATCTTTTATACCAATAAAACCATCAGGTATTGCTTCAAATTTTTCCTTACCACTATCTAGCGAAAATGTAAGCATAGAGAAGGAGGAGCCAAACTCTTTTTTAATCTTTTTAGATATATGGTTTACTACGATATATAGGTTATTCCCTTTAGGATCATAGAATATAGAGCTAATACTTGATAATCTATTAATAGGATTCTTAGAAAAATTTTTAAATACCTTTTTTTCACTCTCTCTGAACTTTTTCATAGATTTTAGATGATAGGTATTTGTTAAACTATCATTTATGTCGAATTGATAAAGAATAGAACCAAACCCGTTCACAGCAAAATAGCCACTATCTGTAGGAGCATAATAGGTTTTTTGATAAAGAGATAAGGTTTTATATATTTCATTACTGGAAATAAGTGGATCTTTTGGTAATTCCCCTTCAAATCCATAAAATTTTCTAAAAGGTGTACAATCATCAAAGGTAATATACTCATCCAATTCATAATTATTTTTTATCTCTAACTCCCTTATTTTATAAACTATGCCGGAATTTAAAGATGAGAAAACACAATTATTATTTGAGGCATAAAATTTATCATCTCTCAAAAAAAAGGATTCACAATTAGCAGCACTTTTTTCAAGATATATAAGCTTTTCTGATGAGAAATTATCTATATTAAAGCTCGTAACCCTCTTTGCTTTTATATCATAGATATTAATCCTATTATCAAAGCTACTAAGCCTAAAAGGATCTACATAACCACCTGCTTCAAAGCTATTTATCTTGCCAATGGTTCCCAAAAAATTACCGGATAGATTAAAACTACAAACTCTTTTTACTTTTTTGTTTAAATCTCTACCACTCTTGGCAATAAAAAAGATTGATTCTTTCTTTGGGTTATAAACAGCTGATTGATAAAATATTTTTCCGTAAGAGCTATCTAGTTCACATGTAACACTTTTTACATTTTCAAATTCATAACCACATAGAGATTTGGATAAATAAAGTAAAAGTATAAAAATTAAAGTTCTCATTTAAACATCTCCTATGCTTCTTATAACACTATTTTTTAGTAGAACAAACTGATACTATTCTTTTCCCTCTTTCTATAGCAATATTACAATCTGTATCTTTCTATTCACAATATTTGGCAACTGAGGATCCTGGACTATCAATATAAGTGGACTGGATAACAAATTTTTTCTCTGCTGATACCTTCTCTCTATTTTTTAATTTAATTTGAATCTAAATCATAATTATATCATATTTGAAGTCGATAGTACTCTTTTAGAAAATATTTTCAAAACGATTCGAGATCCTTTTTTATTGTATCGTAAGCATCTTTTATTTTAACAAACTTCTCTTCGGCTATTTTTTGATACTCTTCCCCTAAATGAGCTACCCTATCTGGGTGATACTCCTTAGAAAGTTTTCTATAACTTTTTTTAAGCTCCTCTAAGGTAACACCCTTCTCAACACCCATTATTTTATACGCTTTTTCAAGTTTAAAAGTAGATTGTGATTTTGAAGATGAACTATATGTAAACATTGAAGCTATTCTTCTGAAATCTAAATTGCTTACACCCAAATCTATTGAGATGTTTTTTATACAGTCAAACTCCTCTACAGATATATGTTGATCTATTGTTGCAAGTTTAAACAGTAGATGTATAAGTTCTATTCTAAAGTAATAGTCTGTGTTAAATCTAATCTGCTGACAAACAGGTTTTGCTTCAACATTTTTTTGAAGTAGAGCTTTTAGTATGTGCATCATCTCTTGGGCATTTTCTAAACCAAACTTTTTAATTAAATAGCTTTTAATGAATGCTATTTCAGATTTTTTTGTTTTATTATCTGCTTTAATAACTATTGCAAAAAGGATTAAAAGCGAGTAGGTGAATTCTGAAGCTCTATTCTTATTGTAGTTTTCTCTATTCTCAGGAGGCTTATTTTCATCTTTTTCAACCTTATCGGGAACTAGACTTCCTAAAACAGCTCCCAAAACTGCTCCTATAGGACCAGATAAAATAAAACCTACTGCCAAACCAAAAAATGTATGTTTTAAGGCCATTGCCACCTCATCTTAAAGATTAAATTTTGCCCTCAGAATTATAACTATAATATTTATCATTTCCAACAATAATATGATCTAAGATAGGTATACCAAGTAACTTGCCGGCTTCTTTTAGGTTATCAGTAACAGCATCATCATTTTTTGATGGTTTGGCAACTCCCGATGGATGATTATGAACAACAATAACCCCTGCGGCACTATGCTCTACAGCCGGTCTAAACACCTCTCTAGGGTGAACCAGTGAAGCTGTTAAATGCCCTATACTTATAATTTCATCATGGATAATATAATTTTTGCTATTGAGATATAAACCTCTAAAATTCTCCTTTATTAGATCCTTCATAGATTCAACATGTTTAAATACATCTTCGGGTCCCCTTACAAGTGGTCTGTTTTTATATTTTTCACTAAAGAATCTTCTGCCAAGTTCAAAAGATGCAACCAACTTACAGGCGTTTACCTCCCCAATATTTAAAATTTCCATAATCTTATGAGGAGATCTCTCCTCTGAAAGAGCAATGGATCCGTACTCCTTAATTATTCTCCTTGAGAGAGTAAAAACATCTTCTGCCTTTGTTCCCATTCCAATAATTATTGCCACAAGATCCGAAAGTTTTAAGCTTTCAAGATCTCCTAAAAGTAGTCTTTCTCTAGGGTTGGTATTACTATCCCCTTTAAGTTTATAAACCTCTTTTCTCTTTTTTGATTTTAATATAGAAAGTATCATTGGAGATTCTTCAATACCAACGGTTTCAATTTTTTCTAAGAGGTTATTTGCTCTTTCTATAATTTTCTGATCTTTTAGAGATGGAATAATCTTGTTTTTTAGTTTTTTTACAATAGTATTTTTTATATCATTTTCTTCAAAACTATCAGGAGAATCTATTATTAAATGTTTTTTATTTTCAAAAAAACTGTTGTTTAAAAGATTTTCTATGCTCTGCTTTCCCATAAAAGGGAAGTACTCCTCTTTTATACTGCTGAGGAGGTTATTAAATTCAATGAAATTGTTTTGCTTTGGTGTTAGATTCCCCTTAAAGTACTCACAAACTATTACTACTCCTTCTGAAGATGTTATTTTTTCCAAATATTCAAAGAGTTCCACTCTTTTTGTCAATTTTAATGTTCTTAAATAATTAAAAACTATAAGAGTGTTATAGGTTTTATCATCAATGGAGGATTTGAAAATATCCCCTTTAATAATGGAGCTTTTTCCACTTATTCCAACTTTTTCATTGTTGAAAAAGTCTATTTTGACATCCTTTCCTAATATCTTTTCAGAAAAGAGATACCCCTTATGGTTTAGTGATAAAATACTGTTTTTTGAATATTTTTTTAATATGGAAACTATTTTTTTATTCACTCTCTTTCTCTCAATATTTTAAAAAAAGTTTTTAAGATATAGGAGGATTGTTCCTTAAAGAAACCTCCTTCTACTACAATGTTTTTATTAAATCTTTTCAAGAGATTAATAGAACACCCTGTTGATAGAAAACCAAATCTTTTATCGAAGGCTCCAAAATATATGTTGTCTACCCTTGCCATAGCTAAGCTACTCATACACATAATACAAGGTTCCAAAGTAACATATAGTGAAGTTTTTACGAGTTTACTATTTTTTAATTTTTCACTAGAATCTCTTACAGCCAAGATTTCAGCGTGAGCACTGCTATCTTTAAGCTCTTCAACTCTGTTGAACTGGCGAGATATAATTTTTTCATCTCTAACCATTACAGCTCCAATTGGTACTTCTCCCTTTTCAAAACCTTTGAGGGCAAGATCAAAAGCTTCCATCATAAATTTTTTATTATATTTTATCAATTTTTATATACTCATAACAAGATTATTTCTTCTTTTCTTAAATAATTACAGTATTATAAATATAGTTAAAAAAGTGTAATTAATGAAAAAAATATTGTTTTTAACTCAAAATTAAACTAAATTTAAATTATTATGAGTACTTGTTATAATTTTTAATCTTTATGTTAGGATTATTTGATGAATAAATTTTCTGTATTAGTTGTTGATGATGAAGCCCAGATTGTAAATCTTTTTACTAAAATGTTCAAAGATTTCTTTGGTGTTGATGCTGATACGGCATTTAACGGTGAGGAAGCTTACAAAAAGGTTGTAGATAAAAGCCTTGAAGGGGAGAACTATACCTTAGTGGTTACTGATTTTTTCATGCCAAAAATGGATGGGATAGAGCTTACAAAGAAGCTAAATAAAGATTTCCCGGATATTAAAATTGTTATGGTATCAGGTTACAATTATATGGCTGATTCTCTTGATAGTCTAAATTTGCTTAGCTATATGCAAAAGCCATTGGATCTGTTGGATCTAATAGACTTGATAAATGAGAAAGTTTTAGTTTCTAAATAGAATGGAGAGTTTTACTCTCCATTTTTATCAATTAGCACTTATTGTAATCTATCAAAAGAGTTGCTTTTTTATTTCTGTAAAGTTTTAACCACTTTCCCTTTCTAAGTAAGATTTTTTACTAATTAGAATCTGCCCTTAAAATATTATAAACACGGAAGTTAAATAGAAAATAATGGTGCATAAAGAGTGCAATCTTTATATACTAACCTTAGTTCAATATTAAGTGTTTATCTAATATTTAGCATGATAAGTATAAATATATGTATAAAAGACCGTACCCTGAGGCTCTCTAAGGAAACAAAAGCTATAATCATATATAAGATCCCTTCTCTTTTATCTCAAATACAGATTAAATGTGATCAAAATTAAACCTTTTTCAGTAGAACCTAAGTAGGAAAAAGATTGTTATTTATTATAAAAAAAACATTTTATTTTTTGATATCAAAATATTACATTCAACCTTACCCAAAGATTTTAAGTTGATGTACGCTGAAATCTGGAGATTATGTTAAACTAATTTTAGGAAAACTTTTATGGAGCCTCCTTCGACCGGCCTAATCTATTATCAGATTGTAGCCTTTGTCATGTTGTTTCCTTTCAGTATCCTTTTTTCGGGATCTGAGTCAGCTTTCATGAGTCTTACACAAAAAGATATTGATAGAATGGCTGAATCTGAGAGTAAAATTGAGAGAAAGATAGCTAATCTTTTAAAAAGTAGTTCTGATCAACTTTTGATTACATTTCTTCTAGGTAATAATCTGGTTAATGTAACAATTGCAATTCTTGCTCACTCTATCTCTTCCCATTTCAATCAAACACTACATATTCCTGAAACTTGGGTTACTGTTATAGATGTTCTCTTTGTGGGTACTATGATTCTTTTGATAGGTGAGATTATTCCTAAACTTTTTGCCATAAGTAATAATGTAAGATTTTGTAAATTTGTTTATGCTCCAATCTCTCTTTTTATGGCAATATTTTACCCTATAACCTTTGTTATAAATAAGATGGTTAAACTCATAGATCTTAAAGGTGGAAAGGGTCTTTCAAAGGGTGCTGCCATAAATTTAAAGGCTATAGGAGCAATTATAGAAACAGATGGTGCAGAGGGTCTTGAGGAGGATGAGCAACAGATGATAAACCAAATTATGGAATTTGGTGATAAAAATGCCAAAGATATAATGGTTCCTCGTGTTGATATGAAGGCTGTTCCTGAAGATATAACAATAAATGAGTTGATAGCTTTTTTTGAGGAATATGGTTTTTCAAGAATCCCTGTATACAATGAAAATATTGACAATATCATAGGTATTTTATATATTAAAGACCTTTTAAGCTATCTTGATATGAGAAATGAGAAGATAGAGCTTAAAAGGGTTCTCAGGGAAGTTACCTTCATTCCTGAATCAAAAGATATTGGTGATCTTCTTAGAATGTTTCAGAAAGAAAAGATTCACTTTGCAGTTGTGGTTGATGAGTATGGCGGAACTTCAGGTATGATAACCTTGGAGGATATCATTGAGGAGATTGTTGGTGAAATTCAAGATGAGTTTGATGATGATGAGAAGTTGTACAAAGAGATTGAGGAAGGTGTTTATGAGTTTGATGCTAAGATCCCTATTGATGATGTAAATGAGATCTTAAAAATTGAACTTCCTGAAGATGAAGATTTTGAAAGCTTAGGTGGATTTCTCTACTATATATTTGGAGAAGTTCCTGATGTTGGTGATAAAAAATACCATGATAATCTAATATTTACAATTCTTTCACTTGAGAAGCAGAGGATTGGATGGGTTAGAGTGGAAGTTAAAGATAAGGAGTCTGAAAATGAAAACTGAAGTAATCAAATCTAAAGATTACGAAAAGAAGATATCTTTCACTGTTTCAGTTGATGAGATGAAAGAGTACTATAATAAGAGTCTTCATAATGTTAAGAAAAACGCAAAGATTGATGGGTTTAGAAAAGGTAAAGCCCCTTTGGAACTTATTGAAAAGATGTACAAGCAATCTATTGAAGCTGAAAGTGTTGATAAAGCTATCAGTGATTCATACTCAAACTTTTTAAAAGAGAATGAAATTATACCTATATCTCAAGGTAGAATTGATGAGCTTAAAGCTGAAGAAGGTAAAGATCTTGAGTTTGTTGCTTATGTTGAGGTTCATCCTGAATTTGATTTAGGAAGCTACAAAGGTCTTGAAGTTGAGATGCTTAATGTTTCTGTTACTGATGATGAGTTAAACAAAGAGGTAGATAGATTAAGAAATGATTTTGCTACTTTAAAACCTGTTGATACCGAAATTGTTGAAGGTTCAGTTGCTAAGATTAAAATGAGACTTAAGGGAACAGAAAACTGGGAAGACAGAACTATTGAGCTTGGTAAAAATCCTGCTGAAAAAGAGGTTGATGATCAGATTTTAGGTCTTAAAAAGGGTGACGAAAAGGTGCTATCTCTTAATTTCCCTGAAAATCATCCAAATAAAGAGTTTTCCGGAAAAAATGTTGAGTTTGAGGTTAAGATTGAGTCTGTTGAAGAAAAAACTCTTCCTGATTTTAACGATGAGTTTGTTAAAAATATAGATAAAAAGTTTGAATCTGCTGAAGCATTTAAATCTGAAATTAAAGAGAATATTCTCAAGAATAAAAAAAGAAAAGCTGAAGGAGATATGTTAGGTTCTCTTAAGGAGAAAATTAATCAAAACTACAGCTTTGAAGTACCTCCTACCTTACTGGACAACTATGTATCAAATATGATTCAAAATGCCAAGAATCAGTTTGGAGACATGAATATTGAAGATGATGTTCTGAAAACTGTTTATCAAGAAGGTGCTGTAAATACTATAAGATGGCAGTATGTGAGAGAGGCTATAATAGAAGCTGAAAATCTTAAGGTTGAGAAAGAGGATATTGATAATCACTTTAAGCAGATGAGTGAAGATACTAAAATTGATATCAAAAAAATCAAGAAATATTACGCTCCAAGAGATAAGAAGAATATGCTTATTCAAGATCTTTTAGAGACAAAATTAAATGATGTTCTTAAAAATAATAATACTATTATTATGGTTGATAAGCTTACAGTACCTGAAACACCTGAAGTTGAAGAAACTCCTGCAGAGGAATCTGAAACTAAGGAGTAGTTTTTTATTTGAGTATTTAATAAAAAAGGGTCGATTTTTCGACCTTTTTTTGTTATAGGTAAAGAGTGAAGCTATAAAAAGAGAAAGTAATTCTTTCCTATTATTAAATTCAAGAAAGTTTATGAGTTTAGAAAAGCAAATAGCACAAATATTTAAGCTAAAAGGGGATAGTTGGTTAAAACATGCAAACCCTTTATCTGTATGGACAAGATTTTTAACTTTACCGTTTTTAGTTTTAGCAATTTGGTCAAGAGTTTGGATAAGTTGGTATTGTTTAATTCCCATAACAGTTATTATTGTTTGGCTAATTATTAACCCAACCTTATTTAAAAAACCTAAGAAGTTTGATAACTGGGCTTCAAAGTCTGTATTGGGTGAGAGATATTGGTCTGAGCGTAAGGAAAATAAAGTTCCTAATCAACATAATACACTAATCCTAATTTTAACAATTTTGCAAATAATAGGTGTAATTGTCTTAATTGTTGGATTATGGAAGCTCCGGATAAGCTTAACGATTATTGGAATGGTAATGATTTACTTATCTAAAATGTGGTTTTTAGACAGAATGGTTTGGATCTATGAAGATATGAAAAAACGACATATCTATAGTGAATAAAAAATGCCTGCATAAATTATTAAATATATCTTACTGATCCCTTTTAGGAGATCTTATCTAATTCAACCATTTTATCTAATGCTTTTAAAGCTTTTTCACTAACCTCTTTATCCACCTCTATTTCATGAGCCCCATTTTCAATAGCATAACATATCTTTGCCAGTGTCGTAAGTTTCATTTTTTCAGATACTGCATGATCTGCCAGTGGAAAGATAGGCTTATTTGGAAATCTTTTTTGAAGCATTTTAGCTACTTCAACCTCTGTTCCTATTAAAACTCCGGCTTTCTCATTTATAAGATCTTGATTATCCTCAACAAATTGGATTATCTGCGAAGTAGAGCCTATAAAATCAGCTCTCTCCAAAACCTCTGTTGGTGATTTTGGGTGGGCTAATAGTAAGCAGTTTGGATGCTCATATTTAGCTATAAAAATATCACCCTCACTAAACTCATTATGTAAAGAGCAATGGCCATTCCATAGGGTAATATCAGCTCCTGTAAGATCTCTGCAATACTCACCTAAATTTTTATCAGGACAGAAAATAATTTTTTCATCCTTATAGTGTTCAACAATTTTTACTGCATTTGATGAAGTGCAGATTACATCAGACTCTGCCTTTATACTGGCATAGGAATCTATATGTGTTATAATTTTAGCATTGGGATTTTCATCTCTTAACTTTTTCAACTCTTCAACATTAGGCATAAAAGTAACTGTCGATTCAGCATTTTTATCTGGAACTATTACTCTTTTTTCTGGAGAGAGGATCTTAACAGTTTCAGCCATAAAATCTATACCACAAAAAATAATCATATCTGCTTCAGTTTCTGATCCTTTTTGAGCAAGAGTAAAAGAATCTCCCAAAAAATCTGCGACCTGATGTATATTTAATCTCTGATAGTTATGAACTAAAATAACAGCATTTTTTTCTTTTTTAGCCTTATTAATTCTTTCAATAAGCTCTTTTTCACCCATTTTCTTATAATCTTCCAACTGCATACTCTACTTTCCTCCTAATTTTATTAAAAAGCGAGTTATATAAATTAAACACTAATTTTTTATCACTCTCTTTGTTATAAATCAACTTTAATTTTCAATATAACAATTAATACAAAACCGAAATTATAAAAGCTATACTTTGAAATTTATTGTAGATTCTTAATAGTTTTTACTTTATCTAAAATTCATAATATCTGTATTTTTATTTGTTAATAATTCAGACAGTAACCTTTAAATTAAGTTAGCTCATTGGTGGGTAAATATAAGGAACGAGATCTATGTTGTCAAACATCTCAAAATTATGTTATAGTCAATATACTGCTTTTTATATTTGGATTTATTAAAATCTAGGATTATTTTATTAATCCTAACCGTTTTATTACTTCCTATGTGCAAACTCTTTTGATTCAAACATAAGGTAGTGATAGCGTGTAGTTTTCTCATTATAAAAATTTAATCATCTTTACTCTTCTATTGTTCATTCAAGATGATTTTGAAAGTAAAAGTTAAATTAGTAATTTTTTGGAGAGGTTATGAATCTACTTGACATAGTGATTGTACTATTTATTTCGTTTTCTGCTTACGGTGGTTACAAAAAAGGCTTTACAAGTAATATTTCCGTAGTAATTGGCTTACTTGCTTCCATACTGTTTACTTCAAGATTAACTATCTTTGCCGTGGATTATCTTTTCACATTGGAGGCTTATAAAGATTATGATAAAAGTTTAATCTCTTTCATTAGTGGAGTAGTCCTATTTTTTGCTCTTTTCCTTGTTTTTAGAATAATAGGGAGTCTTTTCTTTAGACCCAGAGATTATATAACTGTATCCGTTGTGAATAGAGTTTTCGGTATTTTAGTAGGAGCTGTAAAAGGTTTGCTTCTTTTAACCGTTTTGGTATTTATTGTAAGATTAACTCCTTGGGAAGGTTTCTTTATGAACTTTACTGCTGATGAACCTTCTCGTGTTGAAACTATGGCTGCTAGTAATGACAGTACTAACAAGGAGTTGGTAGTTAATGAGGAAAAAGTTAAAGATGGAGTAGGGGATACTATAAAAGAGGTTCAAAAGGATATGAAAGAGATTGAATCTGATATGAAAGAGGTTTCTAAGAAAGCCTTAGATAAGGTTAAAGATCTCAATAATATTACCAAAGTACTTACCGGAAACGATACTATACCATCTGATACTACTAAGGTAGTGGAGTCTGAAACTATTGTCAAAAGATCCAACATTGGTTACATACTCTATAAATTTTCTACTCTTCTTGATCCTATAAGAGATGATTTTAAAGCATATATGTCAAATAGAGTTAAAAAGAAAATAGAATCAATGGAAAAGGGTAGATAATACTACCCTTCTTTTACTATTCCCTATATGAAAGAGATAATTATGGATAGTTTAAATAGAGTTATAGAGCATACAATTCTATCTCATGGGGTTGTTTCAGATAGGATTATTGATGAAATAAATTTTGTTAAGGAAAATAGATTAAGATCTATTGTTGTGCCTTCTTCAATGCTTTCCTTTATAAGATCAAATTTTGATCGTA
This sequence comes from Candidatus Cloacimonadota bacterium, assembly GCA_002742935.1. Lineage (GTDB taxonomy): Bacteria > UBA4055 > UBA4055 > UBA4055 > UBA4055. Next base: position 20,669 of record PDON01000063.1, on the reverse strand, counting down.
ATTATGTAAAGGTTGTTACTGTATCCGATTTCCCTCTCGGATATTCTGATTTAGAGATAAAGGTAGATTCAGTAAAGAGATCTTTAATTCTTGGAGCTGATGAAGTAGACTTTGTTATAAATTATTCACATATAAAGAATGGTAACTACACTCTTTTAGAAAAGGAGATGAGATCCATTAGGGAAGTTGCAGGAGATAATATTTTAAAGGCAATTATTGAAATCTCAGAGTTAAACTTGGATCAGATAGATTATACTGCAGAGATTATTCTAAGTAGCGGTATTGATTATTTAAAGACATCAACGGGTTTTTCAAAGAGTGGAGCAGATCCTAAGGTTATTAAGCATTTAAGAAACCGTTTTGGAAGTGATCTTAAGATAAAAGCTTCCGGGGGAATAAGAACATATAGTGATGCTATAGCCATGGTTAAAGCCGGAGCAGATTTAATAGGTTGTTCTAAGAGTAGGCAAATAATTAACAGATAATTATTTTTATATTTTATTAACTTAATATTAATATAGTTAGGCTATGCTTTTATTTGTTTTTTTTTAGAAAAGGATAACGGTAAACTATTTAATAATTTGTGTATATATTATTTTGAATAAAGTGCAAAATTTTTAAATGATATCTATCAGAAATCTTGCACTTTTTTTGTTAGAAAGAAGCTATGTAGAGTTAATTTAGTTTCTCTCCATCTTTGTGATTAGCATCAAAATAGAGTTTTTATGGCACTTCTTTTGTAATCAAAAGAAGAACTGTAATGCTAAAACGGAGAGAATAATAGTTTAAGTCAACAGCATTGAGGTTTTATGCCTACCCTTATATATCTGCTCTCCTTACTCATATAATATCCTTCTTTGACGGGAAATTTATAGTTACATGATATTGTGTTTTTTATTATTGCTAATATTATTGTTTTTAGTTTTTGTTTAAACCATTTTTTTGATTAAAACCATACTTTTTTCTTATCTTTATGTAGTCTCAATAGCATAAGTAAAACTGTCCTTTTTGATACAGTATCTCATTATCTTTTAGTTCTAATTTTTTTTGTATGTATTGTTTATTTGTATATAAATGAGACTTAGTATCTATTTCATTCTCTAAATGAGACTTTTTTTGTTTTTTTACAAAAAAATGAAGATTTTTCTTGCCACGGTTAAAGTTTATAGTTATATTACTATTGTAAGTTCGTTAAAACAATGTTAGAAATTAAATGTAGGAGTAGAAAATGGCTCATAAAATTAGTGACGCTTGTATAGCATGTGGTTCTTGTTTACCAGAATGTCCGGTTGACGCAATTAGTGAAGGAGATATCTATAAAATAGATCCTGATACTTGTATTGATTGTAGTGCTTGTGTTGCAGCATGTCCATCAGATGCGATTTCTGCTGAATAGTTTTACTGCTAGTAAGCAATAGTTAGGAGGGTTGGTTTCAACCCTCTTTTTTTTATTCAGACTTTTATCTTATACCTCATAATATACAATTAAAATATTTATTGCTATTAAATAGATTATTCTCTATTTTCATGCATTCTTGGTTTATTTGGATATTCTGTCTAAAAACGACCACAAGTCAGTAACTTAAATTTTGAATATAATTTGAAATTTAGGTTAAATAAGCTTTTGTAAATGGAATTTAGTGAAAATCTAGAGCTGCCCCGCAACCGTTAAAGCCGGATCTTTTTATAAAAGTTAACCTAACACTTCGAGGGGAGTAATTTTGAAATGGAATCCTTACTAAAATATAATCTATCATATATTGATATGTTTTATTAATCTATTGTGCTAATAGTATATTTATTTTTGCTTTATATATTTTAATTCCAATAGATTTCTACTTTCTATTGCCTCTTGTTTTCTATTGTAAGACTTTACTGCCAGAGTCATAATTATAAGTTGCTAATAAAGTAAATTAATTCTTTAAAAAAGGAGAAAAAATGAAAAAAATGTTGTTGATTCTAAATCTTGTACTTTTAGGAAGCTTACTCTCTTTTCCTATAAGTGAAGGTTTTGAATCTGAAACCGTTCCTGCTGAAGGTTGGAGTGTTATTTATGAAAATGAGAATCCTCCTTCGGGTAATATTATTATACATTCAGATAATAATCCCCACAGTGGTGAAAGATCTTTTAGGTTTTCATCATACTCTTCGGGATCACCATACGGACAATATCTCATATCACCGGAGATTGTAAATGAGGGTCCTGTAAACCTCTCTTTTTGGTTTAGAAAACATACATCAGGTTCTGAAGTATTCTCTGTAGGTACTTCAACTACAGGAGATAATGTTGAAGATTTTACATGGGGTGAAGATATAACAGATATCTCATCTACATGGGAGGAGTACACTTCGCTTTTAGATGACGATGTTAAATATATTGCTATAAACTATAAGAGTAACTTTAGCTATTACCTTTTTATTGATGATGTTGAAATCTTTACTCCTCAAAATATGGAGTATGTAAGATCAAATACTATTCAAGCTTCAACAGATATCCTTACTCAAGGTTTAGAAAATTGTGAAATTTTAAAGGTTGAAGTTGAAACTGAAAATGAACTAAATCCTCTTGTTGTATCTGATCTTAAATTTAACTTAGAGGGTACTACATCAATAGATGATATCTCTAAAGCAAAGGTTTACTATACTGCTCTTGAGAATAGTTTTTCAACAGATAATATGTTTGGAAGTGAGATAGATAATATTTCGGATGAGCTTCTATTTACAGGAGAGCAGTCTCTACAGAAGGGGATAAACTATTTTTGGCTGGCTCTTGATATTTCTGAAAGTGCGGTTGCCGGAAATAAGGTTGATGGATCATTCTTAGAGCTTAAAATAGGTGATAACATCTACACCCCTGAGGTTTCATCTCCCGAAGGTGACAGAACTATAATGGAAGCTCTTAACGGAGAGTACACAATTGGTGTTGATGGAGACTTTCCAAGCTTTGAATCTGCAATTGATGCTCTTAATAATCTGGGAGTTTCAAACAATGTAGTATTTAACATAGCTGATGGAACTTACAATGAACAGTTTGTTGTAGGTGAAATTCTTGGTGTATCAGAGTCTAAAACTATAACTTTTAAGGGTAATTCTTTAGATAATAGCTTAGTTAAACTTTCACACAATAATAGCTACTCCAAAAACTATATTGTTAAGCTTGATGGAGCAGATTATATAAGTTTTGAGAACATAAGTTTTATTGCTGAAGATGATATTTATGGAAGATTGGTTGTTATAACTAATGGAGCTGATCACAATAGCTTTAATAATAATAAGTTTTTAGGTATTGAGTCACAATTGTCGGACTACGATAATGATGCTAACCTTATCTTTGCCAATGGATCAGACTCTGACCTTCTTGACAACTATAATAGTTTTGAAAACAATAGCTTTAGTTTCGGAAGTATGGCTATAAATATGGGTGGAGTAAATGCTATTTCTCCTTTTGAACAGGGAAATAGGATTGTTGACAATAGTTTTGAAGGTCAGTTTAAAAAAAGTATATACCTAAACTACCAAGAGGGTATGGAGATAAGTGGTAATACAATAGCTTCAACATCCTCCTATAACAACTACTATGCTATAGATGGTTTTCATGTTAATGAAGGTTCTAATGTTTCTGAAAACATAATTAACTTAAGCTGTGAAAATACATCTTACGGAATATGTTTAAGACCATCTTCTCAAGAAGAGAGCGGTTTAAGATCTCTTGTTTCAAACAATGCTGTTTCTATTGAAACAGATGATCTTTCTTACGGTATTTACTTGGATAAGTGTAAAAACTTAGATGTTTATCACAATAGTGTTAATCTAACCGGTAATTCAGAATCTGCTATGAATCTTTTTGTTTATAGAAATACTACAGATTGTGATATAAAGTCAAATATTTTAACTAATCATGGAAACGGCTATGCTTTAAGAGTTAATAATAATGCTACTGAAGGTAATAGTTATGATTACAATAACTATTTTACTACAGGTGAAAACCTTGCAAGGATTGGAAGTGAGACAGCTACCAGCCTTGAAATGATTCAAACCCTGCTTTCAGGTAATGAAAACTCTGTTTCAATGGATGTTTCCTATCTTGAAAATCTTCATGTAGAAGATATGGAACTAAAGATTGCTCCTCGTTTGGATAATGTTTTAAAAGATATTGATGGTGAAGTTAGATCTACACCATTAACATTTATTGGTTCTGATGAGTATATAGAGGTGATTCCTGATACTATACCTCCTGTTATATTATCATTAACAGGAACTGAAGGTGAGATAGGTGAAGATCTTAACCTTATCTTAACTTTTGAAGAGGATGAAGCTATATCTGAAAACCCTATCACGGCTACAGTTTCTATAGATGGAGGAGAGGCTTCTGAACTTATCTTTACTTCTGCTTCCAATAAAGTCTCATTAAAGGAATCTTTTTCTTCAAAAGAAGCATTTATCTACTTGGCTACTGTAGAATCTCAACCTTTACCTGTATCGGGTGAGGTTGCTATAACTATTACGGATCTTGCAGGAAATAGCAGTGATTCAACCTTTACAATAGCTTGGACAGGTGATATAAATCCACCTGTAATAGATATATTTGATGCTCCTAGTTTTGCTCTTCCTACTGAAAGTGCAACAATAAAAGCTAATATATTTGATGAATCCGGTATAGGAGAGGCTAAATTTTTCTACTCCATAGAGGATGAGTTTATTGAAGTTGAAATGGAAAATGTAGACTCAATCTATACAGCTGTAATTCCTCCTCAAATTATTGGAACAGTAGCTCTTTATTATATAGAAGCAACAGATGGTAGTAATCAAGCAAATATTTCCGTAAGTGATACTTTAGAAGTTGTTTGGGAAGATCTTAGTTCAGGCTGGTTTGGTCCTTATAACCCTGTAAATAATTCAGGATTTGGTCTTACTGAAAATGGGGAAATAGTACCTTGGGAGCTTGCCATGATCTATAATTTGGGAGTAGCTTCAGTTAATCTTAAAAAGATATCTTATATGGTTAACGAGGGAACTGTAGGTAGTTTAAGCTGGTCTCTTTTAAATGTTGATTCAGACGGACATATAACTGATACGGTTTTAGATTCAGGAGTTTTAACAGATTCTCCTGTAATAGGAACAGAGTTTAATGAGGTTGAGATAAACTCAGAGAAAGAGATTAGCGGACTTGTAGCTTTAAAAATATCTCTATTAACCGGAGGTTTTTTTGGTAGAGATGAGAACTCAACATATAATAACTCATTTGTTTACTTTGAGGATGAGTGGGTAAAACTTGGAACTGAAACTTTAAATGAATATACCGGTGATTGGACATTAAAAGTTTTTGTTGAAGGGTTTAATGTTGTAGGAAACGAGGAAATTTTACCTCTAACTACATCTTTAGAGCAAAACTATCCAAATCCTTTCAATCCTGAAACTACTATAAACTTTACTATTGCAGAGGCAGGTAAAGTATCTCTTGACATCTTCAATAGTAAAGGAGAGGTTGTTAGATCGTTTAGTAAAAATGAGCTGAAGGTAGGATCTCATTCATTTACTTTCAACGGAGAGAACTTAAACAGTGGAGTTTACTTTTACAGATTAACTACTCCTGATAAATCTATTACAAAGAGAATGGTTATGATTAAGTAATAGTTTACTGTTGTTCTATTCCCACCTTAGAGGGAGTACATCTAGTTGATTAGGGAGATCTTATATTAGGTCTCCCTTTTTTGTATTAATCTGAGTTTTATGTTAAAATTAAAACTATTTAAAATTGAGTTTGTAATTATAATGTGGAAATATTTGGTTATAAGATATAAAAATCTTGTAGTTTTTTTACAAGAAAAATCTATAAGCTTTGAAGGTTTTCATTTTTCAGTAGAATCTAACTATTATTACTTTTTTTGGTGATTGATTATATTATTAAGTTTTAAGATACTTGATAATTTAGATATAAAAGGTTAAATTTAGTCGGTGTCAAATAAGGAGATATAAAGATGGCTTTAAATGCAGGAATAGTTGGAATTACAAATACAGGAAAAACAACAATCTTTAATGCTTTAACCTCAACTGAGCAGGAAACAACATCTTATCAGTTCTCTACTGTTGAAGCAACTTCCGCTGTTGTTAATATTCCTGACAATAGGATAGATGATATATTTAACAACATTACATCTAAGAAAAAGGTGTACAGTACTATTGAGATTGTTGATATTGCAGGGCTTGTAAAAGGTGCAGGTCAGGGAGAGGGTATTGGTAATAAGTTTCTTGCTGATATAAAAATGGTAGATGCAATACTTCATGTTGTGAGATGTTTTGATGATGAAAATGTATTGCATGTCGATGGATCTGTTAATCCTGTTAGGGATATTGAAACAGTTGATACTGAACTTATTGTTAAAGATCTCGAAACTATTGAAAATAGACTTGAAAAGAATAAAAAACTTATCAAAGCTCAAAATAAAGATGCAATAAGAATGCAACCTCTGTATGAAAAAATGCTAAGTTGCTTGGAAAATTTGGAGCACCCAAGAACATTAAATCTCTCTAAAGATGAGATTGCCATGATGCATGATATGAACCTTTTAACCCTAAAACCTGTAATTTATGTTTGTAACATATCGGAAGATGAAGTTCTTTCAGGAGAGGATTCCGAATATACAAAAAGTGTAAAAGCTATAGCTAAAGAGCATAATTATGGAGTTGTAAAGATCTGTGGTAAAATTGAAGCTGATATTTCATTAATGGAAGGTGAAGAAAGAGAGGAGTTTTTGGGTGAGTATGGTCTTAAAGAACCGGGACTTAATCTTCTTCTTAATGCAGCTTACGATCTTTTGGGTCTTAGAACCTTTATTACTGAGGGTGAGATTGAGGTTAAAGCTTGGACTATAAAAAAGGGTATGAAAGCACCTCAAGCAGCAGGGGTTATCCATACCGATTTTGAGAAAAAATTTATAAAAGCAGATGTTATATCATATGAGGATTTCAGAGAGTGTGAGTATGATAGAAATCTGGCAAAACAGAATGGAAAGGCCAGACTTGAAGGTAAAGATTATGTTGTAAATGATGGAGATGTTATTATTTTCAAAGTAGGAAGATAATTTAAATCTTATACAACTTTGTATCTATACTTTAAAATCAATCTTTTATTTCTAATTTACTCTTGGGTAGACCCTAGTTAAATTTGATTTTATTTGGACAGAAAATTTTGGGGTTTATAATCACAAGTTTGAAAATTTTACTCTTTGTTTTCATTTGAAAGATTCATAACATAGATGCTGTATATAATATAACTTTACCTGTCTCTACTAACTTTTATGGATAATTTTTAAGGAGATCCGTTAGCAATGTCAAAACTAGATATATTAATTATTGATTACAAAAAACCTGAACTCTATTTTAAGGGTTTTTACAACGATGCTCAAGTAGGATCTTACGGATTTCAACTTCAGAGAATGTTTGATTTTAACAATGCCATACAGGGTGAGTATATGGTTGTTTCTCTTGATAATAAGCCGTTCATGCAGATCCATGTTGAAAGGACAAACAGTTTTAGAGTTTTGACAAAGCCTAACTTTGCAATAGATATTGAAAAAGAGACCATTGATAAGTATATATTAGAGGGGTATAAACTTATCTTAGACCATCTAAAAGAGTTTTATGATTTCACACCATCAAGGCTTAAATTTGAGATTGAAATTGATAATAATTGTTTAAACTATAATGAGGTTTTGGAGTTTTTGAAAGAGAGAGGATATAAAGTTATTGAAAAGTTCAATAACTATCTTTTATCTATTGACAGCTTAGATCCTAAGCCTTTGGATTATGATTCAATTCTATTTTCTGATTTAGAGATTGAGAAAAGGTTTGATCTTTTGTATCAATACTGCCCCAAGGCTGATGGTATAGAAAAGGATAGATTTTATCAAGACTATCTTGAACAGGATACAATTGCTGAAGAGCTTTGGAAACTGTATAAAATTAATGATGTTGAAATTGGATTTATACTCTACGGTGTAGATAGTGGCTTTATGAAAACTACCTCTATTTTGGAGATTAGATCTTTTGATAAGAAGAACAATGATCTTCTTTCGAACATTGGCTTAAATGAGGTTTATTCCATTGCTAAAGAGTATGGTTCCAATAGGATAAAGATAAAATCTTCCAAGGATTATTTTAAAGATTTAGAACCTATGTTTGAGGAGAGTGTATTATCGTAAAAAATAGAGTTGTTGTTTCAGATCTTGGTAATGTAATTATTAATGTTGATACATCCAGTTTAGATGAAAAAATATGTAAGTTTTCTAAAGATCTTTCAGAAGAGTTGAAAGGGTATAATCTTAAATTTAATAGAGGAGATTATAACTCTATTGAGTTTTACAAACTTATTTGTGAAAAATTTGGTTTCATAGGAAGTTTTGAGGAGTTTAAATCTCTATGGGCAAATCTTTTTTCTCTAAATGAGGAGATTTCAGACTACTATATGGATCTTCATAAAAGAGGAATTACTATTATTCTTGCGAGTAATACCGATCCTATCCATTACTCCTACATCTTAAAAAGGTGGAAATTGGGATTTTTAAACTCTGCCTTTCTTTCTTATGAACATAAGGTTATTAAACCGGATCTAAACTTTTATAGTTCCCTTACAAAGTTTGGTAATTTAGATCCTGAAAATTGTATATTTATTGATGATTTGGAGGAGAATGTAAAATCGGCTAAAGATTATGGCTATAGTGTTATTCATCACAAAGAAAATTATAGTACAATAGAAAAAATAGAGAGATTTTTAAATGCTGTCAGAAATTGATGCTGAAATTTTTAGATACTTAAATACCAATTTTCATTTTGAGCCTTTGAATACTCTTTTTATTATTCTTACATCTCGAAAGTACACAATCATTCCTGCAGTTATACTTATTTTCTTTCTTTTCAAAATCTACAAAAAAAAAGGTTTTTGGATCTTTTTGGGTATAGTAGCAACAGCAGGTCTTGCAGATTTTATATCCAGTGGTATTATGAAAAAAATCTTTATGAGACCTAGACCTTGTCAAACATTAGAAGGTATATTTTTTTGGAGTAAAAAAGTTGATCCTCCGTGGCTTATAACAGATTTTTCCGTAAAGGAAAGCTATAAAAGCTCTTTCTCTTTTCCCTCATCTCATGCAGCTAATTCAATGGCTGTTGCAGTTTTTACCTCTTTCTATTTAAGGAAATGGACACCTTTCTTAATAATTGTTTCACTACTAATAGGATACTCAAGAATTCACCTGGGAGTACACTACCCTTCCGATATAATAGCAGGATTTATGGTTGGTGCTATTTGCGGATTTTTTGTAAAATATAGTTTTGAGATTATTTATGAATATTTAGATAACAGAAAAAAAAGATCAAGCGAACTTTAAGTTATTGAAAACATTCTAATTTAATGGATCTTCTTCATCTGTTTTTTGCTCTTTTTCTAGAAATCTATCATCAAAATCTGTTCTAAACTTTCTAAACTTTTCTCTATAACTCTTATGATTATTTTTAGATATCCATTTTAGGTAATAGTTTGGATAGCTTTCATCCTGTATTTCTTCGAGAATACTATTTATCTTTCTTACCAATAGCTTACCTGCCTTATCCTTATGAACAGCCAGCCATGAAAAGCTAATATCCTCTGTTTCCTCTATTGGAATGGTAATAATATCTTCTCTTAAATCTACCTTTTTTGAAATATATTCCGTTTCCTCCGGGTATAATAGAATGTATTCTAATCTATCTTGAACAAGCATTGAAAGTAAGCTCTCGGATACATTACCCTGAGATCCTTTATAGATGTTAGAATTTTTGTTTTCTTTAAATATATTTCTAATATTTTTTGAGTAAGTTCTACCTTTTGATATTCCTATCCTCCTTTTATCATTTAAGATTTTTTTCAAAGATATATGATCTGGTTTTCCCAGTGCGTTAAATGTACTCTTTTTTGTTGCAACTTGAATATTGTAAAAGTAGAATAGAGGTAAGTTCGTAAAGCTCATAAACCTTTTTCTTTTCTCTGTTTTAAACAGTCCAACACCTATACTAAGAGGTCTATACATAACTTCATTGGTCAATCTTGCATAGTTTCCTGCCATAACTATATCATGTTTATACTCAGGAAGCTTTGCTTGAATCCTTTTTATTATATCTATTCCATACCCAACTATTGAATCATTACGAGTGTAAGATATGGGAGGTTCTTCTGCTACATACCAATTTATAACATAATGCCCATAAAGTTTAGCTTCTACTGTAAACAAAAGAGTTATTATATTTATGTAAACTAAGTATTTCATCTTCTCTTTAACCTCTACTAATTAATATTCTCAAAAGATAAAATAAAGGTAATATGAAAAAAATAAAGTAAATTTATCATAATAATTAACTATTTTAAAGCTATACTAACACAGTTGTTAGAGATAATAGCTTATCCTAGTTAACCTGAGTTCGACATAAGTATTCATCCAATATTTAGTATTATAAGTATAAATACCTATATAAAAATCGTTTTCTTAGGTTCTCGAAGGGTATAACTTTATCTATCAGTCTGGGAAAAGTTTTAAGATTTTTGTCAAAATCTATAAACTTTTTATGGTATTTCTTTTGTAGCCAAAAGAAACAAAAGCAGAATTAAGATAAAATTTTTTATATCGAACTCAGGTTATTTTATCTAAATAAAAACAATATCAAAAAAATATTTCAAATTTGAGAAGTTATTAGTGCAATGAATTGACTTTTTCAGTAAACTCTAATATATATAAAACATAACTCCTAAAAAACTATTTGACTTTATACAAATAGTTATTACATTGAATATATATACATATTACACGAAGTTTACTGATTGAAGAGAGAAATATTTCTTAAAAGAGGAGATTCTGTTTATGAAGATTTTATCAATAATATTTTTACTCCCAATAGTTCTATTTTCACAAGAAACTCTCTACCTAAATGATACACTTCTACCTGATGGGGTAAGTATTGGAGTAAGAAATACAGACCTTGATCTTGATGGTAGAGTTGATATTCTAAAAACGACAAAACATTATGAAAACAATCAAATCTGTGGTTTTGAATGGAATATTTATAGTTCTGTGGAGGAGTTATCCGGTGAACCTACCTATATATTTTATGAAGAGAGTCCACTAGGATTTGGATTATTTTGTGAGGGTGGTCATGATGTAAATGGGGATGGATATGATGATTTGGTTGTATCAAATCCGGGTGCTGATTTTCTATATATCTATTTTGGTTCTGAAAACATGGATACGGAGTATGATATGTTACTAAGAGGTTCAGATAATTATCATGGTATTCAAACCTATCAAATGGGTTTTGGTATCTTTCCTAAATTAGGGGGAGATTTTAATGGTGATGGATATAGCGATATCTATGTTGCCTCTCAAACAGATATTATGTTTGAAATGGGATTTATGCATGTCTTTAATGGCGGTCCGGATATTGATAAATATGATGATTTTTTTGTAAAAGGTGAGATAGGTGAAGATTGGGGAACTATACCCTCTATAGGTGATTTAAATGGGGATGGTTACGATGATTTAGTGGTAAAGGGTAAAAAATACCCGGAAACCCGATATCAGATGATAATATTTATGGGGTCTGAATCCGGTTTAATTGAGGAACCTAGACATATAATACCTAATCAACAGGGAGTGCTCTCTTTCACAGCGGAAGGGGATTATAATGGGGATGGTAAAAATGATTTAGTGTTCCAAAATACAGATTATTCTCTTAAAATTTTATATTTTGATGATGATTTTGAGATTTCAAATAGTAAAACCTACTCCTCCCCAGGATCTATTATAGCATATTTTTCAAAACTCAATATTAACAATGATGGATATGATGATCTTGGTTTTTCTAGATTTAGCTCTGAAGAGATTCCAATTATGATTTTTACTGGTCCAATTGATTTTGACTCACCACCTCAATACCAATATGAAAATAGTGATCCAAACCAATTAGCCGGAGATGGCTTTTTCAATATGGGAGATATTCTTGATAAAGGTTATGATCAAATAATTACAGGACCTTATCAAATGCCGGGGCATTACAGAACAAACCTTTTGGTAAGGGATAAAGAGGATTCAGGTATTGATGAAACTTTACATACAATGGAGCTTAAAGCACAAAACTATCCGGACCCATTCAATCCTACAACTAACATATATTTTGACTCTCGTGAGTTTCAAACCTTTACACTTAAAATATTTAATTTAAAAGGTGAAGTGGTTTATAATAAGCTATACAACTCAAACAATAAAAGAAAAGAAACCATAGAGTTTAACGGTTCAAATTTAAGCTCCGGAACATATTTATATACCATTACTTTAGAAGATCCAATAAAAAAGTGGAATAAGGTGTTTAAAGGAAAGATGTGTTTAATTAAGTAAAACCTTACTAACCAAAAAGAAAGGAGGAAGCGTATATCTTTTGTCTTAAAACATAATTGGGGTATATGCTAATTCTAGAGAAAAAAGGTTAAACTTAATTTATTAATAATTTTTATTATTAAAGATAGTAAAAAAGTTTTAAATTCCCACCAATTATTGTTATTAGAGATAATAGCTTATCCTAGTTAATTATTTTCCCTACATAAACCGTAAAGCTTGTATGGGGATTATTTTAAAATCTTTCAGCTTATTCCAAAAACCATTGATAGTATGAAATAAATACAATATAATCTTACTTTATTAGAATTTGTTTAAAACCTTTTTACTCTATTTCAATGGTTTAGACTTAAATATTATCAAATATCTAAAACTTACTCTTTCTCCATATAAAAACCAATCTCATCTATTGGGTTTATTACAGAGGTACAGATATTTCTTAAATGGGAACTAATTCTCTTTAAATATCTTAATAGCAATGCATAAATAACAAGGTTTTCCTTAGTATCCATTATTGCAATTTCCAGAAGTTTTTTATCAATATTTGTTTTAATCTCAAAATGTTTATTAACAACCTTTTCTGCAGCCTCTTTACTTGTTTCATAAAAAGCTTTTTTAGTGTTTTTAAACATCTCTTTTATATCTCTTAGGTATAAATCTTTCTCTTTGTTAAGATTACTATTTGTAAGCTTTTCTCTAATTTCGACAACTTCGTAAAGATTTTTACAGTAATCACCCAATCTTTCAATATCAGAAGAAACAGTTATAAGTACAACTCCATAGTATAGATTTTGATCCTTCTTTTCACTTACACTCATGTGTTCAAAAGCTTTTTTTCTTATAGATTTCTCAAAGTGATTTAAAAGGTAATCTTTCTTTTTTACAATCTCTTTATCAAGTTTTTTAGCTGCTTCCTCATCTATAAGAGCTTCGCTTATAAAGTTGTAGAAGTTGTACGAAATAGAGAGCATTTCATTAGAATCAGAAATTGCCTGTGATAGTAAATCACTTTTGTTCCAAAGTTTTAGAAGATCTTCAAATATCATAATATCCCTCAATTAGTTTAAATTTTAAGAAAATAGTATTACCATTAATGGCATAATAAAATACATAGTTACTATAAATCCAAGAGCCCAAAGTCTGTTTTCATAGACTCTATCGCTAAACCATCTTGCAGTACCTATAGGTATCCTTTTTAACGGTATAAAAATAGCTCCACCGTAAATATTAAAAGTTGTATGTACTAAAGCTATAGATATACTACAAGCTTGCCCTGTTACCAATGCTGCCAAAATACCTGTAATGGTAGTTCCTATATTTGCTCCAATAGCGTAAGGGAATATTTGTTCAAGTGTAAGAATTCCCGCACCAACCAAAGGAACAACTATAGAGATTGTTATAGATGATGATTGAACTGATATGGTAAAAAGAATACCAAATATCAGTGAAGTTATAGTATTGTTAAAAACAAACTTATGGATAATTTTTTCAAACTTACCAAGAAGCATTGTTTTCATAATAGACGACATATACTTTAATGAAAGAAATAGTAGTGAGAGTGATATAATAATCATTACAATCAATAAGGTTGCATCATATTCAGGAATCCCTTTTTCGGTAATAGGGTTTCCCATTAGTGTTGAGGTTGATTTTTCAATACACTTTGAAATAGGATTTATGATAGAATCCAGTGGGGAGTCAAATTTTACGCCAACACCTTTGGTTCCGGTTACCATAGATGTTAAAAATGTAGCTGTTTTACTTAATATTCCAAACATTAGCTCTAAAGGAAGGAATATAATTACAGTCAGCCAGTTAAAAAAATCATGAACAATTGCTGCTGAAAAGGATCTTCTAAACTCAACCTTATTTCTAACATTACCAAATGATACAATAAGTCCCGTTATAGATGTACCTATGTTGGCACCCATAATCATAGGTATTGCATTGTTGAAGCTGAGTACACCCGAAGCAACAAATGCAATAATTATTGATGTTGTTGATGATGAAGATTGTATAATGGCAGTTGCAATTACTCCAATAAAGAGAGAAACAAGGGGATTCCCCGTTGCACTTTTTATAAGTTCAACCGATTCCTCTTTAAAAAAATGTTTGAAAGTACCGCCAAGAAGTTTAATACTAATTAGAAAGAGCCATAAAAAAATCAATATACCTATAAGATTAATTAAAAACTCTATGGTTGGTGATTTTATTATATTTTTAATTTTACTCATTTTACACTTTCCGATTACTAAAGACTTTTAGATTTTTCGACCATAATTTAACTAACGACCGATTATAATGCTCATGCTTTTATTATGCAAGATCAAAATTTATTATATTAAGTATATAATAATAAGTTTTTTTGTAAAAAAGTATTGCATAATTTTGAACTAAATTTATTTTTTTCGTAGAAAGATTAACAAAAAAGTTCTTATTTCTTTTATCATAAATGCATTTTTCTCTCATTTATATTATCTTAATCTTTAGCCTCATAGAAAAATTTAAAATTTCCCTTAGTTAGGAGTTTATAAAATGAAGAAACCATTAGAAAAATTAACAATAGAGGGTTTTAAATCAATAAGAGAGTTAAAAGATTTTAAATTGAGTAATCTTAATCTTATCATTGGTGGGAATGGAGCAGGTAAAAGTAACTTTATTGAGTTTTTTCGTATGCTCTCAGCTATGATGAAAAAGGATGGTTTAAAAGAGTTTATTGCCAAGAATGGTGGGGCTGATTCCTTTCTTTTTGGTGGACCAAAAACCAGTTCTAAAATTTATGTGGATATGAGTTTTGGTCTTAATGGTTATGAATTTGAGTTAGCTCCAACAGATGATGGTTACTTTCTTGTTAATAGAGAGTATAGGCATTTCCATGGATTCCCATTTCCAAAAAACTTGGGGAATGGTAATTTTAATCCGGTACTTCCTAATGATGTAGAGGAGGGTAATGCTAGTTGGCATACCTATGAAGCTATAACTTCTTGGAAAATCTACCATTTTCACGATACCTCTAAAGAGTCTGGAATGAGAAGGGGTCAAGATATAAATCACAATGAAAAACTATATACAGATGGTTCTAATATTGCTGCTTTTTTGTATATGCTTAGAGAGAAGCACCCTAAAAGCTATCAAGATATTATTGATGCTATAACATTGGTTATACCCTTTTTTGATGATTTTATTTTAACAATTAATTTTGATGACAAAATAAAGTTAGATTGGAGACAGAAAGGGTTAAGAGATTTTCCAATGAGACCAACCCATCTTTCCGATGGATCTATTAGGTTTATATGTTTAGCAACGGCATTATTGCAACCTGATCCTCCATCTACAATAATAATTGATGAGCCTGAATTGGGACTACATCCAGCTGCAATAGAGATATTAGCTGAACTAATTCAAGCCTCTTCAAATAGAACTCAAATTATTATATCGACTCAGTCGCCTGCTTTAATTGACCACTTCTCTATTGAAGATATTATAGTGGTAAACAGAGAGAATGGAGCTTCAATATTTAAGAGGCTAGAAGAGAAAGATTTTAAAATATGGTTAGAGAGTTACTCTATTGGTGAATTATGGAGTAAAGATATCATAAGCGGGAGTCCTGTATATGAGTAATTATGTAGAGATTATTGCCATAGTGGAGGGGAAAACAGAGGAGGTATTTATAAAAACTATTCTTCGACCCTTTCTAGCAACCCAAAATATTTTTATATATGCAACTCAAATTACTAAACCCGGAGAAAAAGGTGGAGATGTAAGGTTTAAAAGGGCTGTTAAAGATATTGAAAATCATCTTAAACAGAGAAGTGATATTTTTGTTACTACCTTTATTGATTATTATGGAATAAAAGAGTGGCCGGGTATTAGAGATGCTAAAAAATATAAAACTCCAAAAGATATTGCGGATACAATAAATAGAGCAACAAAAGATAAAGTTGTTGCCTTATTTAGCAATCAAGGTGCTGATATAAGATTTTTACCTTTTATTGCTATTCATGAGTTTGAGACACTACTTTTTAGTGATTCTGAAATTTTGGCAAAAAATTTGGATATTGATATAACTGAAGTTGAGAAGGTATTAGAGGAGTGTGGAGAGCCTGAGAGAATTAATAATGGAGTTGATACTGCACCTTCAAAAAGATTGGATAACTGGACATCTGATAAAAAATTTAAGAAGACTGTTAAAGGGATTAAGATAGCTAAAGAGATTGGAATTGAAAAAATGAGAGAGAAGTGTCCTCTTTTTAATGAATGGTTAATAGAGGTTGAGAAGTTGAAACTTTTGTAATAAGAGGTGGTGTAGAATAGTTTTATGCTTAAAATTAAGCATATAGTTAAAAAAACAAGTAGGACTATTATGAAAAAGGTATCAAATAGAGTTATTAATAATGAGGTTACTATCTTTACGGAGATAGGTAGATTAGCAGATAAATATAATGCGTTAAAGCTTAGTCAAGGAGCACCTGATATTAATCCTCCTAAATGGATTTTAGACATTGTTACAAGTGAGTTTTACAATGGAACAAATCAGTATTCACCTCTTGAAGGTGTTGGTGAGTTTAATATATCTGTTGCCAATCAATACAAGAAGAGATACAATATGGAGGTTGATCCAAAATCTATGGTTACTACAACTTCCGGAGCTACGGAGGCTATTATAGATACCATCTTTGCCCTTGTTGATGTTGGTGATGAGGTTATAATTTTTGAACCTTTCTATGATTCATATCTTGCTTCTATTGAGTGGGCGGGAGGTATCCCTGTTCCGGTAACTATGCACCTTCCTGATTTTACCATAGATATGAAAGAGCTTAAAAATGCTATTACCCCAAGAACAAAGTGCATAATTGTAAATACTCCCCATAATCCAACAGGGAAGATATTTTCAAAAAGCGAACTTGAAGATTTAAGGGATATCTGTGTTTCAAACGATCTCTATCTAATTTCAGATGAGGTTTATGAGTATTTTGGATTCTTCGGAAAAAGTCATATTCCTCCTGCTACTATTTCAGGACTAGAGGATAGAACTGTAACTATCTCTTCTACAGGTAAAACCTTAAATGCTACAGGTTGGAAGATTGGTTACACTATAGCACCTAAAGAGTTAACCAATGCTATTAGAGGTATTCATCAGTTTAACACTTTCTCCGTTTCAACACCGGTTCAGAGAGGAGTTGCTAATGTGATACCTAGATTTGATGATTTTGTAAGAGAAGAGAATCTTTCAATGGAGAACAGAGCTTCATTTCTTTATGATAGAGTGGAAAGAATGGGCTTAAAATCTGTAAAACCATACTCAACCTATTTCTTCCTTTCAGATATTAGCTGTGTTACAAATGTTAATGATGAGCTTTTTATAGAGGAGCTGATAAAAGAGGCTAAGGTTGCTTTGATTCCTGCCTCAAAATTTTATTTAAAGAGTAAGGATGAGGGAAGAAGGCTTATTAGATTCAATTTTGCTAAGAAGATGGAGACTTTGGAGGAGGCTGTAAAGAGATTGGATAAATTTTTCAAAGTATAAAAAGTGGATATAGAAAAGATATTGTATTATTTTCTAATAAATTTAATCAAAGGATATTAAACTTGGCTTATATACTTTTTATTGTTGGATTTATTTTAGTTGTAAAGGGAGCTGACTATCTTATTTCCGGTGCCAGCGGGTTTTCTAAACAGTTTGGTATCAACCCTATCTTTGTAGGATTAACCGTTGTAGCATTTGGAACATCTCTTCCGGAGTTTGTTGTTAGCTTGATAGATGCTTTAAACGGTTCTGAGGGAATTGGTATTGGAAATATAATTGGAAGTAATATTGCAAATATTGCACTTATTTTGGGTTTTGTTTCAATCCTTAAACCAATAAAAGTACAGGAGAGGGTGTTTAAAAGGGATCTTCCCATAACCTTCTTTGTTTCTCTTTCCTTCTATTTAATGATGCTCGATGGTGTTGTATCTGCTGTAGATGGCTCTATTCTCGTTACTATGTTTATTGGATATCTTTTTTATGTATACAAAAAAGCTAGATCAGGTGAGGAGGAGTTTGAGGAGATTGATGATGTTGATAAAGATAGCGTAAAGAATAGTTTTAAAACTATTGGAGGTTTAATTTCACTATACTTTGGAGCTAAGCTGCTGATTGAAAATGCATCTACTATTGCAAAATCATTTGGTGTAAGTGAACTTGTTATTGGGTTGACTATTGTAGCTATAGGAACATCACTTCCGGAACTCGTTACTACTATGCAAGCTCTTAGAAAGGGTGAAGATGATATTGGTGTTGGCGGAATTGTTGGATCAAATATCTTTAATGTATTGTTTGTGATAGGTATTATATCTATAATTAAGCCCTTTTATATAGATGAGATAAATATTACTATTTTTGGACCCTTCATGCTCCTTATAACTCTTCTTTTATACCCTCTTTCAATAAAGAATAGAAAAATAGGCAGAGTTTCAGGAGTTGCTTTTTTCTCTTTATATATACTATACACTGTTTACGGATTTGTTATCAGTTAAAGCCTGTTTAATATTGTAGTGTTAAAATCATATAGGTTTGTATTATGAAGTTTAAGGATATTCAACTAAAAGGGAAAAATAAGGATTTTATTGAGATAATAAAATATGCCGTAAAAGCTCCTTCAGGTCATAATACTCAGCCTTGGCTTTTTAAAATCAAGGAAGGAAAGATTGAGATTCATCCTGATTTTACTAAGTCACTATCTGTAGTTGATCCTGATAACAGAGAGCTGTTTGTAAGTCTTGGAGCTGCCACTGAAAACCTTTCTATTGCTGCAACAAATAAAGGTTATGAAGTGTCTGTTTCAATTTCTGAAGATGGTATTATTAGTGTAGAGCTTGTTAAAAAGGGGACTGAAACATCTACTTTATTTCCTCAAATATTTGTTAGACAGACTAATAGGTCTGCCTATAATAGCAGTATAATTACTGAAGATAAGATTAATTTGTTGAAAACAGTTGATTTTGAGCCTTGTATAAGAACCTATTTTTTTAAGAATGGAACATCTGAATTTACCTCTATTTCAGATCTTATTTATGAAGGAAATAGTAGGCAGATGAGGGATAGTAATTTTAAGAGAGAGCTACATCAATGGATGCGTTACAATAAAAAAGATCAAGATACTACAAGAGATGGTCTCAGTTATTCTGTTTTTGGAGCTCCAAATCTTCCATATTTTATTGCAAAGTGGATTGTTTCCAGAGTTGTAAATGAGAAATCACAGAATAGAAGTGATAGGAAAAAGATTTCTTCATCTTCCCATTTTATACTGTTTACAACTCAAAATAATACCATTGAGGAGTGGATAAATCTAGGGAGAACCATGGAGCGTACTCTTCTAAAGATTACAGAAATGGGTATTTCTCATGCTTATATGAACCAACCTAATGAGATTTTTGAACTTTCACAAAAAATGGCAGAGATAGTTGGTATAAAAAATGAGTATCCTACAATTTTAATAAGAGTTGGATATGGTAAGAAGATGCCATATTCATTAAGAAAAAAAGTAGAAGATTTTTTAATAGAGTAGATACTGGTAGTTAACCTATTTTTTTA
Organism: Candidatus Cloacimonadota bacterium; assembly: GCA_002742935.1. Classification (GTDB taxonomy): domain Bacteria; phylum UBA4055; class UBA4055; order UBA4055; family UBA4055. Next base: position 677 of record PDON01000063.1, on the reverse strand, counting down.
TTAGATCTCTGCACTCATTAGAAATGCTCCTATTACACTCATTAGATTACCTGACATATGAACAATAATTGAAAAAATATTATTGTTATATTTCTCTTGATAGTATCCTGCTATCACTCCAAGAACTGTTGTAAAAATAACAATTCTAAATAGGAAAAATCCACCTGCACCTGTTGTTAAAAGAATTAAATGTGCTAGTCCGAATAAAGATCCACTTATAATAACAGGAACGCTAATATTTCGCTTTAGTATTTTTACCCCTTTCGAGTTTAGAGGTTTTAAAATATTCATTAGAAAACCACGAAATAAAATCTCCTCTGCAATACTTGCATAGATAAAAACAAATAGAAAAACCTGTAATGGAGACATCTCTTTTAATGCGTAGTGGGTTTCGATTTCTCTCCCTAGCATTGTTGTTATTATTGTCATAAATATATTGACTACTATTGTAGCTAAAATACCAAATATTATAGGTTTTAATATCTTTTTAAATTGTGGTATAGAGATCCTGTAATTTACATGTTTTCTCAATAAAGAGATCATAATTATTGAAAGTATTAACATTAAGGAGTGTGTTACAAAAGAATGAGGGATAAATTCAATATCAAAGTTTAATCTGCTTCCAACAAATGTAGACACTACAAATATAGCTATTGTTATTAGTAATCCGTAAATTA
>PDON01000040.1 GCA_002742935.1 Candidatus Cloacimonadota bacterium | reverse complement strand
TATCAGCTAGAAGCAATTTATATTTACTCTTAATTTCAATGCTTGAATCATTAGAAACAAATAAAGAGATCCTTTTTAGATAATTTTTAAAATCATAGTTTTCGGTTCTATTTATTATAATGTAACAAGCTGAAATTAGAGCTCTAAGTACTCCTTCACCATACTTCTCTTTTTTACTAATTTTATAAGCTTTTAAAACTAATTTTTCAGCCTCTTTATACTCTCCTAGATATAATTTTATATTAGAGATTCTTATATGATATTTTATTTTAACATCTATAGGAATATTCTTATTGTCTATAACCTCATCATAGTACTTTTCTATATTCATTTTATAGAGATTTGAATGTAGATACTTCTCTTTCATAACCATAGTATTTGTAAAATCTATATCTAAGGATTCTCTAAGATCCAAAATTTCAAGCTTGTTTTCTGAGTTATAACTTCTAAACTTTTGATCCAAAATAATTAAAGCTTTTCTCTTTAATATCTCCTCTTCATCTTTATCAAAGATAATAGAGAACCTACTATCAGTATCACTTATAATTAAAGGTGTTATTGATTTTCCTCCACATGTTGTGAGTTGGTACAGGTATAGAAGTGTTAAATTTATCTTTTCTGAAACAAGAAGTTTAAATTTATCCTTAAATATTAGGAAATCTTTAAAAATCTTTGTTGAAAAATTTCTGTGATAACTCCAATTATTTTCTTTTATTTTTACATTTCTAACCTTCTCCAGATGAATACTAGGATTATCTCCAATAAATTTTGGATAGATTCCTCTTTTCTTTAAAAAATATTCTATATGCTCTATAAATCTATTTCTGGATAAAATATCCCTTCCTTTTGAAAGAGATAGACAAACAAACCCCGACTTTACATCGGTTGCCATTGTTAAACAATATTTATGTTCTTCTATGGTTATAAATCTAGATCTTAATAAAATATTTTGATACTCTTCAATTAAGTTTATATTTCTCTTTTTACGAACAGGTTTTGGTTTTGGAGGCTTGATAAACTTCTTTAATATCTTCTTTATACTATAACCTTTACCATATTTTTCTGTTTTTTCTTTCCACCTTTTTAAAGTAGAATAGCTAATGCCACTCTCTTTTGAAGCTTTCATAACTCCAACTTTTCTGGCTAATCGTATAGCTTCTGCAAGGGCCTCTATCTTTTTATCATTTTCCAATTGTAGAATAATCCTACTTTCCTATACAAAAATTCGCAAAGATATTATTGATTATATCCAAAGATGTTGTTTCCCCCGTAAGTTCACCTAAAATATCCAAACCCATTTTTATATCCGGTATAATAACCTCATTATTCATACCAAAGGTTAATGATTCTCTGGCAAGTTCTATAGATTGTCTAGCTCTTTTTACAATATCTAAATGTCTTTTATTGGTAAGTATTGCAGATCTGGGCTTAATCATATTTTTCTCTACTATATCTATAATCATATCTTTAAGGTCAGATATTCCTCTTCCATCTTTACATGAAATTTTTATACTATTTTCACACTCTAAACTATCATTGAGATCAGCTTTGTTCAATACATTTATAATATTATTACCACTTTTAACAAGATTTGGATCAAATTTTGAACCATCAATAATATTTAGAACAATATCACCATTCTCTATATGCTCAAGAGATCTTTTAATTCCCTCAGATTCAACTATATCATCTGTTTTACGAAGTCCTGCGGTATCAATAATTCTAACTAAGTACCCTCTTATAGAGATCCTTTCCTCTATAATATCTCTTGTTGTACCCTCTATATCCGTAACAATGGCTCTATTCTCTTTAAGTAATCTATTTAATAAACTGGATTTTCCGGCATTAACTTTTCCCGAAAGAACAACCTTAATACCTTCATTGTATATCTTTCCCGTTTCATAGCTGCTAATGAAGTTGTTCAATATATCCAAAAGTTTAGAAAACTTCTCATCAATCTCACTTCTAGGAGTAAAATCTAGATCCTCTTCACTAAAATCAAGCTCTAATTCCAGGGTTGAAATGAGAGAGGTAATCTCATTTTTTATATCTAAAAGCTCCTCTGAAAGAACACCTTTTAACTGCTCCTTGGATTGTTTCAATGAGAGTTCAGATTCAGAATGTATAAGATCTGTTACAGCTTCAGCTTGGACTAGATCAATTTTTCCATTCATAAATCTTCTCTGGGTAAACTCACCCGGAAGAGGTTCCACAACCATTCCCGTACCATATAGAATATCCAATATCTTTTTTACAATAAGCGGGGATCCATGAGTATTAATTTCTAAACTCTCCTCTCCCGTGTATGAAAATTTTTTATTGAAAAAGAGAACTATTACCTCATCAATAATCTCATTGTTATATATAAAATTGCCGTAATAAAACCTTCCTGATTTTATCTTCTTTTTGTTTGAAAAAAAGTTTTTAATGAGATTATGAGATCCATCTCCACTTACTCTTATTATTGATACTCCACCAATCCCCGGAGCAGATGCCAATGCTGCTATAATTTTATCTTTCATTTAATCCCTTACAATATTTACTATCTACTTTCTATTCAAAAAGATAGATTGAGTTATTTTTTCAGTTATAGAGTTCTCTACACAACTGCCAATATTTGATATTATAGACACTTTACCCGCAAATTTAAAAGAGTAATCATCATATTTAGGTATACAATCCCCATCAATCTCAACAAAACAATTACTTCCCGGTGTGAGTTTAAAGTTTTGAGATCTCTCAACTTCAAGATCTCCTCCATTTATAACCATACTTGAGATAAGGCTCATATTTTTTAGCATATTAACCTTTTTGGTATGAAAGAGATGTATATTTCCATCACTGCTGTTATTGGAAAGGAAAGGTACCATTGAAAGATAGTGTGTTGTATTTATAAAGTATAGATGAAAAAATCTTTCTTTAATTGTTTTATTATCAAAGGAGATCTCACTAAGGTCGGGTTTGTAATCATAGTTTAAGATGAGATCAAAAATATAACCGCTACGACTTTTAAATTTTCTGTTTTTTAAAACATAAGCTGAAAATCCTGCACTGCAATTAAAGAAACAATGTTTGTCGTTTACTATTCCATACTGTAGCTCTGTTGTATCCATTCTTTTTAATATTTTCAAACTTTTATCTATATCCTTAGAGAGTTTTAGGGCTACTAACATATTGTTTCCTGTTCCTCTGGGAATAAGACCAAGTTTAAGGTTTTTACTTATATTGTTGTTATGAATAAAGTTTAAACATAGGTTAAGAGTTCCATCTCCACCAACTGCTACTAAGGTATCTTTATCGGTTAAATTATTTGGATCTAAATCAGGAGCAAAACTACCATTTTTTGCTATTGTATAAACAATTTTAAATTGATCCTTAAAGTATTCGGTAGCTTTTTTTCTAATTTTCTCTTCATCAAGTTTATTGTAGGAACCGGATTTTTTATTTATTACAAAATAGAACATAATTACCTGTTTTTAATTAATCTAAATTATAATTTAAACTATCTCTATAGTCAATAATATTTAGATTTGTATGTTATGAAATTTTAAAAAATAATCTTGATAAAGCTTTATACTTATTCTGTAGAAGTTTATATCTTTTAAATTTTGATATATAATAAACTTATCTATTAAGAATATAAATGAAATTTATTTCTCTATTCCGCTAAGTTCTTAATATTTATTTTAGCCCAAATGAATGTGTTTAAGAAAGAGATATTTTTTAATTCTAAAATATACTATATCAAACTTAGTTCGGTATAAAAATAGTAGGCTATCTTATATAATAATTAAACCTAGGGATTCAAGTATAATATTATTATAGTAGTTAATTTTTTCATAATTGCCAAAATATGTATCTTCCCACCAAAGAAAGATCTAAAGCAAACCTCTATTACCTATCTATCCTCTAGATAGGAAACAAACCTGAGTTGGATATAAAACAAATACCTATTTTATGTAATAATTAAAATTAGAAATATATCTTTTGTGTGTACCCTGAGGTTCTCGAAGGGTATAATTATATGATTGTTATTTTAGTTCCCTTCGAGAGCCTCAGGGAACATCTTTTTACACATAGATTTATACTTATTAAATAGTTGGTGAATACTTATATCGAATTCAGGTTAAACAACTAATATCCCATTCTAAAAAAAAGGGCGAATACTCGCCCTTTTTTATCCTTGGTAAAATTATAGAAACAGCCTCATTTTCCTAGAACTCACCAAACTCATCGTTATTAAGATTGTTGATTAGAGTAGGCTCCTCCTGCTCTCTCTCATCCATTGTAGATATATATTTGACAGAACTCTCTCTTCTATCATTTCTACCGTACACTTCGGAGTTATTGAGTTTAAATATTGATATTGAGCTTTTTAGAGAGTTACTCTCTCTTGAGAGCTGGATAGCTGCGGATGCTGTCTGCTCTGCATTTGTAGCATTATTCTGAGTAACCTTAGAAACCTCTGTCAAAGTAATATTGGACTGTTCTATACCCTTAGCTTGCTCTTCAGAAGCTACAGCAATCTCCTCTACAAAATCAACTGTTTTCGCAATATTTATGGAGATCTCTTCAAGAGATTTCATAGTTTCTGAACTAATAGTCGATCCCCTTTCAACCTTCTTATTTGATGATTCTATCAGTTCTGTTGTCTCTTTTGCCGCCTCTGCAGATCTTTGAGCTAAGTTTCTAACTTCGTCTGCAACAACGGCAAAACCTTTACCGTGAGCTCCTGCTCTAGCAGCTTCTACAGCAGCATTTAGTGCCAGTAGATTGGTTTGGAAAGCTATATCATCAATAACTTTAATTACTTTTTTAATCTCCTTTGAACTATCTGTAATATCATTCATAGCCTCTGACATTTCAACCATTTGGCTATTTCCTGAAGCTGCAGAATCTTTAGCGGCTACAGCAAGTTTAGCTGCCATATTAGCATTTTCTGCATTAGCTCTTGTCTGAGAAGCTATCTCTGTCATAGTTGCGGTAAGTTGATCAATTGAACTAGATTGTTCCGTTGAACCGGTTGATAGACTTTGACTGGCATCGGAAAGTTGACTTGATCCGGAATCGATATGATTTGTTGCAGATTTAACCTCTGTTAATACCCTGCTCAACGATTGTGTAGTTTTTGTAACCGCTTTTGAGATTTGATCAAACAGATGCTTAACATCCAAAAGAGTTGAATCAATATCACTCGGAAGATATACTTTAGTCAAATCCCCTTCTGAGATAGAGTCCAATACGGACATTAGTTTATTCACCTCATCTTTTTGATATTTAGATGATAAAAGCTGAAGTTCACCCTCCTCTTTCATCTTTTTCATATTACTATTAACTCTATTGAGAAATCCTTCTGAAATCTCCATAAGTCTATTTACACCAACCAATATATCTTTCCAGCTTCCATCCACTCCACTTAGAGAACCTCTAAAAGAGAACTTATCATTCTCTGCACTTTCATTAACCTTTTCAATCTCTGTAATAGTATTGTTAACAACTTCAATTATGGTATTTAAGCCCATAATCATAGTCTTAAACTCTCCATTATACTTTGATGTATCAATTGTTTGTGGAATATTACCCTTTGATATTTGATTGAGATTGGTTAAAATATCGTTTATTGGAGCTATAAATACTTCCGTAATCTTTTTAATGGATTCTCTTACAGGAATAAAATCTATACCAATGTCATCATCATAATCTAAAGAGAAATCCCCTCTACCTATTGTGGTTGCAATAGAATCTGTTCGTGAAACCAAATCTTTTATATTGTCAGAGATCCGCTTCGTAGTAATAAAGATAGCTAGAATTATAACTATAATCACTATTACTGATATAATAATTGAATTAATAATATCATTCTTTACATCAGCTAGAGATTTTTCTAAAGGGTAAGATATCATAAATGACATCTTTTTTTCAATTTCATGAATTTCTATAGGAACATGTAATACCCTTATAAGCTCTCCTGTTTTAATCGATATCTTATCATATTTAAAAGATTTACCTTGAGCTATATTTTCACCCCAATCTTTTGCACGCTTATCCTTAGAGATAAGAGTTAGCTTCTTTCCTACAATATCTTTTTTAGGATGGGTTACCACCACAGACTCATTTGAAAGGAGGGAGGAGTACCCTGTTTCAAAAGGTTTAATATTTTCTGTAAACTTTCTAAAGAGATCCATGGTTAGATCTACACCCGCAACACCAATAAACTTTCCATCAAGAAAGATAGGATGTAAAAATGTAATCATCAGAACATCTTTACCACCGGCCGGGAAAAAGTAGGGCTCTGTAACACAAGCTTTCCTACTATTTTTAGGGTCCATATACCACTCATTATTGGAATCACCCTCGTTGTATGAACTGCAAGGCTCTAATATTACACCATTTGCTTTATTCCAATAAGGAACAAATCTTCCATCAGCACCACTACCTCGGGCTCCTTTATACTCACTATCCTTCCCATCAAACCCATTTGGTTCCATCGCAACAAAAGCTCCAAAGAATTTATCACCTTCCATAAGCTTTTTCACCATAGCAAGGGCTTCATCCCTGTTTGCATGTCCACTCTGAACCATAGATTCAATAGATTGGGCAAGATAGTGTGCAGATTTTAATGCAAAATTTAATTCGCTCTCAATCTTTGCACTATAAGCTTTTGTAAGATTAAATATAGCCTCTTCCGTCTTCTCACTAGAAGATTTATAGAGTTCGCTCGTATTAAAATATACGACAAAAAGTAAACCGAGAATCACAGGAGTTAAGATGAATAGATACATCCTTTTTTTGATAGTGAAATCCCTTATAGACATAAAACCTCCCCCATTTGTTTTATAACTCCTAAATATAGGCCATCCATACCGTACTCAGGTACAAAATACACCATTTAAAATTTAATGAAAGAAACATAAGTATATTCAGTATTTAAAGTATTCATATTTCCCGGTCTTTGATTATTAAGCCATCCTAGAAAAAAATCTAATAGACAAGTAAAAAAAATAAAAACATATGACTTCATCCCGGTGCTAAATTGAAAATCTAGCAATAAAAAACTAAGAAAAATAGTTTCATCCTTCATATGATAAGGATTTAGCCTTGTTTAGTCAAATATTATTTTAGAGATATTGTATTTAGAACTCGATGAAAAAATATTTTCATTAGTATGGTTTATAAGCTGTACCCTTTGAGTAACCTCAGGGTACAGAGTCCTAATAATGGTAAGCTATTATACTAGTTAATTTTATCATAACTACTAAAGTTGGTATCTTATAAAGGAAGGGTGTGAAGCAAACCTCCATTACCAATATAGCGGTGGAATCGGTAAACCCGTCAAGGGTTTGAGTCTCCATCATCAATAATGGTAAAGAGTTCAGGGCTTTATGCCCCAATTATGTTTTTGCTTATTTTTGATAAAAAACTTTCCAAAAATTTAGACAGGCTAGAAACGAGTAGTACAAGGAATTAAATTTTTATGTGATTTGAGCCTAGCAAGCCTAAGTGATTTGAAGATAAAAAGGTGATGACGCAGTAATACGAAACTTATCGGTAGTTTATAGGTTTTGATAAAAATCTTAAAACTTTTACTAATTTCAGCTTTATTTATATAAAAATAGAACAAAGATTTTAATCTAACAGAATAGAAAACTTTCAGTTCTTCAACATTATTTATAACTATTATCTAAATAAAAGAGCGAAGCGACACCTCTTCTGTCTTCGGTCTTCTATCTCCCTTACAACCTTTTAAAAGAGATTGTAAGTATAAAAATGTAGACAAAATTAAAGGTTGCAATCAACATGTAGAGGTGATTGATCTAAACATTGGTACGAAGAACCTCTTTATACCCTTCAACAATCTTATTTCTTATCTCCATCATAAGTGAGAAAGAAAGGTTTGCTTCCTCAACCTTTATCATCACATCATGTACATCAGTTATCTCTCCGGTGGCAAGTTTATTAACAGAATCGTCTGCTTTTTTTTGCATTTTGTTGACATCGCCAACAAACCCTTTAAGCATATCCTTAAAACTTTCCTTATTACTGTCAACTGCATCTGTTTGTGATTTTAAGTCAGTTAGCTTGTTTTCTCTAATATCTTTGATCTGATTTGCAAGATCCAGTCTGTTTATGTCGTTTGGATTATTTATCATAATAAGTCCTTAAACTGTTACATCAAAATTTTTACCTAAATAGTAGTGCTCTCTGTTAACTTTTCCGGTAAAACCATAGGTGTTATAGTCTCTGCTCTTGTCATATATTAATAAATTGTCCTTCTCTCTTGCACTCATTCCGCCCGTTTTTGTATCCATTTTTGCTGAACTATTATTTAGGGCATTTATTCCAACACTATTTTGTGTTACTGTGCTACTATTTACATTAACAGAGTTCATAGTCTCTCTCTCATCCTAAAATAATATTAATTTCAATCTAAATCAAGAGTGCATTTTTAGCCATACCCTTTGCAGCATTAATTGCTGTGGTATTTGCTTCATACGCCCTTGAAGCTGCAATCATATCGCTCATTTCACTAACTATATTTATATCGGGAACTAAAACATATCCATTCTCATCTGCATCGGGGTGAGAGGGATCATAAATAGATTTATAAGGATTCTCAACCTCTACATTTTCACCCCTGACTCCTGAAAGTGTATCATTCCAGATTATATGCTCTTCAACTTTAAGATGATTTGGATCTGTCGTTTTTAGTTGTGTTCTTTCATCTTCAAGAAGATCGCTAAATCTGTTAACCTTAACATTTTCAGTAAAAACAGTTACCTGTCTTTTGTAGGGAGTACCCTCTTCTGTTCTTGTAGTGTTAACATTAGCTATATTTGAAGCAATGGCATCCATTCTTTTTCTTTGAGCGTGCAAACCTGTTGCTGAGATCTCTATACTGTTAAAAAAGTTTCGTTTAAAATTCATGATTGCTCCAATTAAACTTTTAATTACTTTTCTCTAAATTTTTATATTACAAATTCCGTGCCATAACAGTAAAAACACATCTTGTTCTATCTTCCTGATATTGCAGACTTTAAAAGAGAGAATTGCTTTTTTGCCAACTTTGACATAGCCTCAAACTTTATTTGATTGATTGCTAAATTTGCCATCTCTTCTTCTAAGTTAACACTGTTTATCCCATTTGAGTAGTTGTCATCTTTAACCTCTTCAACTTTAGCATCTACATTTAAAGCTTTTAGTTTTTCCGGAAGATGTTTTTCATCTGTTTTAACCAGTGGTGAGTTTTTCTCTTTTAGAGCTTCCATAAAAAGCTCTTCAAAATTTACCTTTGTTTTTTTAAACTCGGGAGTTTCAACATTTGCAATATTGTCTGCAATAGATCTTTGCCTTAGTGAGTAGGCATTTAGACTGCTTCTAACTGTTGGAAGTTGTGTATTGTTTAGTAGAAAATCTTTTAGTTTCATACTCACTCCATAATTTACCACTTGTCTATTGTACAAATTCTATGCCACTATCAGTAATTTTTATGAAGGAAGTTGTGTTCTTTACATGAAAGCTTAAAGGTTAGATTGTAAAAAAAGAGGGTGTCAAATTTTTAAGACACCCTCTTTTTTATTTTACTTTACTTAATATCTGTAGATTTAAGCACTCATAAACTGTTTTACATCATCGTCAGGATCACCTATTCCACTAATTCCGAATGTTTCTACGAGAACCTTAGCAACATTTGGAGATAGGAATGCCGGTAATGTTGGACCTAAATGTATATTTTTAACTCCCAGGTATAATAGAGCTAGAAGCACAATAACAGCTTTTTGCTCGTACCATGCAATATTGTAGGCAATAGGAAGATCATTTACATCATCTAGTTCAAACACCTCTTTAAGTTTGAGTGCTATAACAGCTAAAGAGTATGAATCGTTACATTGACCTGCATCTAAAACTCTAGGGATTCCACCAATGTCTCCAAGATTGAGTTTGTTGTATCTATACTTGGCACATCCTGCTGTTAAGATAATTGTATCATTTGGAAGTTTTTCGGCAAACTCTTTGTAATAATCTCTCGATTTCATTCTTCCGTCACATCCACCCATAACAAAGAACTTTTTAATAGCTCCACTCTTTACGCCTTCTACAACCTTATCTGCAAGTGATATAACCTGATTATGAGCAAAACCACCAATAATTTTTCCACTCTCAATCTCTTGAGGAGGTTTTGAGTTCTTTGCCATCTCTATAATTGGAGAGAAATCTTTTTTACCGTTTTCGTCAGGGAAGATATGTGTAGCTCCTTCCAGTCCTGAAGAACCTGTGGTGAAGATCTTTCCGGCATACTCAACACCTTTTTTTGGAGGAACTATACAGTTTGTAGTAAAGAGTATAGGTCCGTTGAAAGTAGGGAACTCTTCTCTCTGTTTCCACCAAGCATTACCGTAATTTCCAACCAAATGATCATATTTTTTAAATTCAGGATAGTAGTGAGTAGGAAGCATTTCACTATGGGTATAGATATCAACACCCGTTCCCTTAGTTTGCTCTAAAAGTTGTTTCATATCAGTAAGGTCGTGACCGGAAACCAAAATACCCGGATTTGATCTAACGCCTAAGTTAACCTCTGTTATTTCAGGGTTTCCAAAAGTTGAAGTATGAGCACTATCCAGAAGAGCCATAACTTCAACACCATTTTTACCTGTTTCCAGAACAAGGCTTACTAACTCATCTACAGAAAGTGAATCATCTAAAGTAGCCGCCAAAGCCCTCTGAGCAAACTCACCTATCTCATCTTTTGAAAATTTTAGATTGATTGCATGTTCTGCATAAGCTGCCATACCTTTAAGGCCGTAAATAACAAGTTCTCTTAAAGATCTTACATCCTCATTTTCTGTATCAAGTACACCAATGGTGTTGGATTTGTTGTAAAAATCTTGATCACTATTTGGAGTCCAAGTTACGCAATCATGAGGGTTTTCTATTGAGGTAAGCTTTGAGATTTCAGATCTTATCTTTAAACCCTCTTTAATTTTGTTTAAAATTGCTGCATTATCAAAATTTGCATTTGTAATGGTAACAAAAAGAGCTTCCATTATATACTTGTCTACCAACTCCTTATCAAACTCAATATCCTTAGATCTCAATTGTGTTGATATAACAGAGATCCCCTTTGAAACATAGATCAAAAGATCTTGAAGGTTGGCAGTGGACTCCTCTTTTCCACATACCCCTTTTATTGAACATCCTTTTCCACCTGCGGCTTCTTGACATTGAAAACAAAACATACTCATAATTTTACCTCTCTACTCGTTTCTAATAGTTATTTAAATGGACATCTTAAATTTAAGTGTGTTTTCATTTTATTTCTGTAACCTATGTTACAAAACAAATATTTGATAATTTTTTTATGGTAGAAATATTTAATTTTTTGCTATAATTTAAAAATCAAAAAGCTTGACTATCGCTTCATTTTTGTGTATTTTCATTCTTAGCTGAATATTTCAGATTTTAAATAACCGGGGGAGCAATGAAAATTCTTGTTATAGATGATGATATGGCTACCTTAACGACTGTTAAGGCAAATATTGAACTATTTAATTACGAGTGTAAAACTACTACAAATGACAAGCAAGCTATTGAAATGATTGATGATTATGATGTTCTTATAACGGATTATCAGTTAGGAAATATAAATGGAAGACAAATTGTAAAAACTTTCAAAGCTAAAAAACCTAATTTAGAGATTATAATGATCTCCGGTTACTCTATAGATAATATTCTAAAGAGAGATGATGAGTTTAATAAACTTCTTTTCTCTTTTCACACAAAGCCTATAAGCTACCCTAATCTGGCAAGAGATTTAGAAAGAATAGAAGAGAAGCTTGGTCTTTAAAAAAAGAGATATATGTAACAAAATTACCGGTTAACTACCGGTTTTTTTGTTTTCTAATTGGAGGAAAATAGATGGATAATATTAGAGTTAGATTTGCACCTTCACCAACAGGATATATTCATGTGGGAAGTTTAAGATCTGCACTTTACAACTTTCTTTTTGCTAAAAAAAATGGCGGGAAACTAATTTTAAGAGTTGAGGATACAGATCAAAGTAGATTTGTTGAGGGTGCAGTAGAGAATTTAATTTCAAGTATGGAGTGGGCAGGAATAGAGTTTGATGAATCACCACAAAAAGGTGGAGATTTTGGTCCTTATGTTCAAAGTGAAAGAACAGATATTTATAGAAGCTATTGTAAAGAACTTGAAGATAAGGGGTTTGCCTATAAATGTTTCTGTAGTTCCGAGGATCTGGAAAAGATGAGAGAGGAGCAGCAGAAACAGAAAGTTCCTCAACCTCAATATGACAGAAGATGTAGAAAGCTCTCTCCTGAAGAGATAGAGGAGAGGATAAATAATGGTGAAAAATATGTTGTAAGGTTTAAAGTTCCTTTAACAAAAGATAAAGTTGAAGTTGATGATATGGTATATGGAAATATACAGGTTGAATCGGATACTATTGCTGATCAAGTTCTTTTGAAAAGTGATGGATTCCCTACCTACCATTTAGCAAATATTGTTGATGATCACTTGATGAAAATATCTCATGTAATAAGGGGAGAGGAGTGGATACCTTCTACTCCGCTTCATGTTGCTCTCTATAAAGCTTTTGGCTGGGAGTCTCCAACTTTTGTTCATCTACCTTTGCTTGTAAACAGTGAAAGAAAGAAACTTTCCAAAAGGCATGGAGATGTTAGCGTTGAGAGTTTTAAAGAGAAAGGTATATTAAAAGAGGCTCTTGTAAACTATGTTGCTCTTCTTGGATGGCATCCTTCGGGAGATAGAGAATTGTTTACAATGGATGAATTGATTGAGGAGTTTTCGGCATCAAGAATAAATAAGAGTGCCGCTGTTTTTGACTATGTAAAGCTTGATTGGATAAATTCTCAATATCTTAGAGATTATGATACAAATCTACTTTTTGATATGTTGAAACCCGAATTTGATAAAGCAGGAATTGACACTGAAGAGAAGGAGAAGGTTTTAAAGGTTATAGAAGCTCTTAAAACAAGAGTAAACAAAGCTAAAGAGATAGTTGATCAAAGTTTGATTTTTTTCAAAGATCAGGTAGAAATTGAGGGAGATAATCTAAATATGATTAGAGAGGAATCTTCTCAAATTCTCTTTTCAAAAATAGTTGAAGGTCTAGAGAGTATTGATTTTTCCGGTGATAGCTGTAAAAAAATGATTAACTCTATTGGCAAAGAGAATAAAATTAAAGGGAAGATGCTTTGGATGCCTGTTAGAGTTGGATTAACCGGAGAGCAGCATGGTCCCGATCTTGATCTCATTCTCGATATATTTGGAAAAGATGAGATAAAGAAGAGATTATCAAAACAAATATTTTAGAGGAGCTTTTAATGGCTAGACCAACTTGGGATGAGTATTTTATGGAGGTTATGAACTCTGTTGCCAAGAGATCAACCTGTAACAGGGGAATGGTTGGTTGTGTTATTGCGAGAGATTCTCAAATTCTTGCAACCGGATATGCGGGATCACCCAGAAAGCTTGATCATTGTGATGATGTTGGTCATCAGCTAAAAAAGATTGTTCATGAGGATGGTTCCGTAACCGAGCATTGTATGAGAACTGTACATGCTGAGCAAAATGCAATATGTCAAGCTGCCAAGCTTGGCGTTTCTATAGATAATGCAACACTGTATTGTAGAATGACACCTTGTAGAACTTGTGCTATGCTCATAATAAATTGTGGAATAAAAAGGGTTGTTTGTGAAAAGAAGTACCATGCAGGCGATGAGAGTGAAAAAATGTTCTCAATTGCAGGTATAAAGCTTGAGTACTTTAGTAATAATACACAAAATTATTAGAAATGATACCTAAAGAACAGATAGATAAAGTTTTACAAACCACAAACATAGTGGATATTATATCCGAAAGGATAGATTTGCGAAGGGCAGGGGCTAATTACAAAGCCAGTTGCCCTTTCCACGATGAGAAAACAGCATCTTTTATGGTATCTGAAAACAAACAGATCTTTAAATGTTTTGGTTGTGGAATATCAGGTAATGCAATAAAGTTTATTACTGAGTATGATAGAATACCATGGCAGGACTCTGTAAAATTATTGGCTGCAAAGTATGGTATTGATATAGTTGAAACAAACAACTATAGAAAAAAAGATACCGATAAAATAACTATGCTAAAAGATCTTTACAGAGATGTTGCAAAAATATATTTTAATACTATACAAAACTCAAAAAGTAGAGAACTTATATCTTTTTTAGAGAAAAGAGAGTTAGATAACAATACTATAAATTTTTTCAAGATAGGTTACGCTCCCGACTTTTGGAACTTTCTTTCAGATAATAAAGATCTAATATCAAAGTATGGAGAAAATTTTCTTTTTGAAGCGGGTTTTTTAAAGAAAGGTAAGAGTGAAAACTACTATGATTTTTTCAGAAACAGGGTTGTTTTCCCCATTTACGACATTACCGGGGATGTAGTAGCTTTTAGTGGAAGAGATCTTGGTGACAGTGATCAGGTTGCTAAATATTTAAACTCTCCCGAAACTGAGATATACAATAAAAGCAGTATCTTTTTTGGTTTTTACCACTCTCTGGAATCTATCAGAAAGCTTGATTCAGCAATACTGGTTGAGGGTAATTTAGATCAAATAAAGATGTTTAATTTTGGATATAAAAACTGTATAGCATTGTGTGGAACTGGACTTACAGAGCAGCATGTTAAAATTTTAAAGAGAAATGTAAGTAAGGTTACAATTATTTTTGATGGAGATAAAGCTGGTGTTAAGGCTTCATTAAAATCTGCATCACTTATTCTTGACAAAGGGATAGAGGTAAGAGTAGTTAATCTTCCGGAAGGTGAAGATCCCGATTCTGTTCTTAAAGCTGGAGGAAAGGAGAAGATGGATCTTCTAATTGAGAACTCTCTCTCTCTTCTTCAATTTTATAATATAAAGTTTGGCTCTTTTGACTCCTCTGAAGATAAAATTAGATATTTAAACAGTTTGGATCCCTTCTTTTCTCTATTAACCAATAAGTTGGTAAAGGATCTAATGCTAAATGAGATCTCTGAGTTACTTAATTTAAATAGGTCAACTATTGAAGGTTATCTCGAAAAACCTTTTAAAAGAGGATCTAAAAGGTTTAAAGCGGAAGAGGATACAAAAAAGGTTTATTCATCTGGTTTTGGAAATGATGAAGTGGAGTTTAACCTTCTGTATCTGATGTTAAGTGATAATGAGATTTTGATTAAATCTTTAAAACTTTTTGATGAATCATACTTTTCCAATATATATTCAAAAAAGATATTTTCCATAATATATGAACAGTTTGAGGATGGAGAGTCAACAAAATTTATTGATATACTATCATTGATAGATGATGATGGGTTAAAACTTTTTTTTCAAGATTATGTTTCAAGGCAGGAGGAGATCTACTTTTCAAGTAGTATAGAGGGGAAAGAGAAGCTTTTATTGGCTTTTTCAAATATATCAGCAAAACTTGAAGAATCTAAATTTCTATCAAAAAAAGATAAGGTCTCTAATCGCCTCAAGTTTCAAGAGGAGATGGATGAACAATTATTGAGGGAACTATATTTATTGAAAAAAAGAGTTTTGAAATAAAAAAAACTTTCAAATTGTGATTAATTTCATTATTTATTATACAGTATTGTTGTTGTAGTGGTTTTTATAGGTTGTTTGTTTTAATTATAATGGTATAAGATTATAGTTGAACAATCATTATAAATTTAGTAAAATTATAAATTAACTTAAAGTATTATGTTTATGTTGAAAGGTGTAATATGAGAGCTATCCAAAAGAGTGAATATATATCAAAGCTTCCAATATTTAGTGGAATGAGGGAATCTGAAATAGAGAAGTTTTCGGATAAGTTTATTGTTTCAAGTGTTGATAAAAACAAGTTTCTTTTTGAAGAAGGAGTAGGAGCTCACTGGATATTTTTTGTTTTTGAGGGGAGGGTAAAACTATTAGCACACTCTCAAAGCGGGAAAGATGTTATTTTAAAGATTGCTTCGGAGAATGATCTTTTAACTGATAATGGTGTTATTCATAATTCAGAATCTGAATATATTTACAGTGCACAGGCATTGGAACCCTCTATAGTAGGTAAGATTTCTGTTCTTGATTTTAAAAATATTATCAAAAATTATAGTATAGTTTCCCAAAATATGAACTCAATTTTGGATAAGTATCTTAAAGAATCATATTTAGTTCTCAAAGATATGGCTTTGGAGAAGGTAGAAAGAAGAATTGCAATAAATATTCTCAAATTAGCCAAAAGAACAGGGGAAAGGGTAAAAGATGGAATAAAGCTAAATATTAAACTTTCCAGACAGGATATAGCAAATCTTTCAGGAACTACAATTGAAACAGCTATAAGGGTAATGAGTAAGTTTAAAAAAGACTCCCTAATTTCAGAAGAGAAAGGTTATATAACCATAACAAACAGACATAGACTTGTTTCAATTGCTGAAGATTTTTAGAGGAGAGTATGAATAACCTTAAAAAGTTAAAATCCTTATATAGAAAAAATAGTCTATATTTTGCAAGAGTCGCAGAGTGTTTTATTGAAAATGGGGAATTAAAGAAGGCTCAAAAAATTATAGACAAAGCTGAAGATGATTTTGAAGGTTACTTCTCCTTAGAGCTTTTGAGGATAAAAATATTGATTAAGAATCAGAAGTTTGAGGAAGCAAAAGATCTTTTGAACTACCTAAAAAATATAGATGAAAAGAATCAAGCAATCTACAACTTATTAAGTGAAGTATATCTCAATTTAGGTAAGAGAGAAGAGTACACCCTTATGCTTAGAAAATTGTATAAGCTTGATCCTTTTAATAAAAATGTTAAAAACTTATTGGGATTAAAAAATAGAGAAAGTTTTAATCTCTCTACCAGTGGTTTAGAAAATGATAAAGAGTACCTTGAAGAACCTGGACAGTTTAACAATACTGTAGAAAGTTCCGCTGATAATATTTATGAAAAAGATTTGACTAAAGATGAAGATGCAGAAAAAAGGGCTTCTGCACTTAGACGATACAAGGAAAATTTGTCTAAAGATAAAAATAGTGTAGATGATGATTTTATAAAAAAATCATCGTTAAGTGTTTCTAATGAAAATAGATATGATGGCAGTGAAAGTTTTGTAACTCTACCTGAATCTAACGTAGATAGTGATCTTGATGAGTTTGACCTTTTGGAGGAGGTAGATAGCTTTTCTCTTCCAAAAGTAGATAGCGATCTTAATGATACTGAAGATGAAGGAGTAAAGAAGCTTATTGATAAACAAAGGGAGTTAGAAGAAGATCTTAAATCTGTTGATTCTAACCTGACTTTTTATAAAGACATCAATCTTTTGGATAATGAGATAGATTTAAAATCAGATGATGGTTTTAGGGGGGAAGTTGATCATAACTCTGAAAACAATAGTAGCTTTAAGAAGGATGTTGTTGATAACCTATTAGCTGAAAAGCGAGGTACTTACAGAAAACCTATTAAAATTGCTACAACAACATTGGGTGAAATATATAACTCTCAAGGACAATATCAGAAATCAAGAGAGGTGTACCTTCACTTATTGGAAGATGATCCTACTAATGTTGATTATAGAAAAGCTTTAATTGATTCTGAGTTTAAGATTGCTAAACAAAGAATAGAGGAGGAGATAAACTATTATACCGGTTTATTGAGAAATCATCCTGAAAATAAAAAATATCTTGAAAGATTTAAGAGATATAAAGATGAGTTGGATTCTCTCTCAAAAGAGAAAAATATTAAAATTAGTCAATTGGATCAAATGAATGAAAGTTAAAATAGTAGTTTTGGTTTTTCTTCTCTCAATCTTTGCTTTTTCTCAAAAGATAACCAAAGTGTACAACCTAAATAGAATAAAGTTTAATACAGACAGTATTAAGGTTTTGAATAAAAATGATTTTCCGGAGCTGTTTCCATATCTAAATCAAGAAGAGTTTTCAGATAAGGACACAACTATTGTTGAGTTGGATGGATATAGAATTCAGCTTTTTAAATCTACTGATATGGAAGAGGCTAAAGAGAAAAAAGCTTTTTATGAAAAAGTTTTGAAAAATAGGAATATATATCTTTTATTTAATGAACCTCTTTTTAAAATAAGGATGGGAGACTTTAAGTATAGAGAGGATGCTGAAGCTGAACAGATAAGGTTAAAAAGTTTAAATTATCGAAATCCTTTAATTGTTCCCGATAAGATAAAGGTGGTAGTGATTGGAAAAAATAAATAATATTAAAAAGGGTTTATTCATTAGTTTTGAAGGTATAGACGGATCAGGAAAAACAACTCAGATATTGAAACTAACTAAAACTTTTGATCTGCTTAATATCAAGTATAAAATCTATCGGGAACCGGGTGGGACCGATATTGGAGAAAAGATTAGAGATATTTTACTTGATAAGAGCAGTAACCTTTCTGAGAGAAGTGAACTTCTTCTATACCTTGCATCCAGATCTCAATTATGTGAAAAGATTGAAGAAGATCTTAGTAATGGTTACTTTGTTATATGTGACAGGTTTATTGATTCCACTCTGGCTTATCAAGGTTTTGGAAGAGGTCTTGATCTTGAAGCTATAGATTATTTAAATAGGTATTCAACCAAAGGGTATGAGATTGTACCTAACCTTACATTTTATATTAAAATTGATCTTGAAACCTCAAATAAAAGGCAGAGTATAAGAGGCGGTGAAAAGGATAGAATTGAGCTGGAAAAGAGTGGCTTTTTCAACCGAGTTATATCCGGGTTTAATAAAATAGCCGAAAAAAATGTTGATAGAGTAGAACAGATTGATGGAACCTTGACGGAGAGCCAGATTTATGAAACTATCAAGGCTTCTCTTTCTGAGAGATTGGGGGTTAAACTTGACTAGAATAATTACTCTTTTGTTTGTAGCAATTTCCCTTTACTCGTCTCAAAAGGAGCTTGATTACTATAGAGAGCTTAGTAGTAATGTTGATCTTTTTTTTAATACATATCAACAGCTAAACAATAAATATGTAGATTCCATTGATCCCAGAGGTTTTATACTCTCGGGAATTAAATCCATGCTTGAAACTTTGGATCCTTACACAATACTTCTTGAGGGTAGATCTAAAACGCATTACGATGATTTAACAAAGGGTAAGTATGGAGGTATAGGGGTATATATAGGAACTAGTGGATCAGACAAAAGATTAACTGTAGTTTCTCCAATAGATGACTCTCCTGCTTCAAAAGTTGGACTTAAAGCCGGTGACAGAATAATGAAAATAGATGATTTTGACACAAAAGGTTTAACTTCCGGTAATGCTTCAAAGTATCTAAGAGGAGAAAAGGGATCAACTGTTGTTTTGGAGATTGAGAGAATAGGGGAGAAAAGAAACCTCTTTTTTGAAATAGAGAGAGATGAGATAAAAATAAACAATGTTCCATATGCGGGAGTTGTAGATGGCGTTGGTTATATCAAGGTTAGTCAGTTTTCTAATGGAACATCTTCAGATGTAAAAAGAGAGCTTCTTTCTCTTCTGGATAGTGGAGTTGAAGGTATTATTTTAGATCTAAGATTTAATCCCGGAGGTTTACTTACATCGGCAGTTGAAATTACTAATCTATTTTTAGATAGAAATAAAAAAATTGTTTCAACCAGAGGTAAAAATAATACTCTTATAAAGGAGTATAAAACAAATAAGGAACCTGTATCTGTTACCATACCTCTTGTAATACTTATAAACTCTTCAAGTGCATCTGCTTCTGAAATTGTAAGCGGAGCAATTCAAGATTATGATAGAGGTGTTATTGTAGGAGAGGGGTCTTTTGGTAAAGGTTTGGTTCAACAAATATATAATGTTAATGATACTACCTCTTTAAAGATAACAATTGCAAAGTATTATACACCAAGTGGAAGATTGATACAAAAACTTGACTATTTTTCTGAACATACGAAATCTATACCTTCTGATACGCTCTCATTTTTTACAGAATCAGGAAGAGTTGTTAAATCAGGTAAAGGGATAATTCCTGATCTTAGTGTCAAGTCAAAAAAATATAGTGATTATATAGCATTTTTGAGGATGAAAAACTGTTTTAATAATTTTACCTATAAGTTTTTGAAGGAAAATCAAGATTATAAATTTAGAGGGGATATTGAATCTTTTGTAGTTAAGGAGTTTAAGGATTATATAAAAGATTTGGAAATAGATTTTAAACTAAAAAGTGAAATACTTTTAGACTCTTTAAAAAAGATTTCAAATGATACAAGAGTGTCAGAGCTTGTTGATGATATAGCTGCGATAAATAATGATATTAAATCAAAACTTTTTGATGATAATTTGAAAGATATCAAAAATCTGCTTGCTATTGATTTTACTACTCGTTTTTTTGGTAATAGGTCTAAGTATAAAGTTATGTTAAATGATGATGACCAACTTAATAAGGCCATAAGTATAATAAAAAATAGAGATGAGTATTTTAAACTATTGGAACCAATCAATTAAATTTATTCTTTTGATACAGGATTTTTATTTAACATGTACGAAAGAAAATCTATTAAAAAATTACATATGTTGAGCTTATCAGATCTTTAATTAGGTTAATGAGCAAACTTAATAATTTAAGGATTATTTATGAAAAAAATAAAAATATGCTGTAATAACAATAATAAATGTTATCAGCTTCCTATAGGAACTAGAGTTGATGAACTCCTAAAAATTATAGAGCCCGATAATAATAAAAATTATGTGGGAGTTAGGATTAATAATAAAATTAAAGAGTTAAATTATAATCTTTTCAAACCAAAACATATAGAGTTTATAGGTGTTGATGATCCTGATGGGCATAGAATGTATGTTAGGTCTCTTACATTTCTTTTGCAGAAATCTATTGGAAATGTTTATCCCGGATCAAAGTTGATAGTTAAACATTCAGTGTCAAATGGATTGTATTGTGAATATATAATGAAGAATGGTGATAGCCTTGATGTTGAGAAGATAAAGGATGATATGAAAAAGTTGGTTTCTCTAGAGCTGCCCTTTATAAGAGAAACTATTCCTACTGTTGATGCAATAAAAATTTTTGAAGAGTATGGAGCAAAAGATAAAAGTGAACTATTTCGATCAAGAACAACTCTTTACTCATCTGTTTACTATTTAGATGGCACACCCGGATACTATTACGGACATTTGGTGCCGGATACATCATACTTAAATCTTTTTGATTTAAAATTCTATCAAGAGGGGATACTTCTAATGGTCACTTCTGTTGATAATCCAAACAAAATAAGACCTTTTGTTAACCAGGATAAGATGTTTTCAATATTTAAAGCTCACAAAAGAACTGCAGAGATATTGAATGTTGAAAATGTTGGTCTTCTCAATAAAGCCATAAGAAAGGGGTCTTTTGATGAGATTATTAAACTCTCAGAAGCTTTACATGAAAAAAATATATCTGATATTGCCAAGCAGATAGTAGAGTCAAAAGATTGCCATTTAGTTCTAATTTCAGGACCTTCGTCATCAGGAAAAACAACCTTTTCCAAAAGATTATCAATACATTTAAAACTCTTGGGTTTAAAACCAATACAGATCTCTTTGGATGATTATTTTGTTGATAGGAGTAAAACCCCTATTGATGAAGATGGTGAGTATGACTTTGAATCTATTGATGCTATAGATGTTCCTCTATTCAATAAGGATCTTAATATGATTATGAATAATCAAGAAATTGAAGTTCCCTCATTTAACTTTGCAAAAGGTACCAGGGAGTATAGAGGTTCTGTTCTAAAGCCTGAAAAAAATAATATATTTATAGTTGAAGGTATTCATGGATTAAATCCAGAACTTTCTAAGAATATTGAAAGCAGTAAAAAGTTTAAAATATATATTTCAGCTTTTACACAACTTTCTATTGATGATCATAATAGGATTCCTACTACGGATAACAGGTTGTTAAGAAGAATTGTTAGAGATAATAATTTTAGAAATAATAGTGCTCTTGAAACATTAAAAAGGTGGCCAAGTGTAAGAAGAGGGGAGGAGAAAAATATATTCCCTTATCAAGAGGAAGCAGATGCTATGTTTAACTCATCTTTACTCTATGAACTAGTTATTCTAAAGAATCATGCTAAGCCACTTTTAGAGCAAATTCCTGAAAAAGAAAGAGAGTTTGCCGAAGCAGTTAGATTGTTAAAATTTTTATCATACTTTAGTTACTATGATAGTGATAAAATACCACCTACTTCAATAATAAAAGAGTTTTTAGGTGGCAGTAGTTTTACATATTAAGAGGTATAAGATGTATAAGTTTATTCTTGTTTCAATACTAGTAATCAATTTTGTAATATCAGCTAAGATTACAAATGTAAAATCAAATTCTCGTTCTCAACAATATTTGATAAACTTTGACGATACGAAGCTTGATATAGATGAGTATAGTATTATACTCTCCTCACCTGAGTATACTTATAAGGTTTTAGAGGGGGATCCAAATCTGGTAAAAGTTAAATACAGTGGATTTGTAAGAGGATATTATACAGGAAAAATCGTTATAGATTCAAAACAGAAGTTTTCACCTATTAGATTGGAAATAAAACAAAATAATCCTGTAAAGAAGAATAGATTTGTCCTAAAGGATAGCTTTTTCTCATCTTATATAAACTATAGCAGTTTAAAAGATTATAAGGTCGAAAGAAGAAATACAAAGTCCGATCCTTTCTTTAATAGAGAGGGGTTTCAAATTTCTGTATCAGAAGATGGTATATACAGAGTTGATCACTATGATTTTTTAAGATTGGGATACTCCCTCTTATCTTTTGATCCTAAAAAATTTAAACTCTACAATGAGGGTGTTGAAATACCTATCTATGTTAGTGGAGAGTCTGATGGTAAGTTTGATACATACGACTATTTTGAGTTTTACGGAGAGAAAAACTTATACAGATACAGAGATAAGAATCCTAATAGATATCTTGATACAGAATCAGAAGAGAATATTTATACTCTTGTTTTTGATGGAGAGGATGGCAAAAGGTTATTAAAAGAGGATGGTGCTATAGTAAACGATGATCCTTTTAAGCCGGATTATTTCAGAAACAAGATACATTTTGAGAAAGATTATATTAGGAATAAACTACAATATGTGCCCCATAGAATAGATCCCGATCTATACTTTTACAAACTTATTTCCGGAGGAGAGAATGAGGATATTGTTTTCCCTCTATCAAATATTTCAGAACTTGATCTATCTGTAAAATATTCTGTAACACCTGTATTGATAAGTGATGACTATACCAAAGAGTTTAATCTTTTAATGAGTATCAATGAGAAAAATTTTGAAACAAGTTGGATTGGTCCTGATCCTAAAATTGATAGTACCGAAATAAAATTGGACTACATTAATGAGGGTAACAATATTTTTAATATTTCAAATATAAATCCTTTGGAAGATGATATATTATTAAACTGGTTTGATATTACATACAGTTCAAAATTTATTTCAAAAAAAGGATATTTAAAGTTTAGCCAAGGTGGAAAAAGTATAGCTGGAAATTATTATACTCCTATGGATAACTACTACCAGTATTCAATTGATGGTTTCAATAATGAATCAATATCTCTCTATAAACTTGGTGTTTCAAAGTTTGAAAATTTTCAAATTGAAAGTTATGAAGAGCAAGGAAAACTAAAGTACAGAGTAATTTTTCAAGACTATATCTTATCTCCAACAACTTTCATAGCTATTGAGAATTCTAAGAAGAAGAAACCTAAAAAAATAGCTAAGAAGCCAATTTTTGAAAAATCTCTTTACGATAGTGATAATAGTGCAGATTATATTGTTATAACAGATTCACTCTTTCTTAATAATAACTCTTTTTTATCATATATTGACAGAAAAGAGAGTAACCAGTTTTCAGAAAATGGTGTTAAAATAATTGATATAAATCAGATCTTTGATCAGTTTAGTTATGGGGAGTGGACAGCTGAATCTTTACACGATTTCTTTAAATATATGGTTAAGAATTGGAGTGTTATTCCAACCCATGTTACACTTATAGGAACAGCAGCTTTTGATCATAAAAAATATAGCAATGTGGATTTAGTTCCATTTAAAACTTTCCAACATTTCAAAAGGGGAGCTGTTGCATCTGACTATATACTATCTACAATGGATGAGGGGGTACTAGAAGAGGACAAGAGAGCTCCTCAGTTTTACATTGGTAGGATTCCTGCTAAAAATAATGATCAATTAAATTCATACTTAGATAAGGTTGAGAGATATGAATCTCCTTCATTAGATGGTCCTCAGTTTATTAAAAGATTAAAGGATTACTATATTTTAACAGATGCACCGGAATATGATAATCTTAAAGAGATTATAAATAATCATACTGAAAAAATAAGATTTCAAGATAGGTTATTACTTTGGAATGATACTGTGTCTGTTGTTCCTCCTGAATATCAAGGTGGTACCGCTACTCTTCAATACAAGTGGGATGAAGGTTTAGGGGAAGTAAACTATTTTGGCCATGGTTCAGGTGAGGTATGGGCCAACTCATCTTTATTACTTCCTGAGGATATAGAGAGTTTTTTAAGAAATGATTATCTGCCAATTATTTTTGGTTGGACCTGTTTCTCTGGAAATTTTGTTTTAGATCCCTTAAAAGATGAGGATGATTTAGGTTTAACGGAAGCACTTCTATTTACATATAAGAAGGGCGGTGTTGCTGTAGTTTCTCCAACCGGAAATTCACAATTTGAACAAAATTTTGAAATTTTTACAGAGGTGAACAGAAATAAACTTAAGGAATACCCTACACTTGGTGAATATTTTACAAGATCTATATTCAGTTTTTATCTTAAATACACAAATATGGATGATAATAAAGGGTATAAAAATCTTCATCAATATACAATTTTGGGAGATCCAACTCTTAAGATAAGTTACTCAAACAAATCAAACTTTGTTCATTGTGATCATGAGTATATAGGTTATAATGAAGTTATTACTTTTAGTAATATTCCTCAAGGATTGGGAAAAGTTGAACTTTACAATTCAGAAGATCATAAACTTGATCTTCAAAACGGAGAGGGGATAATAAATAGTGAAACCTTGGTTAACGGATCTATTTCTTTAACTATTCCTAGTGAAGAGGAGTGTAACAAAATATCCAATGAAGGTAGATTTATTACAGCAAGATTTTTTCTCTCTACCAATAATGGAGAGTATCTCTCTGATTATAAAGTGATATATTTAAATGATAGTTATGAGGATTTAAATTTTAGAGATCTCTCAACAATACCTAATCAAGAGGAGATAACACCAAATGATAGTATCTCCTTTAGATCTAATATCTACTCTAAATTTGAAATAGAATCCGTAAAATGTTTTATAGATACATTGGGTAATGGAAACTTCGATACAATTATTGATCAATTTAAAAAAGATCAAACCCTTTATACCTCTGAGTATAAAATAAAGCCATTTCCAAGAAAGCATAAAATAAGGTACTATTTTGAATCTCTTTCAAACGGAATTACATTCCAATCAAATATAGATTCTGTAATTATCCCTATTGGTGATCTTTCACATAACTATTCTGAAATAACAGTATCAGATTCTATTTTTGGAGGCGTTGAATCTCTTGTTAAGCTTGGTTCTCCTTTTCCAAGCAGATACAATAAACTTTCTTATGAAGATATTGTTGTATCTTACTATGTAGAAGAAGATTCTGTATTTAATCCTATTGGGAATGATACACTTTCTCTATATCTGAAAGAAAATAGAAATAGTGTAATAGGTAAGAGTTTTATACAAGCAGATCTTCCTAACGGTGAGTTTAGATTAAAGGTTGATATAAACAGTAACAGGGCTCATGAGGAGTATCTGGGTTTTGAACCTCCATTTGAAAATAATGTCCGTATTAATAGTGTTAGAAATTATAGATATTTGGTATCAGATACACTAGGAACATCTATAAACGGAGTACATTCAAAGGTTTCTATGAACAATTTGGAAGTAGAGATTTTAGCAGGAGCTATTTCAGATAGTGATATTCTTAATCTTGATACGCTTAATATAGAATCTTTTAGTTTACCTAATAATTTAAAAGTCTATGAAAATGGTGGTAAAAAATATATCTATAAAGCATCATTATTTAGAAATAAATCTGTTGATAATGATGCTGAAATTACAATCAAAAATATTGAGGGAAATTTAGACAATATTGAGGGATATTCTCTCTATTGTTATGATGATATATCAAATAAATGGATGATTCTTGAAACAGAGTATGAAGAGATTAAAAGAAATACTCTAACCCTAAAAGCAAAAACTAGATCTATGGGGCTATTTGGAATCTTCAAAAATAGTGATAAAACTCCACCTATTATAGAGATGAATATAGAGGGTCAAAACTATACGGATAACGGATTTATACCTTCTGAATGTACAATTATTTTAACTGCAAAGGATATTTCCGGGGTGGATCCAAACTCAATAGTTATCAGGGTTGATAATCAACTTATTGATCAAAGTGAATACAAGATAATTAACTTAAATTCTACTGAAAATTCTGTTAAAGTAAAATTAAAAAGATCTTTTACCAATGGTAGCCATAGTGTTGAAATTGAGGCTTCTGACTATTCCAAAAATAGTTCTGATATAAAAAAGAATTTCCAGGTTACAGATAGGTTTACAATTGAATATCATGGAAACTATCCAAACCCATTTAAGAATAAGACAGTATTTAGTTACAAAGTATCAAGTTTAGCAGAGAAAGTTAATTTGAAAATTTATACAGTATCCGGAAGATTGATAAAAGAGTTTAAAGCTAAAAATGTTATTAACTACTCTGAGTTTAATTGGGATGGAAGAGATAATAGCGGTGATCTTGTGGCAAATGGTGTTTATTTCTATAAATTAATAATTAAATCAAATGGTAAAACCTATAAAGAGACAGGTAAAATGGCTAAACTTAGGAAATAATACATAGATAATAGTCTTCTATTACTAAATAATTTTCCAGTAGATTCTATGTATAGATTATATATTAAGAATATATTGATTTTCTATTATAGTAATATTATATTATAGTAATTAAACTATGTAGAGAAAGGACTAGTATGTCAATTGTAGTAAAGTTTCCGGGTGGTAAAAAAGTAGATGCCCATATTGATAACCATATTGTTAAATCTGATCAACCTGTAATGGCAGGTGGAGATGATAGTGCACCTTCACCTTTTATGATTTTTTTAGGATCTTTGGCAAATTGTGCAGGAATATTTGCACTTAGTTTCTGTCAACAGAGAGGTATTGATACTGAAGGTTTAAAACTGGAAGTGGAAACAGAGTTTGATAGAACAAAGGGTATGATCTCAAAGATTATTACCAATATAACACTTCCTCCAAATTTTCCTGAAAAGTATAATAATGCAATAAAAAAATCTGTTGAGCTTTGTGCTGTAAAGAGACATCTTTCAAGTGAAATAAAGACAGAAATAAATATTGTATAATTTAAGATATCTAATAAAAAAACCTCCAAAATTTTGGAGGTTTTTTTATTAGATAAATTTATGAAGAACTATCTATTTCTTTCCAATAGATCTCACAAGATCAACAAATAATCTTACTCCGTAACCTGTAGCAAAACCTTTTTTGTTGTAAGGTCTATTGTGAGGATCTTCAGAAAGTCCTGCCATATCAATATGAGCCCAAGAATCAAATTTAGCAAATTTCTTAAGGAACATTGAAGCAGAGCCAACACCGCCACCCTTATTTGAGTTTTTTATATCAGCAATTTCAGATTTTAGTACATTACCCATCTCTTCATACATAGGTAAACTCCAAAGTCTCTCATCTGAAGTTTCAGCTGCAGACAGAAGTCTATCTCTTAAACTATCACTTTCAGTAAAAAGTCCTGAAGCAACACCTGCAAGAGCCATTGCACAAGCTCCTGTTAATGTAGCAATATCAATAACACAATTAGGCTTATACTTCTGTGCATATATTAAAGCATCAGCTAAGATCAATCTTCCTTCTGCATCTGTATTTGTAACTTCAATAGTAGTTCCGTCAGAAGCAGTAATTACATCTTCAGGAAGATAAGCATCATTGTTTATCTTATTTTCACACGCCGGAACAATACCAACAACATGAACAGGAAGATCTAGTTTTGCAATAGATTTCATAGCACCTATAACAGCTGCACCACCAGCCATATCATGCTTCATTCCAAAAATTCCTACAGTAGGCTTTAGGTTGTATCCACCTGTATCAAATGTGATCCCTTTACCTACAAGTACCAATGTTTTGTACTCATCTTTTTTCTCTTTGTTATGCTCCATAATAATAAATTTAGGTTCTTCGTTACTTCCTCTTGCAACACTTAAAAAAGAACCCATTTTATGATCTTCAATCTCTTTTTGACCCATAATCTTAACATCTAAATTTGTCTCTTTTGCAATATCTTCAGCTGCTTTTGCAAGTAGTGTTGGAGTAGCATAGTTTGGTGGATAGTTTACCAAATCTCTTGCAAGGAAAACACCGCTTATATTTTTCTCTGCTTCAATAATAGCTTTATCTACACAATTTTTATTTTCAGAAGATTTAAGAAGAAGTTCAATAGATTTTTCTTTACTCTCTTTTTTCTCAGAAAATTTTAGAGAGAAATTATAGGATGAAAGATCAACACCTTCCATAATAGATGTAGCTAGAGATTGCATATCTAACCCTAAACCTTCAGTAAGGAAAAATGATATTTTCTCATCCTTCTTATCTGCTTTAATAGAGTTGAAAGCTGTAGCACCAACCTTTCTAAATGTTTCAAGAGTAACACATTTTAATTCGCCAATACCAATAACAACAACATGTTTAGGTTTAATATTACCAAGAGTAGTAACCTTTAAAATCTCTGATAAATTACCTGAAAAAGAACCATTTTCAATTGCTGTTGATATATAGTTATTTAGTTTAGCATCAATCTCTGATATATCTTTTGGAAGTGTTTTACTCTCCTTATCTAAAAAAAGAATAAGGTAGTCTGTGTCAACATTTAAGGTTTCGGTTAAAGATGTATTAACCTTGATATCAACCTGGTTAAACTTTGTTTCCATTTTGAATCTCCATTTTAAATTTAATTAATTAGATGAAGTTATATAAATTTTAAGAAAAAAAGATATGATCATATTAATATTTTTAAAATTAAAAAGGATTTAATCTGCATATTTGATTAGATCCTTTTTATATTGACATATCTATCTTAACTAAACAGTATTAGAATAGTAGGAGTATAGATTTTTTAAAAGAATTTTCTAGCATTAAAGATTAAAGACAACCCATTTTATTATAATAGGGTCTAAAACATATCAAGTTATAAGATAGACTTGATATCTATTGTTGAAATTTTAATTAAGATTTTAGGGAGAAAAAAATGATAAAAAGATTGATGATTTTTGCCGTAATAGGTTTGCTGTTTTCATGCTCTACCAGAGTTACAAGAACTGATATTAATTCCACAATAGATTTAAGTGGAAAGTGGAATGATACAGATTCAAGGTTAGTTGCTGAGGAGATGGTAAAATCTATGATCTCTGAATCGTGGTATAGAAACTTTATTAGTTCAAAAGGTAGAGTTCCTGAGGTTGTAGTTGGAAAGATTAGAAATAGGAGTTATGAGCATATTAGTAAGGAAACCTTTATAAAGGATATTGAGAGGGAGTTTACTAATTCCGGAGCTATGGAATTTGTTGCCAATAAAGAGCAGAGAAAGGATATTGGTAATGAGATGGATGATCAATCTATTCCTCCAAACTCTGAAATAAATGCAGATTTGATGATTCTTGGCTCAATAGATTCAATTTTAGATAAAGAAGGTGATAATAGAGTAAGGTTTTATCAAATAACTCTAGAACTTCTCGATCTAAATACGAGAAAAAAGGTTTGGATAGGGGATAAGAAGATTAAGAAATATATCGAAAAAAATAAGTTTGGCATGTAATGGGTCTTAAATTTTTTTCCATAGGTATATTATCTTTTTTTCTCTTTTCATGTTCAGTTATGAGTGAAAAGAGGTATAATTTTAGAAAAGATAGTAGTAGGGATTTTAAATCTATCCTCAAAAAAATGGATAAGGAGGATTTTTATGATGATAGATCTACATTCTTAAAATTTTATGATATAGGAATTATAAACCACTATTTAGGAAATTA
The DNA here is from genome assembly GCA_002742935.1 of Candidatus Cloacimonadota bacterium. GTDB lineage: Bacteria > UBA4055 > UBA4055 > UBA4055 > UBA4055. Next base: position 1,861 of record PDON01000040.1, on the reverse strand, counting down.
TGAAAGCAGTTTGAAATTTCTAAACAGAGCTTCAGAAGTACAAGATTCTCTGTATACTATATCTATCTCTAATGAGGCTGTATCTTTTGTTACAAATGATAATATTACCCCCTATAGAGCTAAAGATTATGAAATTTCACTACTCCATACTTTTTCTATGATAAACTATTTACTTTTAGAGAGGTATGATGAGGCAATTGTAGAGTATAAAAGAGGGGAATTTTACTTTTTAGACAAAGATATCAACTATGATTATGGAGAAAGAATCCACTATTTAATTGGTGGGTATACTTTTTTATGTTTAGATGATATTGATAATTCGGCAATTGCTATTGAGAAGCTTTTGAGGAATTATGATAGGGATAACTTAGAGATCCCTAAACAGGTAGAGGAGTTTTGTTCCTTTGTTCTAACATCTAGTGAAAGAGAAGAATCCTTAAATAGATATAGTTTAAAACCGGTTGAATCTTTTCCGTATAAGGTTATTGAGATATCCTATTTCGGTATGATCAACTTACTATTTCAAGAGGTTGTGAGAGGGTCATATCTTGAGAATGGAGGGCTTATTATTTATGGCTCTTCTATGTGTGAAGAGAAAGAGTTTGACAATATAGTTATTCCAAATATGAGTGGTGAGTCAAGCTCTGGAAGAACTTTTCATATAAAGATTGCACTCCCTTCAATAGATAAAGATAGAACTCTAATGAGTAAAAGTTATTTTAGTTCTTCGCTAAACCGTTTAGCAGAAATAGATTTAGAAAACCATTATGATACTATTTTGATTAGGAGTGCAATTAGAAATATTGCGAAATTGATAGTTGCTGAAAAGACCAAAGAGGAACTTAGACAGAAGAACTCTATTGCAAATCTAATTATAGATATTCTCACCGATGTTGTTTATGATATTTCAGAACAGGCCGATATCAGAATGGGTATTTGGCTTCCTGCTGAAATTGAGATAAAATTTTTAGATAGAGGGGAGAGGGGTGTAGTTATTAATAGATATTAGGAGGTGTATAAATAATACGGGTAGAGTAGGAGTTCAAAAAGTTTTTTCAATTTGTCCCCACTTTTGCTTTTATTTTCTATTTTTGAGGAAGTAATAGAATAAAAGACGGCAAGTACTACGAGCCGTTCGGATTTGAAAACTTATTGCTTTCAAATCCCGCACTATTCATACACTACGACCGTTATGTTGGATATTGAATACGTTTGTATCAAAATAATTGTAATCGATAAAAAGATAAATAATTTAAGGAGATTATATATGAAAAAAATAATTTTTATCAATTTCTGTTTAATTTTTTTACAGGTGAATGCTCAAAACGATCTTATTACTATTTCTGGTGTCGTTAGCGATTTTGAAGGGAACCCTATTGATAGTGCCATTGTTGAACTTAAACATTCAGATTTCCAAACAGCTTATGAAACATTAACGGATGTTGATGGTAGATATAAGTTAAAAGTATTGAAAGGAGAATATATTGCATTGGCTTCTATGAGAATGGATGAATATCCGCTGGCAAATTCAGTATTGCCTAAAAATAAACAGCGATTGGAATTTTGGAGTTGGAATGTGATAGCACAAGAAGACATAATTTTGAATATCAAGTATCATAGACTTGAAATTTATGGTGTCAATGTTTTTAGAATACAGGGAGCAGCTCCCGGATATACAATTTACTGTAGACCAATGAGTTTAACAAGAGGATTTGCCGAATTAGACGAAAAAGAACTAAGTTTTATAGACCTTTGTCCTCCTCCAGAAGAACTTGATATAAGAGTGGAAATTAACGAGCAACCTGTAAAAATTAATATGAAACAAAAAATTAAAGAGTATGTGAATAAAGGTATTTGTTAT
>PDON01000059.1 GCA_002742935.1 Candidatus Cloacimonadota bacterium | reverse complement strand
AAACTATTATCAACTATATCAGCATTTTCAAAATTATCTAGAGAAAGAAAATTACCTTTACAATTATCAAAACTATTATTACTTAAATTTAGCTTGGTTAAATAGTTTATAACAATACCATTTCCACAATCCGTAAAATTGCTTCCAATTATGGTAAGATCTTTTAAACTATCAACTTGAACTCCATGCTTAGCAATATTCCTAAATGTATTGTATCCCAACCTTACCTTACTCTCTGTATCATTGCCACTATAAGTAACTCCATAATATGAATTTGAAAAAATATTATAATTTATGTTAACAGGAGTAGATTTTGAAATATCTATAGAACTGCCCTCAAGATTATCAAAAAGATTATTGAAAATATCAACATCTTTACATCTATCAATCTTAATATCACAAAGATTCTGCTCATTAAATCCGTTTGCGTTTATGTTAATATCTTGGGATCTTTTTGATAAAACACCCTCTTCAAAACCAAAAATATTATTGTTAATAATCTCCACTTTATTACTAATATTAATATCAATTGCCGGACTCATTAATGAACTGTCCCTAGAAACAAAAGCATTGTTTAACACCTTTACATTACTACAACTATCAAAAGAAACAATTGATTGAAAACCCTCAATCTTTAAAAAATTTTTAATGGTTATATTTTTACAATTTTTAACATAAAAAAGAGAGCTCTTATTGTTTCCTACTATACTTATATCACTACCATCAATTTCTATATTTTCCAAACCCTCAAGATTGTAAACAGCTCCCTTATCCTCTATTTCTAAAAAGTATCTTCCCGGAAGATATTTATAAACTTTATCGGATTGAAAGCTCTGATCTTTTACAAAGGCGGTATATCCACTGCTTATGACATCATCTCTTTTATAGTACGCCTCATTAAAACAAGAAAAAAGAAACATAGAAACAATAAATAAACAAATAAACTTCATAAAAACCTCTCAAATATTTACAAATTTATGATAACTAGTAAAGATACCATAATAAACTTATCCAACATCAAATTATTGTAAAGAATACTGATATTTCCAATATAACAAATTAAGTATAGAATGTCCATAATTAAAACAATAGTTATTTAATAAATATTAAAAAGTAATTAACAAGAAAATACTCACAATTTCAAAAAAAGTTTAAATAATAATATTCATACAAGAAAAGCTATAACTATTAACAACATTGTTTACTGTTTAATAAAAAAGCATAAATTAAAAAATAATAAGATATTATAAAAAGTTAAACATTACCTCAAAACAAATTATTAAAATAATAAAATATATTTCTTCATTTCTAGACTCTATATCATTATATTTATATTAGTAATTGACTTTCTCTTTACCATTTTTGGTGTAAGCTCTAAAATTTCATTTTGTAAGGAAAATCATGAATAAAATAGGAAATAACGAGTTCTTAAGATATTCAAAAAAGATAAGAGTACTCTATGTTGAAGATAGTATAGTTCAAGCAAAATTAACATATAGATCAATACATTCATTTTTCAGAAAGTTTGATGTTGCTTATGATGGCAAAGAAGGTTTAGAGAAATACCTTGAAAATGATTACGATCTTGTTATTACAGATGTTAACATGCCTGAGATAAACGGCAAGGATCTTGTGAAGAAAATAAGAGAAAAAAATCAAGACCAGTATATTGTCGTAACCTCATCAACAGAAGATCCGGAAACCTTGATAGACTTTATAAATCAAGGAATAGACATGTTTATACTAAAGCCTTTAAATCTTGAAAAGATAAAATATTACCTCTACAGAGTCTGTAAACGAATAGATAAGGAAAGAGAGCTTGAAATTTTAAAAGAAAAGAGAGTCTTTGACTCTTTTGTAATAACTGCTAATCATGAAATAAATCAACATCTGGGAGTTATTTTAGGGAATATACAACTTTGTTTTTCGGCAAAAAACAGATGTATAAATGAAAACAATATAAAATATTTGGCAAAAATAAAAAGAAGCTCCAATAAGATTGCAGAAGTTTTAAAAAAGATGAGAGAGGTTAGTTCATTAGAGTTTATAGACTATGCTTCCTATTCAGAAATGGTTGATATTCATAAACACAATGAAAAAGAAGGTAAAGAGTAATCCTTACTAATTTTTCATCTCAACTATAAAGTTTTATAGTAAGATCTATATTTAAAAACTGCGGCTAATAGATTTCAAAGAGAAAAAGATGAGTTTTCTTCGGTATATAATAATTTTCAATTTAATATTCACTCTTTTTTCGTGCACCAAAGTTGAAGAATTTGCAAACGTAAGAAAAGAGAGAGGCTTCTATTACGATAAAAATAAAAAGCTTTTTACCGGAAAGATTATTAAGCTGTACCATTCAGGGGAAAAAAATCTTGAAAGAAGTATAAAAAAGGGAGTTCTTGAAGGGAGATCTACTGTATGGTTTAAAAACGGGAAAATAATGGGACAAGGTTACTATATAGAAGGCAAGAGAGAAGGAGAGTGGAGCTTTTTTAACGAGAATGGATCTTTAAAATATACACATTATTATAAAAATGGAAAAAGAGTAATTTCTAAAAAGAGAGAGCCTAAATTTTCACCTTATAATAACTTAAGAGAGCAGCCTCAACCTATTTTTAAACTTTTTTAAACCACTTACAAAACAGAGAGAGTTTCAACTCCTTATAATAATACTTTTACATTGGTTTATAATTTTCCAAAACCTTAATTATCAACCCAAAATTCAAAAATTTTAATAATCTTTTCAACTTGATTTTATATAAAGCAGAATATATATTTATGTGAAATTTTAAAGTGGATTGATATGTCTTATCTTGTAATTGCCAGAAAATACAGACCTTCAAACTTTGAAGATGTAATAGGTCAAGATCATGTTACTCAAACTTTGAGAAATGCCATAGCACAATCTAAGGTTCACCATGCGTATATTTTTACCGGACCAAGAGGAGTGGGAAAAACATCCGTTTCCAGAATTTTAGCCAAAGCTTTAAATTGTGAAACAGGAATAACCTCAACACCATGTGGAAAGTGTTCAAACTGTATTGAGATTGAACAGGGAAACAGCATGGATGTAAGGGAGATTGACGGAGCTTCTAACAGATCTATTGATGATGTTAGAGAGCTTAGAGACAGTATAAAATTTTCTCCTGCTTCCTGTAGGAAAAAAATATTTATAATTGATGAAGTTCATATGTTAACTCAACAGGCATTTAATGCACTTTTAAAAACTTTGGAGGAGCCACCTCCACATGCAATGTTTATTTTTGCGACAACAGAGATAAATGAAGTTCCGGCAACAATTCTTTCAAGATGTCAGAGATTTGATTTCAAGAGGGTTAATATAGAAACTTTAAAGTCTGCTCTTAAAAATATCTGTGATAAAGAAAATATTGAGATAGATAGTGGCAGTTTAACAACTATTGCCAAAGCCGGAGATGGTTCTGTTAGAGATTCACAATCTGTTCTTGATAGGGTAATTGCATATTGTGGAAACAAGATAGAAGATTCAAAAACATCAAAGGCTCTAGGTCTTCCTCAGTTTAGCAGATTTATAAACTTTTTTGATATAGCAAACAGTAAAGATAGCGGAAAACTACTTCTTTTTGTTGAAGAGATCATATCAGAAGGTATACATATAAATACTTTTTTGGATAAGTTACTAGCTTTTGTTAGGGATCTTTTACTGTACCAAACAACATTAAGTAGTAACCTTTTAAATCTTTCAGAGGATAATATAAATGAACTCGCTAAGCTTTCTGGAAAATATAATGATACAGATCTTTTAATATTTTTAGATATTCTTAGTAAAGGCATTCAAGCCTTAAAAAGTTCAACCTCTGCCAGAATAGAGTTTGAGCTTATACTACTTAAAATTGTAAACTATGAATCTGTAAATACTCTAAAAGATATTTTGGAGAAACTATCAAATATAGATGGCGATATTGAAATTCCTCTAAATGTATCAACTAATTATACGCAAGATCAACCTAAAGAAAATAAAGAGGTTGAAGTAAAGGTTTTAAATCCTGAACAAAATATAAAAGTAGAAGTTGAAGAAGAGAGGGATAAAGAACCTAAACGTTTGGTAGAAAATGAACACAGAAAAGAGATTGAAGAGGTGAAAAACCTTCCTAAAGAGGAGGATCAAAAAAAAGATGTTATTGATATAGTTTCAATAAGAGAGAAATGGAAAGAGTTTTCAAATATAATTGTAGAAAAAGATCCTTTTTTGAGGGAAATTTGGAAATTGGCAGTCCCATTAAAATTTGATAACAATTGTTTAGTTTTAGCCTTTGATAAAGTTGACAAATCTTTTAAAAGCTTAGCTTTAACCAAAAGTGAACAGATAAGAAAAGGTTTAAGAGATTTCTATGAGGCTGATAATCTTACTATTAGATTTTCTGTTGAAGAGATTGATGATTCCAGAAGAATTTTTGAAGTTAAAAGAGAGAGGAATCTTACAGATGAGGAGTTAAAAGAGGAGCTTATAAAAGAGAATTCTGTTTTTGAGTATCTTTTTAAAGAACCTTTCAACTGTAAGATTGAAAAATAGTAAAAAAAGAAGTTAGGAGAGATCTATGCAAAGCGGTGGTCTTGATATGAGTGCCTTATTAAAACAGGCTCAAAAAATGCAGGATGATATGCAGAAAACACAAGATGAATTGGAAAAGATGGAAGTTGAAGGTTCTGCCGGAGGCGGAATGGTTACAGTTAAAGCTAACGGTAAAAAGAAAATTTTATCTATTAAGATAAATCCTGATGCTGTTGATGCTGATGATGTTGAAGATTTAGAGGATCTTGTAATGGCTGCTGTTAATCAAGCTATTGATAATGCAGATAAGCTTTCAAGTGATGAATTAAATAAGGTTATGCCTAAACTACCGGGTGGATTTAAACTACCGGGATTTTAAGATAAACTTTTAATATCAAAGCAACCACCGTTAGGTGGTTGCTTTTTCCAAACTTCTGCCAAACTCCTACTTAGTTTAGATCTTATTGGTTACTCAACTTTAAATAAGCTATGCATCTAAAATTTATTTCAACTTGAACCAATGTTTGCTTCGAGAGATTTGGATTTTTATGGCAGATTCTTTTTCATGCTGTTTGAAAAAGATAATATTTTAAACTCATTTTAGAATAGGATACAACAATTTGATTAAAAACATATATTTTGAAGATCTTGTACACCACTTTTCATCTCTTCCCGGTGTTGGCAAAAAATCGGCAAAAATAATGGCTAACTATATTGTTAATCTTGATAAAGAGAAAGCAACTCAATTTTCAAAAGCTATAATAAATGCAAAGGATTATTTAAGGTTCTGTGATAAATGTTTCAATCTTACAGATTCAAAACTTTGTAGTATATGTAGCGATCAAAGTAGAGACAGCTCAATAGTTATGGTTGTGGAGACATATAAAGATATTCAAATTATAGAATCTGCCACATTCTTTGATGGAGTATTTCATGTATTGGGAGGACTCTTAAATCCTTTGGAAGGGGTAACAATATCAAAACTAAAAATAGATCAACTTATATCAAGAGTTAATAATGAGGATATAGAAGAAGTCATAGTAGCACTTCCATCCTCTCTTGAAGGGGACTCTACTGCTCTATACATATCTGAATCTTTAAAACCTTTTAATATAAATGTTACAAGACCTGTTAGGGGCATACCTATAGGATCAGATATTGAACACACAGATGAAATAACTCTAAGGGAAGCTTTCGCCAAAAGAGACAATTTTGAGTAAGCCTTTCATAAATCTAAAAAAGGATCTCATTTAAAGAGATCCTTTCTTTCATAAAATGTAATAGCCTAAAAACTATTCAACATGGTGGTTAGTAGTATTTTCTAAAAACTGCTTAATATTTTGCTTCAAAACTGAGGCAACTTGATTATCACCATCTTGAACATAATCTTTCAGGTTTTTAGCAATCGTATCGACAATTGGATACTCCTCTATAACCTCAATAAAGCTCTCAAGCTTCTCAAAAGAGTTATCCATCATAATGAGCTCTTCAGCAAAAATTTTTGGAGAGTTTACATAATCCTCCATTATAGAGACTTCCATCTTAATCTGAGACAATCTATCCATTTTATCTTCCCTAAACTTCTCTATTCCCCTCGTTCAATATAAGCATAAGTTTACATAAATAGCAAATCAAAATAACTATATTGTTATTAATTTAGGTATAGGCTTTTATATTTAGCTTTTCCAATAATCGTTTGTTCCTGTTTTTTATGAAAGTATTAGAGAGTTACATAAATAGACCCCTTCTTTTACAGCTAACCACAACCTAGTAAAAAATGATAAAAACATATTATTTAACAATTTACACATATACTTTAAAGTAAAAAACAAGACTTTAAACTGAAAAACTCAATAAAGTATACAGCCAATACAAGAAAAAGAAGAGATAAACCGTAAATTTAACTTCTCTGCCTCTCTGTGGTTGGATGCTAAAATTAATTTTCTATAACTTACCCATTTTAAGCTATAACCCTTTTTGATCTTACCTTAAACTCAGGTTAGTGTTATGATTTTTTCAGTAGAAACTAAAATAAGCTCTACTTAAATTCCATAGTTTTTTATGTATATAAATTAAAAGCTCTCTATTCTATTAAAAATCTACCTATACTACTTAATAAAAAAGATTTAACCCTTTATATAGTTCCTGTACACTACTATTTAATCAGTTTATATAGTAATCGATTTAGAGTGAATATCCCGCATATTTCATGAGACTTTAAAATTCCTATAATTTTTCAAAAATTATTGCTCAATGATAAAATGGGCTGATATTTCTCTACAAAATACCATTTTTT
>PDON01000062.1 GCA_002742935.1 Candidatus Cloacimonadota bacterium | reverse complement strand
TGTTTTTTGTCATTTTGGGAATAGAGTTTGTTTGTGGTTAAAACATAATATAATGATATTATGGCTCTGTTTCCAATTCTTTTTTATGAAATATGCGGGATATAATAAAATAACTACTTTTATCATTTGATAAGGATTTGAACTTTAATTATATTCCGAAAAAAAATGGAGATCTAATGCCGAAAAAAATTTGGAAAATTCATGACTATATTTCCCAATCATTTTATATAAATCATCCCAACTTAAAAGCTGGTCAAAAGTATGGAATTGATCTCATTATTTTTATTATAGGTAATGGAATTTTAAACAAAAATATGCTTATTACCGGAAACTACGGCTTGGGTAAAACAACAACAGCTCAAGCTGTATCTTCCCTTCTATTTTCCCTCCCTTTAGAGGTTATAAGAGAAAGTGTTATATATGGACACCCACATTTAACAGAAGAAAAGATTGTAGGAAGATTAGATTTTAGTAGACTAAATTTAGAGGAGAAGGTAATTTTTAGCTTAACTTCTCAAATACCATCTATAAAGATCATAGATGAGATCAACAGAATACCTGAAGGTACTCAAAATATGCTTCTAAACTCTGTTGAATCCGGGGATTTTATATATCTAAACGATTCTATTTCAGGAGAAAAATACCCTTTTGTAGCTACTGCAAACTACAAAGATGAGGGTAATAATGATATAATGCCGCCTCTTTTGGATAGATTTGATATATCTATTGAGGTTATATACCCCATATTTATTACAGAAGCTCTAGGAAATAGTATAGCTATCACAAATAAGAAAAGATTATCAAACAGAGAACTTTCAGCTAGAATAAAAAATCTTCTTTTAAATAAGGACAAACTCTACTCTAAAAAGATAGAAGGAATAAAACATTTAAAGGAGGAGTTTTCACAAAAAAATAGAGAAATAATATTTAATGATGATGAAAGAGAGGAGATAAAGAGTAGGATTTTATCTCTTGAATTTAGTGAAGATGCAAATAACCTTTTACACTCATTTTTTGATTATTTGAATAGCGTATTACAAATTAAAGGATCTCAAAGATCAAACCATAATCAAGATCAGCTATTCTCCAAAATTACAAACAACTATAGTGTAAGATCAATACTAAATTCAGCAATATTTTTCTCAAAATATTTCTCATTTATATCGGAAGAAGATAAGGTTTCTACAAAGTCGGTTTTAACGGTATTACCATACATACTATCCCATAGAACAACATTTAGAGAGACTCCAAGTAGTGAAGATGATTATAGCTCCAACTCATCACACTTCACCGGTGTAAAAAAACTGGTAAATGATTACTACAACAAAATATTTATTAAACATATAGATCTTATTCGAGATCTATACCTTTCAATTAAGAGTGGTGATCCTATCAAATTTATAGAGAAGTATGAAGGTTCAGATCATCCCCTTTACAAAAGAGCTGAAAAAATATTTAATGGTTTATAGATGAAGGTAAGATCACATTTTCTTTCAAGAGCTAGTAGTTTTACTAAGGATCTAAAGGAGAGAGAAAGTTTTGGCAAGTTCTCAGATATAGCTTTAAATAGTATTTCTAGAGTATATAATAGTATCCCTTTAAGCAGGATCATATTTACAACTCAGATTGAAAAAACAGCAATAGATATGTCAAAGTTTACTATTTTTATTAATCCCGAATATATCTCTGAGCTTTCAAAATACTTAAAAACAACAGACCTTATTGAGGGGTTAATTGAACTAGAACTATCATCATACCTATATCACCCTTACGATCTTAAAAGAGACCTTCTCCAACTAAACACCATAAGAGAGGTTAAAGGCGGTAAAAAAAATATATTCTACTATAATCTTATAAATAAGTTTTTAAGAGTAGTTATAAAAAACAGAGAGAGCAAGATACCACTAATCCTTTCAATTATTCAGCCTGTTGATGGTGTAGATTTAGGGGTTAGAGTTTACCTTCAACCATATACTGAACTTAAACTTTACGATGATAAAGATATTTCAGAACCTATTTTAAACTTTGTGGATTCAATAAAAAGTATAGATTTTCTAAATATTGAGAATGGAAAACCTCAATTTGTAAAAAAATCTGACAAACAAAATTGTGAAGATCTTCTAAATTTTTGTTTCTACTCATCACTTTTAGATAGAGATGAAGATAATGATGGTGAAGCTGATTTTAAAGATCTGTATGATCAGATAGTAACCACACCGGATGAGATAAAGGAGACTCTTTCAGATCTGATGAAAGAAGGGAAGATAGAGCAGGAAGATATTGGTAAATTACTCAATGATGAAACCTTAAAAAAGATTATAGATCCACCTATTCATGATAGAGAAAATGAAAACAGGTTTAGAGAGGGTGAAGATTATAAAATCAATCCGGCACTATATGAAATACTTGTAAAACAGAATAGAATAAGATCTACAAAGGTTGAATCTAAGCCTGTAGTTGGTATATACCCTTCACATCTTCAAAAGTTTGAGGTTGGAGATCCTATACAAAACTTAGATCTATTCAACTCTTTTGGAGGAAGAATATATCCCGGAGTATCAAATAGTTGGGTTAAAAAGCCTATTAACTATCATAGATTCAAAGATAAATTACCAGACCTTACAATATTTATTGATGATTCAAGCAGTATGCCAGATCCTCTTGAAAAAGTCAGCGAAGCTGTTTTAGGATCACTGATGCTTATAAATGAATATATTGATAATGGAGCAAAATGTTCAATTGTTAAATTTTCAGATAGAACAGAGATAATGCCCTTAACAAATATCTATAAAAAGTTGGAATCTTTTATATTATCTCACAAGTCAGGCTATGATACATTTATAGAGCTAGACAAAATTGAAGAGCTTCTAAAACACAACACAAATAATGATATAATCATTATAAGTGATGGAATAATAAAAAACCACAACCAACTATTAACCTATATTTCTCAATTTGAAAAAAGTAGAGTTTTCTACTTTAACATTATTTCAAAAAAAGAGATTAACTACAGAAGAAATATTGAAAGCAGTGATTTTATAAAGGTTTTCACAATAAGTAAGGCTTCAGATCTTTATAATTTAGTTTTAGATAAATAAAATTTTCTTAGATTTTCTATTATTAGATCTGACGGAGACTCCTCTATCTTAAGAAAATCTCTTTTATAGTTTTCATAGTTATTAAAAAAGCTAAATATAGTATCTCTTTCATACCTACTTACAACACAGTTTATACCAATACCCTCTCCCCTTTCAGTAGCTTTTCTATAGAGAAGAACCGGTTTTCCCAAATAGTAACACTCCTCTTGATTGGATCCACCATCACTTATTATAAACTCCGAAGATGAAACTAAACCTATAAACCTAAAATAATCATACCTCTCTCTAAACTCAATCTTGGATGAAAACTTTTCCATCAACTTATATTTATTTAAAGCTTTCTTTGTAGGTTTATGTAAAATAAAGAGAACCTTAAACTTCTCTGAAAGATTGTTTAAAATATCAAGCAGTTCTTTCATTCTGTTTAAATTATTTAAGTTTTCAAACCTATGGATTGTTACAACAACATATTTTGAATCAGGTATATTAATATCTTTATAACTATTTATAAGTGGCATAGCCTCTGTTAATGAATCGTAAAGAGTATTGTTTACAGTATCTATCTTAACCATTTTATATCTTTTTAGGTTTTTCACAGCCCAAGATCCGGGGCAAAAGCTATAATCTGAAAGTTTAAATGTTAAAACCCTTGTTATCTCTTCAGGAAACGGGTGAAGAAGATTGAAAGATCTTAGACCTGATTCAACATGAGCTACCTTAACACCTGCAAATTTACCCATAATGGCACCAAGCAAAGTTGAGATTGTATCACCATGTACTAAAACAACACCATTTTTATCATTATTAAAAATATCTTTTGAGTTAAATAGAGTTATGGAAAGAATCTTAAAAAACCAGATAAACATTGCTAAAACAGAGACAATATCACCCTTGTTATGAAGAACCTTATCAAATGATTTAATAGAAAAATTTCTATGAATATCCTCCATAGTATCCCTATGCTGCCCCGTATATATATAATTGTACTCTATATCAAGTAAGGACAATCTCCTCATAATAGGAGCCATCTTTATCAGTTGAGCTTTAGTTCCTATAACAATGTGAATCATCTCTCCTCAACCCTCTCAAATCTCAAGGTAGATATTTGATCTGAAAGCAAACCTATTAAAAAAAATACAATTGATAATATAAAGAGAACAACTGTAAAAGGTGAATATCTTGTATCTAGTATAAATATTTTATAGATACCATGAAAAATTGAACTAAAAAAGAAGAAAATACTTATAGGTAAAAAAATCTTTAGAGGAGAAAAAAGTGTCGTAATCTTCATTATAATGATTAAAAATCTAAAACCATCTCTGAATAGCTTTATTTTACTCTTACCCACTCTTTGGTCAACATTAATTGGTACATATGTTAAGTTGTAACCACTTTTTATAACCGAAAGAGTTGAAGTTGTAGGGTAGGAAAAACCATTTGGAAACAGGTATAAAAATTTTATAATAACATCTCTTCTAAACCCCCTAAATCCGGAAGTAAGATCCTTTATATCCATATTTGTAACATAGGAAGCAAGATAGTTATAAAAACTATTGGCCAAGTTCCTATACCACACACCTTTATATTCAGATGTTCTTGCACCAACAACACAATCATAATCTTCCAAAAGATTATATATTTTAATAAGATCTTTTGGTTTATGCTGCCCATCAGAATCCATCATGATAACAAAATCTTTAGTAGATACTCTTATACCTGTTCTAACAGATGCACCATTACCCTTATTATAGGGGTGTTTTACTAAACGAATATTACTGTTTTGAGAAACAATTGAACTTGTATTATCACTACTACAATCATCAACAACAATGATTTCAAAATCATCTATTTTATCAATTAGGAAAGTGTAAAGATCTTTTAAAAAATCTCCAATACACAACTCTTCGTTGTAGGCGGGAACTATTATTGATACACTCCTCTTCATAGATAGAAATATAGTTAATTAGAAAAGATTTTTCAACCAATTTATGACCTAATAAATCAACTTTAGAACTTTATTCAATTGAGATGCTAAATATGAAAGTGTGTTTAATTAATCCTAAATAAAAAAAGGAACTCATTATGAGTACCTGAAAAAGCGAAACTGTTCAGAAATGAGCAGTTTAAGAAGTTCTTTTCTTATACAATCCATTGCCTGGAAGTGCCGGATAATCCATTAAAGAAAAAAGGAAAACGAAAAAATAGAAAATTGGCAAGTAGTCTGAAGGGAGTAAAAAAACTCCCTTCTAAAATTATTTATACAAACTACGACTAAATATAAAAGAACAAAACTATCCCAAGTAAACCCTTAAAGATTTTGACCTTGAAGCGTGTCTTAATCTCCTAATAGCTTTCTCCTTAATCTGCCTAACCCTCTCTCTTGTAAGCATAAACTTTTCGCCAATCTCTTCAAGAGTTAAAGCTTGATCTTTGCCTATTCCAAAATAGAGAACAATAACCTCTCTTTCCCTTTCATTAAGAGTTCCAAGAACATTAGTAATCTCTGTTTTTAAACTTTCATCAAAAAGGTTTACATCCGGTGGTGGTTCTTTATCATTTTTAAGAACATCTAATAACCTGTTATCGTCTCCCGGATTAAACGGTGCATCCATTGAAAGATGACGACCGGATATTTTAAGAGTATCAGTTATCTCAAGCTCAGTTGTATCAAGAGTATTTGCAATCTCTTCCGGTGTTGGCTCCCTCTCATACTTCTGCTCTAGAGATGTCATAGTTTTAGCTATTTTATTCAGAGCTCCAACTTTATTTAGAGGAAGTCTCACAACCCTACTCTGCTCGGCTAAAGCTTGAAGGATAGATTGTCTTATCCACCATACAGCATAAGAGATAAACTTAAAACCTTTGGTCTCATCAAATCTTTTAGCAGCCTTAATAAGCCCCATATTTCCTTCATTAATCAAGTCGTTAAGTGTTAAACCTTGGTTTTGGTATTGCTTAGCTACAGATACAACAAACCTTAAATTAGCTCTAACGAGCTTCTCCATAGCTCTATCACCGCTTCTTCCTCCTGCCCTCATCTTTTTGGAGAGTTTAACCTCCTCTTCAGCAGTTAAAAGCTCCTCTTCTCCAATTTCCTGAAGATATTTATCAAGAAGCTGATTTGACCTTCCAAGTCCACCACTACTCTCTTTTGCCACTAAAAACCCCCTATTCATTAAGAAAATGATCGACTCTAAAAATAACATTTTAAATATGATAATCAAGAACTATTTTCAAAAAAATAATCTGACAGAGTATAAAAAAGCATTTATAATAAAACGCAGCCTTTATTTAAAAACTCCTATCTATTTTTTATTGTGTTGTATATAAAATCTTTATCAAGTAATAAAAATGAAAGTTTTTACTATAACTATTTTTGGGAAGTTTTATATTTTTATCATAAATAAGCTCTACTGAAAAAGTTCAAAGCTTAGAAGAAGAGAAAATTACTCCAAGGGAGAAGAGCTTAAAGTAGACAAGTGATATAAAATTGGTTTTAAATGAAAAAATGGGAGATTTATATTAACCTGAGTTCGGTATAAAAACAATAGGCTATCTTATCATAACTGCTAAAATATGTATATTACCGCCAAAAAGGGATATAAAGCAAACCTCCATTGCCTATGTATCCCCAAACTTCTGATAAATTTTGCATTACTGATTTATCAATTTTTCTGTTCAAGTCACCTAGGTTTACTAGTCTCCTATCATAGAAAGAAATAAAATAAGATTGGGAAAAATAGTTATCCCAAACAAAGATGAATTTAGTGACAAAAAATAATTAGAATTAATCTACATAGAAAAATTAATATTAAAAATAACATATAATAATAATCTCTTACAAAACATATTTAAACAAAAAGATCCTCCCATAAACCTATTAACTTTATGGAAGGATCTGCTTTTTATAACTTTAAGATCATTTTTAATGAATCTAATATTTAGGGTCTAGTGAAAAAGTTTTAAACTTTTAAGTATCCTAAACTTAATCTCTTTTCATCAAATCCTATTTAATAAGAACAAACTCTTTCATTCCATTCCTCATAAAATTTATAAGAATTGATTTCTTTGGATTGTTTAGATTCTCACTAAGCTCTTCAAAATCTTCCAATGTTTGAAGCTTCTGAGTTTTACCACCATACCACATTTGATAGATAATATCACCAACTTGCAATTTACCTTCAGCTCTACTCTCATCTTCAATATCTGTAATTACCAAGCCTCCATCAAAATCAATTTTAAGATCCTCTCTCTCTTTTGCCGAAAGCTCTTTAACTTTAAGACCAAGCCAGCCAAACTTTTCGCTATCCTTCTCAACAACAGAACCCCTTCCGGTATATTCACTTCTATCTCCCAGTTCAACAGAAATTTCCTCCTCCTCACCATCTCTAATTATTGTGAGCTCTATCTCTTCACCCGGAGCAAATGATGCAATATCAAATCTAAACTTTTCAAAACCCTCTAGCTTCTTACCATTAAGTTTAACAATAATATCGTAAGGTTTAAGTCCACTCTTTTCAGCAGGAGTTCCTTTAGAAACAGCAGTAATCAGTATTCCTGTATCATTTTCATCTAATCCAAATGGCTCCTTTTCTCCACTTGATATCTCTTTTAGCCCAATACCTACATAACCTCTCTTAACCTGACCTTTTTCACGAAGTTGATTTTCAATCTTCTTTGCAAGATTAATAGGAATTGCAAATCCAATACCTTGGGCAACAGAGTTTACTGCAGCATTTATTCCTACAACTCTACCTTTAATATCTAAAAGAGGACCTCCTGAATTTCCGGGATTGATAGCTGCATCTGTTTGAATAAAATCTTGAAAAATTGGACCTGCTCCACCACTTATACCAAGTCCTGATCTTCCTTTAGCTGAAACAACACCAACGGTTAAGGTTTTATCCAAACTATAAGGAGAGCCAATTGCAACTACCCAATCTCCAACCCAAAGATTTTCAGAGTTTCCAAGTTTAGCAATATCATTTTTATCAAACTCCATATCAATTTTAATAACGGCAAGATCGGTATCAGGATCGTTTCCAATAAGTTTACCTTCAACCTCTGTCCCATCTGACAATATTACAATTATATCATCAGAGTCTTCAACAACATGATTATTAGTCATAATATAACCATCTTCAGTATAGATAAATCCGGAACCTTCTGACTTTTGAAGATAGGTTCTTTTTTTTGACTTAGATCTATTCCCTTGATCTCCTCTAAAAAATGGATTCATACCTTCAAACATTCTGTCAAATGGAGAAAGGTATCTATACTCAACAGACCTTGACACTTTAATATGAACCAAGGATTTCATACTCTCTTTTGCAATTATTGCAAATCTACTATGAGCCTCATCGTTATCAGCTTCAACAACTTTATAACTTTTCTCCTTTGCATTAACAGTTTCACTAAATTCAAACTTTGCAGTAAGTAAAACCCCAATCATTATAAAGAAAAGGGCATAAATGATTGTTTTAAGTTTTCCCATCTTTTTCTCCATTATTGAATTAAAAATTAAATTTAAACTCGTGCGAGAGACTCTCTCTCATAACCCTTATACACCCCCCTGTTTTATAATGTTCAAACAAAGTACGAAAAAAATCGTAACAAATCATACTATCTCTTTTATATTACAATAATATTAGAATATAAAAAATTTTTAATCTCCTATTTATTTTTCTATATTTATACTCTATTGAAAATTTAGAAATAAAGCAGTTCAAAATAAAAACAGCTCGAGGTTTATAATGAATAATTATACAATAGGTCAAAGATGGGCAAGTAGTAATGAGCCGGAATTGGGAGTTGGATTTCTTTTATCCTTTGATAACTTTACAATATCAATATTTTTTCCCTCCGCTGAATCTCATAGAAAATATAGTATTGATTCAGCACCTATATTCAGAGTTGAGTATGGTGTTGGAGATAAAATATTTGATATTAATGGGATCTCCCATACTGTTACATCGGTAGTAGAAAAGAATGGATTGCTGACATATATTTGTAGTAACAAAATTATTGAAGAAGCGGAACTTAGTGATAAGATCATAAATTCTAAACCTATTGACAGATTAAAAAAAGGTGAAGTTGATTATTTTAGTGAATATAAATTAAGAGTAAAACTTCTAAAAATCAGAGAAGAGCTTTTAGGATCTGAGGCAAGAGGATTTATAGGAGCAAAAATTGATTTAATAGATCACCAAATTTTTGTAGCGGATAAGGTATCAAAAAAGAGAAAGGCAAGAGTTTTACTAAGTGATGAAACAGGTCTTGGAAAAACAATTGAATCTGCTCTTACCATACATAGATTACTACTAACAAACAGAATCTCCAGAGCTTTGATTGTTGTTCCGGACTCCCTCATACATCAATGGTTTATTGAACTCTATAGAAAATTTAATCTTAATTTTAACATTATTGATCCTAATAATTTTACCAATAAAACTCTGGATCAAAACCAGCTGTTTATTATAACTTTTTCAAATCTTGAAAACGAAGAAGAGGTTATAAGATCAATATTTAACTCCAACTTTGATCTCTTAGTTGTAGATGAAGCTCACCATATTACGGATAAAAAAGTAAGATATGATATATTTTCCTATCTATCCTCAAAAATCGAAAGGATAATTTTTCTTTCTGCAACTCCTGAACAGTTTGGGAATGAAAACCACTTTAAAAGATTACAACTTTTAGATCCTATTAAATATAGTTCATATCCAAAATTTATTGAAGAACAAAAAAATTATACAAATCTTTCCAATTTTATAAAAAGAGTCCAAACTCTCTCTCCTAAAAACTATAAAAAGGAGGTTTTAAAAGATGATTTCTATCCTAAAAATAGAGATATAATAGATCTTCTTTTGAGAGAATCAAAATCAAAGAAAAATTTTATTGAAAACAGTTTAGATCTATTTAGTATTGGTCGTTCAATATTTAGAAACAGTAGAAAAAATATTAATGGGTTCAATAAAAGGGAGGTTAAAATTGTTCCACTAAAATGTGATAATAATTTTTTTGAAATAGAAGGGTGTGAACTGTTTGGGGAAAACTCACATATATATCAAAATAGTTTTAAAAGTAGTGTTGAGACTGTAAAAATAGAGTGGTTGTCAAAGCTTTTAAAAAAGGATAAAAAAATAAAATATCTACTTATATGCAACAGTAAAGATAAGGCTATTTCAATAAATAAAAGTTTAAAAGAGTATATTAATGTAAAATCGACAATGTTCCATGAAGATCTCTCCTTACTTCAAAGAGATAAAAACAGCTCATATTTTTCAGATGAAGATGGAGCTCAAATATTAATATCTTCGGAGATTGGAAGTGAGGGAAGAAATTTTCAATTTGCCAATAACTTAATACTTTTTGATCTTCCATTAAATCCAGAGTTGATTGAACAGAGAATTGGAAGATTAGATAGAATAGGTCAGAAAAAAGTTATAAACATTTTCATACCAACTATAGAGAACTCTATTGAACATAATCTCACTCTTTGGTATCATAAAAGTATGAATATATTTAGAAAAAATCTCTCCGGAAGCTTTCAAATTTTTAATCAATTAAAGAAGAGATTAGAAACTGTAATTCTTTCAAAACCTTCAAAAAAAGAGTTTAATAAATTCATAAGGGAGTGTAAAAAAGAGGTGGACAACCTATCTTTACTAGTTGAAAAGGGAAGAGATTTTGTTTTAGAAAGAAACTCTTTTAATAAAGAAAAGGCACAACTAATAAAAAGAGAAATAAAAGGTCTATATAAAACAAACATAAAGTTATTTTCCCAAGAGATATTTAAATATTTCGGAGTTAGTTTTGAGAAGCTGGAAAGGGAAATATATAAATTTGATTTTCAACTTTTAAACAATAATGAATTTCCTATAGGTACTCTAAAAAATGAATACCATAATTTCACTTTTGATAGAGTTACTGCATCAATTAATGAGAATTTAGATTTTATTACTTGGGACCACCCCATAATAGAGGAAACCATAGATCTATACCTTTTATCATCTATTGGTAACAGCATAAATGTTATGACAAATTTAGGATTTGAAGGATTTGCTTTAGAAGCAAGCTATATATTTGAATCTACAGCTCCAAAATCACTTAGGTTAAACAGATATATTAATAAAAATTTAATAAGAGTCCAAGTAGATCACAACCTCAAAAGTTTAGATCTTAACTTAGAAAATTATAATCTTCAAGATGAAAACCCTAAAATTTTGGCAAGTGAAAGGTTTAGGAATGATATTTTAAAATCAATGATTGAAAAAAGTGAAGATCTTGCCGAAATAGAGAGGTTAAAGATGATAGAGAATGGAATAAAGAGGGTTGATTCTATGTACAATCAAGAGATAGAAAAAAATCTATTATATGAAAGAATAGGTGTAGTAGCAAATGGTACAATCTCCAGATCTTTGAAGAAGGAGAAAGAGAATATTATTGAACACTTAAAAAATTGTGTTATAAGATTAGATTCGATTATGCTAATAAGATCTTCCGAAAAGAGTTCGATATAAAAACAATAATCTATCTTATTAAGAAACTAACAATATACTTTGAAGAAAGAATATAAAACTATCTAATGATATAAAATTAGTTTAACAAGATTGTATAGGAAGTTATTCAATATCAACATCTAGATTAAGAACATATCCAAAACTTAAATGCTTTTTAAGCTTTAAATCTTCAACAGTAGTTGAATAAACCCCTATTTCATCATTACTTGAAAAATCTTTATCAAAAACTTTTATAACTATTCTTGAGCTTTTATTACCCTCAAAATTGATTCTTTTAAAAATATCAATATCAGTTTTATCATCTACAACTTCGGTTTTAAAAGATTCTCCGTCAACTGTAATCTCAATAAAGAGATCTGGATCTTTTGAATAAAAATCCCAAGTCTCACCATTAGATTTTCTTTTTTTCACCTTTAAACTTGAAAATACTACCGACAGTTTTTCTAAATATGAAAGCTTTATATATTCTTTAGATTTACTAACAATTTCATTATTTCCATCTACAACATAAAGTGGAGAATCAACAAACATACCCAACAATTCAAATATGCTGTCACTTTCAGCAATTTTAATATTATCCTTCCCGTAATCTGTAACAATAACAGCACGATACTTTTTTGTTATCATATTTCCAATTTTTATCTTTTGAATCATAACTTCATAAAAGTTTGAATATATTTTATACTTAAAACTATAAATATCGCTCCAATTATCTAAACCCTTACTTACAAATTTATTTAAATATTTATCTACACCTATTTTTTTGATTTTAGATTCTTTCAACATTAATAGTCCTAAAAGAGGTTCCATCATTGTTGAGTAATCTATGAAAAGTCTGTGTGAAACTATAGTTCTGTAGTTTTTATATAAACTATAATCATCAAATCCTACTCTACCTCCTGCTTCAATTCCGGAAACTTCATAAAACATTTTTAAGGCTATATCATAGTTTCTTGAATAATAGTTTATAATTCTCTCAACATTGGGTATAGTTGTTCTATCAATATTATTATAGATCCTTTCATAAGCAGCACCCATAAAATATACACCCTTCAATCCACTTAAAACCTTAGATCTGTTCTCACTCAATGATCTATATACAAGGTAAGCTCCCATACTAAAACCAACTATATAATACTCATCTCCCCTATCTTGAAGATCAAATATAAGTTTTTGAAATCTTAAATACTCCTTGGATTCCACCAAAAGAATAGATTTTTTGTACTTATCAATAGATCCATTCATTACTTCAAGAGGTATATTATTGGTATTCCATTTATAATATATAGTATCAAACTCCGCATTAAACTCTTTGTTAAGATCATCAAAACCCTCGCAGAAACTAAAATTACCTCTGCCACCCATGCCGTGAACAAAAACAACTATAGGTTTGCTGTATATTGAAAGTGCTGATAACATCAAAATGTAAATCAATATAACTTTCATAATCTATCCCAAAAGTTTATAATTGACAAAATATAGTAAAAAGATATTCTTTTAAACTATTACTAAGTAAAAATATGAAATTTAGATCAATTTGTAAATATATTTTTTCCTAATAAAGTTTCTATACTATCCAGTCTTAATCAGAGATAAAAACAGAGGAGAGTTATATGTAATAGTAAAACTTATAAAAATATCTTATATTTTTCTTATGTTATCTATTGAGGAGTGTGATAAAATATGAGTAAAATAAACAGCTTAAAACAATTGTATGAGCTTATAAAGAAAGAGGTATCTAATTTTACTATTGAAGTAGATTTTTATGTGATAGAAAAAAATATTATCAGCTTTAAAAATCTTACGGATATAGGGGAAATTTTTAATTTAGAGATAAGAGATATAGAGAAAAAAGATAGCAGTTACCTTATTAGATATCAGAAATTAAACAGCATAGATGAAAGGTATGAAAAAACATCTGAAAAATACGGTATAAACTCACCATTATTTAATATATCAAAAATTTATGAACCATATTTTTACCATTCATTTAAAACAATAGTTAAAGAGATAAAATTTCCTGAAAAATTGAAAGTTTTAGATCTTGGAATAAACAAGGGTGATGAGTTTACCCTTTTGAAAGATCTTAATCTTAATATTGAACTAATGGTTGGATTAGACCATTCCAAATCTGCTTTAGAGTATGCTAAAAAAATCCATAGAGATTGCGAATTTATAAACTTTGATCTCAATAAAATTGAAAGTTTAAACTTAAACCATAAATTCAATTTATTACTATCTATAGGAACACTTCAATCTTCAGGATTTGATGGTAAAAAAGTTATGAGATCTGTATTTCAAAACCATCTGGAAAAGGAGTCTGTAATTATTTTAGGATTCCCAAATTGTAGATATGTAGAGAGAAGGGTTAAATACGGTGCAAAAGTTAAAAATTTTGGAGAGCATGATCTTTCCCTTATAAACAAGGATATATCCTTCTATAAAAAATATTTCCAACAACACAAGAAAAGAGTAAGAATTTTGGGTAAATACTATCTGTTTGTAGTTGCATGGTAATGCAAGCTCGGTAAACAGTGTTTACTACTCAACCTCTGCCCTATCAAGATTTTCCATTATGTAGTTTTTTCTATCCGGAGTATTTTTACCCATATAGAACTCTAGAGTTGAAAGTATCTCTTTTCTTTTATCTATATTTACCTGAACTAGACGAATATCTTCATTAATGAACTGTTTAAACTCATTTGGAGAGATCTCGCCAAGACCCTTAAATCTAGTAATCTCAGGTTTACCCTTAAGCTCCTTAATAGCTACATCCTTCTCATTCTCATCATAACAATATATAGTTTTTTTACTATTTCTAACCCTAAAAAGGGGTGTTTCAAGTATATAAACGGAACCATTTAAAACAAGCTTTTCATAATAGTGTAAAAAGAATGTCATCAAAAGATTTCTTATATGTAAACCATCAGGGTCACTATCTGTTGCTATTACCACCTTTGAATATCTAAGATTTTCAATACCATCTTCAATATTGAGAGCTTTGATAATATTAAAGAACTCCTCATTTTTATACAGTTGATCTCTTTTAAGACCTAAAACATTTAAAGGCTTTCCTCTGAGAGCAAAAATTGCTTGGGTTTCAGAATCTCTACAATTAACCATAGATCCTGCAGCAGAATCTCCCTCAGTAAGAAAAATCATAGACTCTTCTCCTCTCCACTTAGCTCTTTTTCTTGGAGAGACAACATCGTTTAAATGATGTTTACAATCCCTAAGTTTAGGAATTCTGATAGAGGTTTTTTTAGCTAACTCTCTAGCTTCTTTTTGAACAGATTTAAGCTCTTTTCTAATCTTCTCATTGAGCTGAATCTTTTCTTCAATTTTTTCGGCAATTTCAGGATTTTTATAGAAGAAATCTACAAGAAACTTTTTAGATTCATTTATAATCCAACTTTTTATATCACTATTGCCCAGTTTGTTTTTTGTTTGAGACTCAAAAATAGGATCTAAAATTTTTATTGCAACAGCTCCGGCAATTCCATCTCTCACATCTTTGCCATCATACTGCTTTTTAAAAAACTCATTAACAGCTTTCAATATAGCTTCTCTAAATGCCGAAAGATGAGTTCCACCGTCTGAAGTATATTGTCCATTTACAAAGGAGTAGTGATTTTCTCCATAAACAGGAACATGTGTAAAAACAAATTCAAGCTTTTGAGAAGTGTAATATATTGGTTCATAGAGGGGATTATCCACCTCCTCATTTAATAGATCCAAAAGACCATTTTTAGAACTTATGGTCTCGCCATTTATCACTATTTTAAGATTTTTATTTAGATAAGCATAGTACCATAGTCTCTTTTTTATATATCCAATATTATATTTATAGTTCTTAAAAATTTTATCATCGGGCAGAAACTGTATATAGGTACCATTCTTTTCAGTGGTATCTCCATCAACTTCATTAACTATTTTACCCTCCTTATACTCAACCTCTTTATACTTACCTTCTCTGTAAGATTTGGCTATAAAGGAGATAGAAAGAGCATTAACAGCTTTAAGACCAACACCGTTCAAACCTGCACTGTATTGAAAAATTTCGTTATTGAACTTACCGCCGGTATTAATATTTGAAACACACTTAACCAGAGAGTTTAAAGGTATTCCTCTACCGTAATCTCTACAGCTTAAACTGTTTCCATCAAGAGTAATCTCAATCTTTTTTCCGTTACCTTCCATAAATTCATCAACGGAGTTGTCTACAACCTCTTTTAAAAGTATATATATTCCGTCATCATAGTTTGATCCATCACCCTGTTTTCCAATGTACATACCGGTTCTAAGTCTAATATGTTCAAGAGATGATAGGGTTTGAATGGCATTATCATCATATTTTTTACTATTTTTTTCTATACTCATCTTATTATTCAACCACCCAATATTTATATAGAAAATATAGGGAAAAAAATAAAAATTATCAATCGTACAACTATAAAATAGTGGTAAAGAACAATATTTTATCCAATTTGTAATTATTGGTTGTAGATATTGATGAATATTAGTAGATTGTTGCAAAGTTTATTAAGAACTTAATTTAAGATCCTTTCAGATTGTTTTTTGGAAGATCAATTTTTAAGATACTATTTTGAGGAATAAAAATGAGCTTTACTGATTTTTGGCAAAATTTACCAAGTAAAATGGATCCTACTATTTTTGAGATTGGAAATTTTCCGGTAAGATACTACGGTTTAATGTATATATTAGCTTTTGGAACAACATATTTAATGATGATATACCGTTCAAAAAAAGATAATTTATCATACGATAGAAAACTTATTGAAGATTTTATTTTTGCTGAAATAGTTTCTGTTTTATTAGGTGGAAGATTAGGCTATGTTTTATTTTACAATCTAGGATACTTTATAAAACATCCTCTGGAAATCTTTCTGCCTTTCCGCTTTGAGAATGGATTTCAACTTACGGGAATCTCCGGAATGTCATACCATGGTGCTACCATAGGAGCCATAATAGGAGCTTATATTTTCTGTAGAAAGAGAAAGATTGATTTTTGGAATATGGCAGATTTTACAATTGTTGTAGTTCCTCTAGGTTATACCTTTGGAAGATTAGGAAATTTTATAAACGGAGAGCTTTTTGGAAGAGTAACAGATTCATCTATTGGAATGTATTTCCCCGCAGGCGGAGTTGATATTTTAAGACATCCATCTCAATTATATGAAGGTTTTTTTGAAGGTTTTGTTCTCTTTTTAATTTTATGGAGTATAAGAAATTGGAAATTTATACCAAAAGGGGGGTTTTTAGGTTTATATCTTATAGGGTACGGTGTTTTTAGATTTATAATTGAGTACTTTAGAGAGCCTGATAGCCACTTGGGATTTGTATTTTTATCCTTTAGTATGGGACAGGTACTCTGCTTTTTTATGATCCTATTGGGAGTCCTTTGGGTTTTAGCCAGAAAGATTTTAACAGAAAAAGAGATAAAAAAAAGTTAGAAATTAAAAGAGTTTAAGGAGGAAAAAATGAAAATAAAGGATTTAAAAACAGCAGTAAATTTTGCGATAGAACAAGAACAAAATGCTGCTGATATTTATAACTCTCTACTTGAGAGAAGCAGCAATAGTGGAAATAGAAAACTTTTTGAAGAGCTTAGAAATACGGAATATGATCACAAAAAAAAGCTCCAAGAGTTAGATCTTGATAATGTAGAATCCTTTAATGAAGATGATAATATACCAAATATCAAGGCTACAGATTATTTAGTTGAGCCGGACAGAAATGGAGATCTTGATTATGAAGATATACTAGTTTTAGCGGCAAAAAGAGAACAGAAATCTTATGAGATGTACAAAAAGTTTAGTGAAATTTTCAAAGATAACGATAAGCTAAAACAACTCTTTGAGATCTTGGCAAATGAGGAAAAATCTCACAAATATGAAATTGAAAAGATGTATGACGATATTGTTTTAAATGAAAATTAAATCTTCTTACGGAGTCTTGTTGAAAAAACTACTTATTGTAACGGTAATATTTTTTATAGTAACAATAGTTTCAGCTCATATATATCTAAACAGAGTTGTATACACAGTTACAGAGGAAAGATCAATAACAATACCCAAGGGTGAATCTATATCTAATCTTGTAAAAAAAATTGAAGACAAAGGGTTTTCTGGTTCAAAGTTTGAATTGAAAATTTGGAATAAAATCTATGGTGGTTTCAAAGATGTTAAGTATGGTAAATACATCTTAAAAAAGGATGAGAGTTATAGCTATAGTTCTCTACTGAAAAAGTTTTCTACCGGAGAATCTGAAACATATAAGGTTGTGATTAGAGAAGGCTTAAAAAGTGATAAAGTTATTAAAGAGTTATCCGAAAAATCAAAGATTAGTGTTGAAAAGTTCAAAAAATATCTTAACAGTAAAGAGTTTAAAGATAAGTTTCCTGAAATAAAAGGTTATGAAGGTTTTTTGTATCCCGATACTTACAATTTTCCTGTAGAGTATAATGAAAAAAATATAATAGACCATTTGGTAAAAAGATCTTTAAAACTTATAAAGAGATTTGACAGAGAGATTAAGAACTCAAATCTTTCCATATATGAAATTGTAACTTTAGCATCAATAATTCAAGGAGAGGTTCAATACCTACCTGAAAGATTTAAAGTTAGTGCTGTTTATAATAATAGATTGAAAAAGAATATGTTACTTCAAGCTGATCCTACCATTCAATATCTTTTTGAGAAACCTAAGAGATTATTGTTCAAAGATCTGGAAATTGACAGCAAGTACAATACATACAAGTACAAAGGGCTTCCTCCCACACCTATAAATAACCCTTCCATTATAATGATTGAGGCAGCATTAAAACCAATGAAAGTAGATTTTTTATATATGGTTGCAAAAGGTGATGGAACCCACTATTTCAACAATAATTTTGAAGATCATAAGAGAGATAAGAGGGAGCTTGACCTTCTCCGTAAAAAGGTTTACGGAAATTAGAAAATAAAATCCTCTACTTAACGACAAGAAATAGAGTCAGAATATAGCATCTTATGGATCTAAATATATGAAAAGCACGCTAATTTTAACCATACTAATCTCCTTAAACTTTCTATTAGCTAATCACAAGCAGGTTCTGTTTCTAGGAAATAGTTACACATATTTTAATGATTTACCATCACTTGTAGATTCCATAGCCATTAAAAATGGAGACAGTTTTGAGTATGAGTCAAACACTCCCGGTGGATATACCTTAAACGGTCACTTGAATAATCAAACTTCTCTGAATCTGTTGAATAAGATAAACAAATGGGATAGTGTAATACTACAAGAGCAGAGTCAGCTTCCAGTAATAGAAGTATTGAAAGAAACTCTTTTTGCTAAATCAGCACAATCTTTAGATTCTATTATTAAACTGAATAATAGTGAAACAACCCTTTTCCTTACTTGGGGAAGAAGATATGGAGGAGTTCAATATTACAACGGATACTCCAGTGTTGATTTCATAGATTTCTTCCACTACCAAGATTCCCTTACATCCTCTTACAGTAAAGTTAATTTAATAATAGATGGTAATCTAGCTCCTGTAGGAGAGGTTTTTAGAGAATTTTTAAAACAACATGAAAACTATCCGTTATGGATTGAAGATAATAGCCACCCATCTCTTGAAGGATCATATTTAGCAGCATTAACAATTTACTATACATTGTATAAAAAAGAGATTGAAACAATATTTAATCCCGGAATAGATCAAGATATTGTTGAAGATATGTTGAACGCTATATACACTGTTATGGGAAATACAGATCTAAATGAAAATCAAATAGAGAAGAGTAAAATAAGTTTATACCCCAATCCGTTTAATAGTACTTTATCTATATCTTTTGATTCTCCCAAAACAGACAACTACAGATTAGAGATTAGAAATAGTAGTGGGGAGCTTATAAAATCAATTACTAATTTAAAAGCTAGATCTACTATAGATTTCAAAAATAATAGTTCGGGAATATACTATATATCTCTTTACGGAAAGGGAGATGAGTATTACTCTAAAAAGGTAGTTCTGATAAAGTAAAGATTACTCCCTCTTAGTACAAACTTACTCCGAATCATTGATTCTTTTATATATTTTATTCAAGTTAATTAGTACCTGATTTTACTCTAATATTTCTTATATTTAAACCATTCAACCCTTTCTTTGCTATCTATAAGAGGTCTTGAAAAACTGTAAACAGACCCACAGCCATTAAGTTTTATCGTATCAGGTTCGAATGATAAAAGAGACCAGTAAATACCATCTTTCTCAAATGAACATTGATTAGGTTTAAATAGAGAATTATCAATATTTATATCCGAACTAGTAATTTTATAATTATCATTTTCCATAAAAACCGTTGTTTCATTGTTATAGGAACTAAACATCAGTCTAATATTTTGAGCAAAAACAGACCCCTTTTCATTACTCCTAATGCGTGCAGCCCTACAATATAGTTGCTCCTCATTAGATACAAATATATAGGAGTGCTTATTTGTACCTATCTCTATCCAAAAATCATTTAGATTAATCTTATGTTCTATTGTTCCTAGTTGCCAAGTTTGTAAACACTCCTCTATTTTACCTCTCTGTGCAGAGATCATATTATAAGGAGAAGATATATCTATCTTTTCTACAAGATTTAAACTCTCTTCATGGAAGTCATAACTCATTTTTAATTTATTATCATCTAAACTAAAAATTGACTCAAATAAAACTTCCCCCTCTTCTAAACTATCCATTTTTTTAAATGATCTCTCTTTTACATCAAAAATATATCCTAAAACAAACTCACTATAAATATTATCTGAATCCACTTTATTACGACGTAAAAAAGTTTCTATTTTATCTTTATTTCTTATAAAGAAAAGAGTGTACTTTTTTGTTTGAACTATTTCACAATCTTCATTTGCCCACACTCCATAATAATCGCAGATCTTTTTCATATTCTTTCCTTTCAGACTTACCGGAAATAAAACAATTAGTAAAAAGAAAATAGACACTACGATAAATCTAAAATTTTTATCTAGAAACATAACTAACTCCATGATATTTACTAATATTTTACATAAGACTCTATTTAAGCCAAATTAAACTTTTAAGATCTTCACTATTCTCAGAAAGTTCTTCAAAATCTTTAGAAAACTTTTTCATCTCTTTTTCAAGTTTATTAGCTCTCTTCTCTATTATCTCTGCCCTTTTTTCTATCTTTTTTGCTTTCTCTTCAACATCTCTTTCAAAATCATCGGAATCATAACCCGGAAGAATCATTTTAAATACACCAAATACAGCAGAAACACCGAGAGAACTTCCCTGAACGCCTAAATCTATTCCGTCACTTTTAATATCTTCCGCTTCTTCCCTTATTTTGAAGACTCTATCATAACATCTTTTACTCAACAACTCACACTTTTTATTTATCTCAATTTTTTCATCGTTGATATAAATATTATAGTCTGAATCTATCCTCACCTCATCATCATAATCCTCATGCTCAATAATAAGATCACTCCCATCAAAATCGACCACTACATTACCATTACTTCCAAATGAGACACCAACAATAATAAGTAAACAAAAAATGAACTTCATAAAATCCTCCGTAATAACATTTTTATTTTAAACTATAGACATGCTAACTTAAAATAAAGTTGTCATCCAATAGGTATAAAATATAAATAAAAAGAGTTAAAACTACCCTTCTTACAATCATAAAAAGGGTAATTTTGGTGTTTTTTTATATTTATAATATTATTTTCACAATTGGTATTATATTTTTATATTAAATAGGATACTTTAATCAAATAATTTAAAGAAGGAAATCAGTTTATGTGGAAAAAATCATACCTTAGCAGGTTAGTGTATTCCGTATTAGCACTTTTACTTATGAGTGCTTTATCCTTTGGTGAGACTATAAATGTGTCAAATAGCACCAAAGCAGGATTTTCTAAACTTGAAACTAACAGATCTAAAACAGTACTAAAGTACTCAGTTCCAAGTTTTGAACTAAATGAAATTAACTCCAATACAATTAGTGGTAAAAGAGTTAGTTTAAAAAATGTTTTCCTACCTAATCAGGCAGGTGCTCCGGATTTAGCTGTTGAGAGCAAAATGTTAATGGTACCTACAGGGGCAAAAGCTGTTGTTAAAATTAAAGATTTTAATATCAAAACCTTTAAAAATATAGATATAGCTCCTGCTTCTGAAATGATTCTTGAGAATGACAAATCTCCTTTAAGGTACAAAAAAAATAATGAGATATACTCTAGAGATGAGTTCTATCCTATATCTCCGGTTATGGTAAGTGATACAAAAACTCTAAGAGGTATTGATTACGTTAATCTTTCTGTATCACCTTTCCAGTACAATCCTGTTACAAGAGTGTTAAAAGTTTACTCAAATATTGAATTTGAGGTTAGTTATGAAGGTGGAAACGGTAATTTTGGAGAGAATAAGTACAGAGACAGATATTTTGACACTGTTTTAAAGAACGCCTTTTACAACTCTGAGCTTTTTCCTGAAGTTGACTATAATGTTAGATCAACAAAAGAGAATGAAGATTTTAACTATGTAATTATTACTCCTAACGATCCTGATTTTATAAATTGGGCTAATGTTATTAAAGAGTTTAGAACAAAACAGGGTATTAGAACCGGAATATTCACTACTGACGAAATTGGAGGAAATACAATAAACGCCATAGATAACTTTGTTAACGAAGCTTATAATTGGGATATTCCTGTAGCATCTGTTTTACTTCTTGGCGATTATGGTAATAGTGGAAATACAATTACTTCTCCAACAAGACCTCACCCATATTCCGGAGAGTGTATATCTGATAACCTTTATGCTGATATAGATGGTGATCACCTTCCTGATATCAACTTTGCTCGTATAACTGCAAGAGATGCATATGAGCTTGAAATTATGGTTAATAAATTTATCAATTATGAAACCAACCCTCCTCAAAATGAGAATTTTTATAATAAACCAATTACTGCACTTGGATGGCAAACTGAGAGATGGTTCCAAATATGTTCAGAAGTTGTTGGAGGATTTTGGGCAAATAATTTGGGTAAAGAGACTGTAAGAATCAATGCTGTCTATGATGGCAACCCAAATATAGATCCTTGGTCAACTGCTCCAAACACAGATATAGTTGTTGATGTATTTGGTCCTAATAACTTAGGTTATATACCTGCAACTCCCGGAGAGCTAAGTGGCTGGACAGGTGGAAGTGCAATTGATGTAAACAATGCTCTTAACGGTGATGGTGCTTTTATGCTTCAACACAGAGATCATGGTGAAGAGGTAGGATGGGGAGAACCTAGTTATGGTATATCAAATTTAGATGGTTTGAACACAGAAAACTTACCATATATATTCTCCATTAACTGTCTTACAGGTAAATTTAATATTCCAACAGAAACTTTTGCAGAAGCTATACATAGAAAAGCAAATGGTGCTTTAGGAATATTAGCAGCAACAGATGTTTCCTACTCATTTGTTAATGATACATTTGTTTGGGGGCTTTACGATTCAATGTGGCCTGAGTTCCTTCCGGAAATGGGTTCAGAGCCAAGTGATAATGATATGATCCTTCCAAGTTTTGGAAGTGTTGCAGGAAAATATTTCTTGTCCGCTTCAAGTTGGCCTTACAATCCTGAAAGTAAAGAGATTACATATGATCTTTTCCATCAACATGGTGATGCTTATATGAATGTTTATTCTGAAATGCCTCAAGAGTTAACAGTATCTCACAATGGAGCTCTTCTAAGCGGAGTTACCTCCTATGCTGTTTCTGCTGATGCAGGAGCTATTGTTGCCCTTACAGTAGATGGAAATAT
This sequence comes from Candidatus Cloacimonadota bacterium, assembly GCA_002742935.1. Classification (GTDB taxonomy): domain Bacteria; phylum UBA4055; class UBA4055; order UBA4055; family UBA4055. The sequence continues at coordinate 69,568 of PDON01000062.1, read as the reverse complement.
TATTGGTACCGGAACAGCTACAGGTTCTCCTACTGAAATAAGTATTGACCCTCAACTTCCGGGTAAAGAGGTAACGATGGTAGTAACTAAGCAAAACTATATAAGATATGAGGAAAGTTTTACTATCATACCTCCTGAAGGTCCATATCCTGTTTACAATCAATCAAATATTACGGATGCTGACGGTAATGGAATCATTGAGAACGGTGATACAGTTTCTATTGAAGCAGAGCTTAAAAATGTTGGTAATGAAGTAGCTACAAATGTAACAGCTATCTTATCATCAGAATCTGAATATGTTAATGAAATAACTCAAAACAGTGCATCAGTGGTAACAATAGATCCTAATATGGGAGTTGCAACTCTTTCACCTTCTTTTGATCTATCATTTGTAAATAATATTCCTGACCAAACAGAAGTACCTTTTAAATTAGAGGTTGATGATCAAACAGATGAAAATAAAGAGAGCTATTTCTCTGTAACTATAAATGCTCCTTTAGCAGAGTTTTCTCATACTTCAAATATTGGATTCCCGGGAAGTGGAGATCAGGTTGAATATAGTGTAACTATTGAAAATAATGGACATAGTAATCTAACTAACCTTGAACTTCTTTTAACCTCTGAAAGCAACTCAGAATATTATACAATTGAGAACCCTTCTATTAATATAGAAGATTTACCTTTTGGAGAAAGTATAGATGTAGCATTCAATGTATCTTATGATAATAACATACCTTTGAATACTACTATAGAGTTTGATCTTACCTTAGAAGCTGATAAGGATTTCTCAAGTGAGTATCAATTTAATCAATTGGTTAACAATCCTATAATTATTGAAAACAACTTTGATTTATTTCCTGGTGAGGGCTGGAGTATTGAAGGTGGTCAAAACTGGGTAGCAGGTAATGGTAACTACAGTGGAGGTACTCCACCGGAAGCAAAATTCACATGGAGCCCTTCTACAACAGGTGATCAGTACCTAATCTCTCCTGTAATAAATACAGCAGGTTTCTCTGAAATGAAACTTGAGTACAGACATTCTGTTGATCATTATGGCCAAGGATATGAGCTAAAACTTGTATCAAGCAGTGATGGAGAAAACTGGACAGAACTTAAATCTTTCCCTGCTGAAAACACTCCTGCAACCTTGGATTCAGTAATATTAAACCCTATAAACTGCCCTGAACTAGGATCTAATACATTCAGATTTGCATTCCTATTTAGTGGTAACTCTTTCCAAATAAACAATTGGTATGTTGATGATGTTAAACTTCTTGATAGAAGTCAAAATCCGGTAGGTATAGATGAGATTATTCCGGCTGTAACCTCCCTTTACCAAAACTATCCAAATCCTTTTAACCCAACAACTACTATAAGGTTTGATTTGGCTAACGATTCAGATGTTAAGCTTCTAATCTATAACGCTCGAGGTCAAATGGTAGAGCAATTGGTTAACAATCATTTAAGAACAGGTATTCATACTGTTAACTTTGATGCTAAAGCTATCAGTAGTGGTCTCTACTACTACAAGTTAATTGCTAACAATAAAGTTATGACTAAAAAGATGCTTTTAGTTAAGTAGTCTATCTTGTAAATAGGAAACAAAAAGCCTCCAAATTTTGGGGGCTTTTTTTATGGTCTATTAAAGATTACAAGAGTTCTAAGTTAAGGTAAAACTAAGCCAACCTGAGTTCGACATAAGCATTTAACTAATGTTTAATGTAATACGTATAAATATTCATAGAAAAGAGAGTTCCCTGAGGCTCTCGAAGGGAACGAAAAACTATAATCATATAGTTATATCCTTCGAGAACCTCAGGATACGGATATAAGTTAAATTTCTAGCTTTAATTATTATATAAGATAGCCTATTGTTTTTATATCAAACTAAGGTTAAAATATTTCCTATAATTTGAGCATTAGAGTAACAAGGATCTATGTAAAAAGACACAACTTTCCAGATATTGCCTATTTTGCCACAACCCCTCTATTTATGATTTTTTCATTATATCATAAATAAAAAAGGGTAGATTTTCTCTACCCTTTTTTAAACAACCTCAGTAAAATTTTTACTTTACTGTACGAGCTACACGGAATCCTGTATGGCTTAAAACTTCATTAGGAGATATCCAGTTTCTATAAGCAACAGTCTGAAATTTTGGGAAACTAAGCCAGCTTCCACTTCTAAGTACACAAAAATTTCCTGTTTCAGGACCAGTTGGATTATCACTAGGAGAGTTTGAATAGTAGTTTGGATCATATCTATCCCAACACCATTCCCAAACATTTCCACTCATATCATAAATACCTAATTGGTTTGGTAACTTTGTTCCAACTTCACTACAACCTCCACTTGTATTTCCATTATACCAACAATAATCAGAAAGATCATCAATTTCATGGCAACCGGCGTATCTATAATCATCACCATTATAAATTCCACCTCTTGCTGCATATTCCCACTCAGCTTCTGTAGGAAGACGGTAACCATTTTTAGTAAAATCAACAGTAACAGTTGTTCCGCTTATTGTATATACCTTTTCAAGACCTTCCACTTCACTAAGTTTATTACAATAGTTAAGTGCATCAAACCAAGTTACATAGTAAACAGGACGGTTATCTCCAACACCCCATCCATTAGCAGGATTATATCCAATCAATTCAGTATAACTTTGTTGAGTAACTTCATATTTTGACATGAGGAAAGAGTTAACGCTCACCTCATGTACCGGTAGTTCATGAGCTTCACCTTCATTAAAGTGATCACCCATTAAAAATGTACCACCCTGTACAAAAGCCATTTTATCATCAACAACAATTAGATTTATAGAAACTTCACTACTTTCAGTAGATTCTCCATCATCATCTGTAGCAATAGCTTTAAAAATATACTCACCCTCTTCTGCGTTAGCTGTATCCCAATTATAATTAAAAGGTAAATTTGTAAAAGAAGTTACCATCTCATCATTAAGGTAAAGATCAACTTTTTCTACCATACCATCATTGTCTGTAGCATTTATCTCAAAAGAAACCATACTTCCAACGGCAAAAGTAGTACCATTAGCAGGAGAATCAATAAAAACTACCGGAGCTTCATTTGGAACAATTAAAGTAATATTAACCATACTGCTTTCAGTAGATTCTCCATCATTATCTGTAGCAATAGCTTTTAAAGAGTAACTTCCTTCTTCAAAATCAGCTGTATTCCAATCATAATTAAAAGGTGAACTTGTAAGAGAAGTTACCATTGTTTCATTTACATAAAGATCAACTTGATCTACCGTACCATCATTATCTGTAGCAGTTATTCCTATTGAAACAGTTTCTCCAATAGCAAATGAACTTCCATCTGTTGGTGAATCAATAGAAACTACCGGAGCTTCATTTGAAGGAGTTAAAGTAACAGCAACCTCATTACTCTCAGTAGTTAAATCTCCGTTATCTTTAGCAACAACTTTTAAAGAGTATGTTCCTTCTTCAAAATCAGCTGTATTCCAATCATAGTTAAAAGGTGAACTTGTAAGAGAAGTTACCATTGTTTCATTTACATAAAGATCAACATTTTCTACCGTACCATCATTATCTGTGGCAGTTATTTCTATTGAAACAGTTTCTCCAATAGCAAATGAACTTCCATCTGTTGGTGAATCAATAGAAACTATCGGAGCTTCATTTGAAGGCTCAGTACTACTACTATCATCATTACATGAAGTTAACACTCCACCCATCACAACTATGGACAAAAGTATCCATAAAAATTTCTTTAACATAAGGATCTCCCTTTTGATTTTTTATTTGAATTAACTATTCTTTATAGTCTCTTTAAAGATATCAATCTTTAAACCACAGCATAAAAGTAGTGAAGTAAATTAAAAAAGCAAGAAAAAATAGTACTCAGTTTATCCCTATTTATTAACCATGCAGATCCATTTCCAGTACTACAGTTGTAACGAGAAAGATACTAAAACATTATTATTAGATAGTTATATTAGAGAGAATAGCTTACAGTTTAGTAACCATCATTATAAAGATCTTTAAATAAAATTGTAATATTATTCTAAAAAACAACTTTTACTATAAAGAGATAGAAAATTTATTATTTTTGACTTTAATAAACTAAATATTGAAGATATAAACATTTACACAGAATCAAAAGCAACCTTCAAGCACCACTAACAATAAAACCACATACAACATTTATTTAATAAGTTACACCTAAAAAACAATTAACAACATATCTATAAATTTATATTTCCTAATAATCTATACAATACAATTCCTTTAGATATTTAATCCATCCTTTTTCCCATTTTAAAATCTATTTTGCTAATTTAAGCCAAATCTTCTATAATAAAAAATACTTGACAAAAAAAAAGTAATGATACTATATTATCTTTCGGTTTATGTAAAGCTCATTATTTAAAATAACATTTTTGAAAATGGAGTCGTAAACCTTATTTGAGGAATTAAAACCTAATTGGAGGAATTATGAAAAAAATAGTTGCTATTGCTTTGACACTTGTTATGGCTTCTATGGCTTTTGCAGACTTTAGTGCAGGAATGAAAGTTAGATTTAGAAATGAAATGGGTACAGTTGATACAGGATTCAACTCAGACAAGCAAGTTTTTAACAGAAGTGCTGATGTAAGATTTAGACCAAATTTCCAGTACAAAGCTAATAAGATGCTCTCACTTAACTATGTTGGTGAAATTGGAGATATTCAGTATGGTGTAAAAGATAAGGGTGGTGCTGTTGATACTGATGGCATAAACTTTGAAACAAAGAATCTTTTCTTGGATATTAATCCTAATAAGAATTTTGGATTCAGACTTGGTTTGCAACCTTACGCAGATCCTCACTCTCTAGTTTTTGATACTGATGTTGCGGGTGCTTATTTTAAGTATAATAGAAATGCGTTTAGAATGGGTCTTGGTTGGTTTGTTCCTAGTGATAATAAGAGTGAAACAAACTATAATGATGAGACATGGAGTTTTGGTGAGAATATGTTTGTTGTTGACGCTTGTTACGCCTTCAACAAGAATGTTAAAGCTGGTCTAAATACTATAATTTCTTTAAGCTCTTCCGATCAAACAGAAAAAATAATGGATCCTAATACGGGTAACTATATTATTGATCCGGGAACTAACTACACAACTAAAGCTGTAAGACTTTGGATATCTCCGTTCTTTGACGGAACTTTTGGAAAATTTAGTGCAAAAGCTCAGTTTTCAATTTATTCAGCTGCATACGAAAATGAAAAATTAGGAGATAATGATGCTCCTGAATATGGTGATGATGATACTGATACTGGAATGGCTTTCTCATTAAATACACACTACTATGCTAATGAGAATCTTGATCTTAGGTTCAACTTTATGTTCAACTCAAGTGATTCAGAAAGAAAAGAATATTTCATGGATGACAACGGAAAAGGTTTCCCAGCTGGTATTGATCTTGAGATTTTAACTCCGGGTGGAAATGGAATCTATACTGTAAGTCCTTTTACTTATGACGGTAATGGTCTAATCCTTCCTGCTTTCTTTCTAGACTATAAGTTTAACAAAAATGTAGATCTTACTCTAGGTGCAGGTATAGGTATGACTGTAGAGGATGTTGACTATTACGATACCGATGGTACTACTGTTAAAGATAACACTACATACCTTGGAACAGAGCTTGATGTAAAAGCTAAGATTAGAGCTTATGATAAGTTAACTATGGTTCCTTACTTTGCTATGCTTCTTCCTGGAGAGGCTTTAACCAGATATTCAGATGATAAAGATATGCAAATGAAGTTTGGTGTAGCTCTTAAAATGTCTCTATAGAGATAAATTTTTTAATAAAAAAGCCCCAAAATTTGGGGCTTTTTTATTTTACCTTAAACTTAACTCTAACCTGAATTCAATTATAAAATTTACTCTTAGAAATGTAAAATTTTTCAGACTGCCTGTAAACTTCCTATTACTTCGTTATCATTTTTTTAGCAGCTCCTATTTATCTGTTCCTCTTTTTTAGATACCAATTCAAGAACTCCAATAGTCTCTACATGATATGTATTAGGAAACATATCAACAGCAATAGCTTCTTTTAATTTATACCCTCCAATCTCCAAAAGTTCAACATCTCTTGCAAATGTAGATGGATTACAAGATATATAAACTATCTTTTTTATCTTAGACTCTACTATTGATTTAACAACTTTAGGGTGCATTCCATCTCTAGGTGGGTCTGTAATTATTGCATCATACTTTCTCTCGGTAAAAATAGATCTTTCACCTACAACTTTCATTAAATCGCCACTAAAAAAATCGCAATTTGTCAAATTATTTAGCTTCATATTTCTTAAAGCATCTTTTACAGCGTTCTCTACAAGTTCAAACCCTATAACCTCCTTTACATAACTTGCAGCAAATAAAGAGATTGTTCCAACTCCACAATAGAGATCTATAATTGTATCATTTTTTGAGAACCTACCCAGTTCAAACGCTTTGTTGTAAAGATTTCCTGTTTGAAAAGGGTTTACTTGAAAAAATGAGTTTACACTAATCTCAAACTTTAAATTACCAATAGAATCTATAACCTTCTCTTTTCCTGAAATTAAGTATGAAGCTTCTCCGTAAGCTGTTGATGAAAGACCACTGTTTATTGTATTTACAAAGGATACAACAAAAGGGTTCTCATCTATTACTTTTTTTGCTATATCTTCAACAATCTCTCTCTCATATCTTTTTGTAACAAGATTTATCATTACCTCGCCTGAAACTGTCTCTCTAAATACTAAGTATCTAAAAAAACCTGTGTGCTCCATTATATCGTAGGCTTTAAGACCACTTTCTTTACATATTCTCTTAATTGATCTGAATAGAGAATCAACCCTTTTTGAATGTAGTAAGCAGGTATCAATATCAATCACCTTACTATAAACTTTTGGAGCATGAAATCCCAAGAAAAAATCATCACTATCATCATACTCTCTATCACCTATATAGTATTGATGGTTTGAAAAAGTAAACTCCATCTTATTTCTATATCTATCACTTTTAGGAGAAGCTAAAATATTGTGATATGTGTAATCCTTAACCTTACCAAGCCTCTCAATACAATCTTTCACAACTGTAGACTTTATCTCTAGCTGGTAGTTATAATCAACATCTAAAAGCTTACATCCTCCACAAGATGGATAATAGTTACAACCATGTTCTACTCTCTTATCACTTTTTTCAATAATCTCAGTAGCAACACATTCAAGATAGTTTTTTCTTCTCTTCTTTACCTTTGCTACTACCTTTTCACCCGGTAAAGCCCTCTCTAAAATTACCTTTTTACCCTCATATTCACCTAGACACTTACCTCCATATATAGGTTTCTCCGGTACAATTTCTATATAAGAACTCTTTTTACCCATTCTTTTCCCTCTTTAACAAAATAACTGCGGAGGATGCAATACCCTCCTCTCTTCCGACAAAACCAAGTTTTTCTGTTGTGGTAGCCTTAACACTCACACAACCAACATCTATTTTTAACTCTTTAGATATAGTTTCTCTAATAAGATCTATAAAGGGTCTTAATTTGGGTTTTTCTGCCATAACAACAGCATCTATATTAACTATAGAGTATCCCTTATCTTTAACAAGAGAATTAACTTCTTTAAGTAGCTTTATAGATGATATACCTCTATACTTCTCATCTGTATCGGGAAAATGTTTACCTATATCTCCTAAACATAGAGCCCCCAACATACCATCCATTATAGCATGCAGAAGAACATCGGCATCACTATGTCCCAATAAACCTCTATTCCAAGGTATCTCAACCCCACCTAAAATAAGCTTTCTATTGTCACAAACTTTATGAACATCGTACCCATTTCCTATTCTAAACATAATAGCTCTCCTACTTTAGAAATCTATCAAAATAAAACTTTAAACTTTGTCTACTAAAGTTTATCTCGTTTGGTAGCGGAAAATAGAAAAGATACCAAGGTTTGTCAAGATTAACAGATATATATATGAAATTATCTACTAAACCTACGGAGAAAAGGGATACTTTAACACCTGGGAAAAGTTGTAGTATGTTTCTTAAAGAGTTCACGGATTGATCATTTGTTAATTTTGAAAGAGTTCCAAGAATTGTATCTGTTTCACTACTTCCAACACCTGTTAAGTTTAATTTCCCGTTAAAAGATCCATTCTTTGGAGTTGTTCCAACTATATCAAGATCTGTTCTTAAACTTATTTCTCCTCTCTCATAATTACTTATATTTTTTTCATTAATAAGCTTTGGGTTTATTCCAATAAAATATAGAGAAAGCTTTGTATGAATAGAATCAGTAAACTGCTTTATTTTTCTATTTCCTAAAATATTTACAGATCCCGTAATATCTCCATTTAGATATTTTCCTATAAAGTTTCTAATGGTAAATCTATTTCCATCTACGGAAACTCTACCTTTAAAGTTTTCAATCTTTTGGTAGATTTTATCTTTAGTAAACTCCAAAGATTTAAAGTTTAAAGAGTCATTATACTCTTGAAACTCTTGGAAATATTCCAAAGGGTTTATATATCCGCTTCTATCATCTCTTTTTTGATATATCTCCAAATTTTTAAGATCAATCTTACCGGAGACAGGTAGGTTTTGATAGTAGTTTTTCAGTAAAACTATAGAAGTTGAATCTCTGTACTCAATCTTTCTATAGCTGTTGTTTAGATTTAGAGTATAATCAACAAGTGAGGTGTTACCACTTGCAACAATCTTTACTTTTGTTCCCTCTCCCTTAAAACTTAGACCTTTTACAATACTTAGTGTATCCAATTTTGAATCTAAGCCAAGATTTAAATTAAACCTCTTTGAATCTAAACTATAACCACCTCTACCATCTAGAGTAAACTTTCCATTTTTATCTTTTAAACTAAAATTATTGAGTGAAAAATTTTTAAAATTATCACTATAGAGTTTATAGTTTATATCAAAATTTTCAAATTGAGAAATATCAAAGCCCTCATATTCACTACCTCTAAAGCCGTAAGTTCCTAACAATTTTGTATAATTCCTATTTTGTGAAATGGAACCTTCAAGGTTCAAACTATCCAGAAAAGCTCCTTTTGAATACAGGGAATCAACATAAATTTTATGTTTGAGTAGCAGATCATTATCAGATTTTAAGTTGCTTTTACCCGAAAGAGATAAATCTATATCCATAGTCTTAAAATTAAGGAGAGAATCAGGTAAAAATGGAGCTATATCACTTTCTGTTATTTTTGATTTAACTAAACTCTCTTTTAGGTTCATATTTTTATCCCTGTACAATAGAGAATCAAGGTTTAAGGAGAGTTTATTATCAAGCTTAAGATCCAAATTTTCTACTAAAATATTATTAAGGTTGTAAAGTTTAATCCCGCTCTTAATGAGTAAGTTTTTAAACTCTTTTTTAATATTTTTAAAATCTAGGATAATATTATTTTGAGATAGAGATAGATCTATATCAGATCTACTTTTATTTAGGCTGACAAAAAGATCCGTTTCAAGGGCAAAGGTGGAATCTCTGTAATCTATATTGAAACCTTCTATTTCTATATTTCCATCAACCTTTTTTTCAGGAGAGATATTGGAGAGAAGATTATTTAAAGATAGATTAGAGATAATCTTTAAGCTATCTGAATATAAAGAGTTTAATGTTAAACCTATATTTATAGGTTTGGTTTTCAGAGGATCTATTTTTGGTGCTCTTACCAAAAGATTAAACTGTTCTATAGGTTTTGGTATATGTCTATCCTCTATTTTTTCACATTTTAAACTTAAATCTCCATTCTCAAGTGTAAATATTGAGCTAAAACTTGTCTCTCCTTTAAAGTTTAAGCTTAGATCATTAAATTTGGAACCCTTAAAGTTTAGATAGTTAAATCCAAGATCAAGCTCTAACTCTCCTCTAAATATCTTCTTTTTAATATAATAGAAAAGATCATTAACTTCTAAATGGAGAGAATCATCTTTTAGTTCAAAAGCCGGAAGATTTAAATCTTTAGCATATCTCATTAACTTTGATATCTCTTTAATTTTTAGATCTATCTTTTTGGAGCTTACTTCTGTATCTTCATATTTGAAATCCTCTATATCTATATTTGTATCATCTATATCCAGATCTAAATATTCAACAAATCCTCCGGTAAAATTATTATTGAATTCAAGATTAGTGTTAAGTTTAAAACTATCTATCTCTATGTTATTATTATTTATCAATAGATAGGGGTTTAAAATATTGAGAGAGACAGCTCCCTTTAAACCTTTTCCGTAATCTACTTTTATGCTACCGTTTGATATAGTTTTTATATTGTTTAGAGAATCTTTAAAGTTAAATTTTGTATTTTTGAGATTAAGATTGGCAATTGAACTTACACCTTTATCCAAAGTTAGTTCGGCTGAAAGATCTCCGCTCTCCAATAGAAGTTCAAAATTTTCATTACTCTGATAGTAAGAGGTGTTGTTTAAAATAATACTCTCTATCTTAAAATATGTGGAACTGCTGTCATTAGAATCTTTTTTATCTTCACTAAAAGTTTCATCACTGCTTTTGAATCTATCTATAAGTTTTTGAAGATTTGAAATATCATCTTTACTTATGAGTCTAAATCTAAGAGAATCTGTTTTGATCTCATTGATTATAAATTTACCCTTTATAATATCTTTGATACTATAGTTTAATGATATTTTTTCTATTGAAATTAGAGAATCAAGATCGGGAGAATCAAACCCTAAAGAGCTTATAACAATACCATCTGAAAGCTTAAAATCTATCTCATCAAGTTTTAATTTTATCTCATATCTCTTTTCCATAAAGGATTTCAATTCATCTCTAACGAGGTTATTTGGGAAAAAAAATTGTAAAATTAAAATTAATATAAAAAAAATGAGTAGAATTATCAGTATTATATATTTAAATATTTTTACTATCTTTTTCATTTCTACAATATCATTACTCAATTCAATTATTTCAAGTTTTAATATACAAAAAAATATGAGTTAATTAAATTTATCAACCCTTCAAACTCTCTATATTACTACTATTATTTTAGAAACTTTAATTAGCTTTATCATTTTTATATTGTAATTATATCAAACTTTTCATACTTTTTATATAGTCAACGGTCTGTTTGTAAATAGTGTAACTATCTTTTATAAAACTAAATGATAAGATAATATTTAATTTATAGTTGTTGATAAAAAATTTTGTTTAACAAATTGGAGGAAAATAGTAATAATGAGAAAACTAATAATTACTCTTTTATTCTTTGTACTTTCAACCTCTCTTTTGGGTGGAGGTTTTCAGATAAACGAGCATGGAGCCAGAGCAATGTCAATGGGTAATGCATTTACGGCATTAGCTGATGATGCTTCCGCAGTATACTTTAATCCTGCAGCCATAACCTTTCTTGAAAAAGATCAGATAATGGTAGGATTTTCAATTATAAAACCTGAGGCAACATTTAGAGGTCCTTTTCCTGCTACAACAGAGTACAAACTTGACAATCAATATTTTAATCCTATCAACCTTTACTACGCTAAAAAATTGAATGAGGATTTCTCTTTTGGTTTAGCTCTTAATAATCCCTTTGGTATGGGAACAAAGTGGGATGAAGATTGGGTAGGTAGATTTTTATCCGTTGAATCAGATCTAAAAACATTTTTCTTAACACCATCATTTTCATTTAAAATATTTCCCAATCTTTCTATGGGATTTGGAGTTTCTTATGTTTATGGAGATGTTTTAATAGAGAGAAAATTTTCCAATGCTCCATTTGAAGGTGAAGGAGATATGAAACTAGAAGGTGATGATGCTGCAAGTTATGGCTACTCTGTTTCAATGCTTTACAAACCAATGGATAATCTTAGTTTTGGATTTAAATATAAGTCGGAAGTAGGATTAGAGTTTGAAGGAGAGGCAAAGGTTGTAGCCCCAAATCAATTGCTTCCAATCATTCCAAAGGGTGATATTGCTGCAAATCTTGATCTTCCGGCGGACCTTCTTATAGGTGTTGCATATTCACCTGTTGATTATATTAATCTTACAGCGGAACTTCAGTATGTTTGGTGGAGTTCTTACGATAAGATGTACATAAGATTCCTTGAAAATGAATCTTGGAACAAAAGTAGTCCCAGAGATTACAAAGATACATACATTTTGAGAACTGGTGTAGAGTGGTTAGTAAACAATGAACTTGCTTTAAGGTCAGGTATATTCTACGATAAACATCCTGTTAAAGACAAGATGGCGGAACCAAGCTTACCAGACTCAGACAGGTTAGGTCTAAACTTTGGTTTTGGTTACAGATTCTTAGATAACTTTAATGTTGATTTTGCTTATCTGTTCTTAAGATTTGATGAGAAAAGAATAGATGAGACAGAAACCAGTTATACCAATGGAGATGCTCCACTTACGGGTGTTTACAATGCAATAACACATGTTTTAGCGTTAAATCTATCATATGATTTATAGGGAGGAATAGATGTTTAAATATATAAAATTAATACTTTTTATTGTTTTGGGGCTTTTTTTTGCCTCATGTGAAGATAGAAGTTCATTAACAGATCCTAATCCCGTAAACTTGGGAAATGCAGACTTTTCAAGATTTTACACTGTCGGAAACTCTCTTACGGCAGGTTTTCAAAACAGAGCACTATACCAATCTTCTCAAGAGTTCTCTCTGGGAAATATAATAGCTAACCAAGTTGGTACTAGTTTTGAACAGCCTATTATATCTAATCCGGGATTTGGCGGAAGACTTGAAATTGATGGTTTTGATAACAATGGTAATCCTATAATAGTTGTTAATAATGAAGAGGGAACCCCTTTAAACATGAGCTATGGTGCTCCTTATAACAATCTTGGAGTTCCGGGAGCCTTACTATATGATATATTAAATGCAACAAATGCTAATGATTGTGCTTCTTCGGTTTTCAATCCTGCTAATCCGACTCCAAATCCATTTTTTGATCTTGTTTTAAGAAACTCTGCTTTAAATATGGGATCTCAAATTTCCCAACTAAAAGCATCTAATCCAAGTTTAGTTACTTTGTGGGCAGGAAACAACGATATTTTGGGATATTATACCCATGGTGGAGAGGTTCCTTTTACTCCTGTAGCAACTTTTGCCGGATTGTACAACCAGTTGGCTGACTCATTAGCCGGAACAAATGCCGATATATTTATTGGAAATATACCGGATGTATTTACAATACCTTTCCTAACTAGTTACGGGCCAAAAATAGCTGAAAATATGAGATCAAGCTATAATCAAGGTTTGATTGCAGGTCTTTTTTTGGCAAATGACCCTATCCCCTACTCACCTGATGATCTTGATAGTTTAAAAGGGATGGTTACCATTGGTGGAAAAAGTTTAATCTCCTTTATAGGTGTTCCTACAGGAAAGCCATATCTTCAAGCTGATGGAAGCTATAATATACCTGCGGGAATTGATACAACTCAAGTATTTGGCTTTCATCCTGCAAACCCATTCCCTGATAAGTTTTCAATAAGCAGAGAAGAGATTTCAAATGCGGAAGGTATAGTTGATCAATACAATAGCGTAATTAAAGATGTGTGTAATAGCAGAGGATTCTCTCTTGTTGATATAAATAGCTTTTTTGATGATGTTAATGAGGGAGGATTGGTTGAAAATGGTATAAAATTTACAACAGATTATATAAGTGGTAATCTCTTTAGTTTTGACGGAATTCATCCAACTTCTCAAGGCTATGCAGTTATAGCAAATAGATTTATTTCAGCTATTAATAATAAACTCAACTCTGAAATACCTCTTATAAATGTTTCAACTATTCCGGGTTCATTACCTACTACAGATTAGATAAAAATTAAATCATAAAAAAACCTCCAAAAAATTGGAGGTTTTTTTATGTGTTATTATTTATAAATGTTTTAATCATTTAAACTATGAATTAAAAGACCTGATCTTAGTTTAGGCTCAAACCATGTAGATTTTGGTGCCATAACTTTACCGGCATCAGCAATATCCATCAACTCCTTTATAGAAGTTGGATACATTGCGAAAGCTACTTTAAACTTTCCGGAATCAACGAGCTTAACCAGTTCTTCAAGTCCTCTAATTCCACCGATAAAATCAACCCTTTCGCTAGTTCTAGGATCATCAATACCTAAAACAGGGTCTAAAATATTTGACTGAAGAATTGCCGTATCCAAACTGTTTACAGGATCTTTAGGATCAAAAATACCACTCTTTACAGTAAGCTTGTACCAGTTTTTATCCATATACATTCCAATCTCACCCTTTTTGGTAGGTCTGTATATATCTGATCCAATCTTCTCACATTCAAAAATCTTTGTAAGTTTCTCAAAATACTCATCTTCACTGTTACCATTAAGATCAATAACAACTCTGTTATAATCCATAATATGAAGTTGCTCATCAGGAAAGTAAACAGCTAAAAAGTAATTGTACTCTTCACTACCATTATGGTTTGGATTATTCTCTCTTCTTCTGTTAGCTACAATAGCAGCTGAAGCTGATCTGTGATGACCGTCTGCAACATATAAGTAATCTATCTTAGCAAACTCTTCAATTAATTTATCAGATTTAGAATCATCTTCAATAATCCAAACAGTGTGACCAATACCATCATCTGCTACAAAATCGTAAACAGGTTTAGTAGATTTAACAACATCTGAAACTATATTGTTGATAGACTCTTTATTTTTGTAAGTTAAGAATATAGGTCCTGCATTGATATTTGTAGTATCAACATGTTTTACCCTGTCAGCCTCTTTCTTCTTTCTTGTATGCTCATGCTTTTTTATTACATCGTTATCATAATCATCAACAAAAGCAGATCCCACAATACCATACTGCTCTCTACCATCCATTGTTTGTCTGTAGATATATAGTTTTGGCTCCTCATCTTGAATAAGAGTACCTTCGCTAATAAACTTTTCAATGTTAGCCTTTGCTGTAGCATATACTTCTTCAGAGTATAGATCTGTTCCAACAGGTAGATCTATTTCCGGTTTTACAACATGCAAAAATGAGTGTGGATTACCTTTTGCAATCTCTCTTGCTTCTTCACTATTTATTACATCGTAAGGGAAAGATGCAACAGCTTTTTCTAAACCTTCCTTAGGTCTGATAGCTTTAAACTTTTTTATAACTGCCATTATAATCTCCTAAATTATTTTTTTTGATAAAGAAATAATTAATAATCAACTAGTCAAGATCTTTTTTTTCTAAAATTATGCTATTATTATATGATTTGGGGAAAAAGAGTTGTTTAGGGTCTACTGAAAAAATCATAAATAAAGAAGTTACAACAAGATAGATTTAGGAAATTAGCTTATAAATTTCCAACTCTTAATTAAAATAAGGTAGTTTTATTTTAAATAGTTACTCCATAGATTATTAAATGATTAAAACATATTTTTTAGCAAATCCTAATTATCAAGCTCGCAATGTTTTAATTCTACCTCATAACCCTTATCTTTTAGCATCTCTGTAACTTTTTCAGAACAGTAAACACTTCTATGAAATCCTCCGGTACAACCAAATGCAACAAAAAGATTTGTAAAACCTCTTTTCTTATACTTAACGACTGAAAGCTCTATCAAATTATAACAGTTTTCAATAAATTTTTCAGAGTTGATATCCCCTTCAAAAAACTGCTTTATCTCTTTACTTCTTCCATCAAAATCTTTGATTTTAGGATTATGATAGGGGTTGTCTAAAACCCTGCAATCAAAAACATACCCTCCAAAGTTACCACTATTATCATTTGGAACTCCGGAAAACTTATAGCCAAAACTAAAAATTGATACTTTCATATTAATTTGTCTTTAACTTATAGACTTTTCTTCTCTTTATAAAATCTTTACCTTCTGTATCCACTAACCAATATGGAGATAACTTATCCTTTGAAAGTTTTATAACTCTATTTTTTTCTATAGAGGGAAATATAAGGCTATAGTTTTCATCAGATTTAAAATCAGTAACAATAGCAAAGTGATTATTGTTTATGAGAACAATAGTTCCATTTTTAATACCATCGGCACTAAGCTCTACAGCAACTTTGTTTAAAAGGTCTAAATTGTTTTCATAATTTTCCAATTTTATTGATAGAGAATCATAAATTTCATCTACATAATCCACAAAGAACTTATTAAATTTTTCATTATTGTTTCTATCATCTTCTTTACCGAAAATTTCTCTATTCTCTATCTTTTTATAAAAGTAGTTTAGAAACTTATTGCTCTGATAATTAAACTTATAATCTTTTTTAACACCAGATATTTTTGTAACTTTTTCTGAAGATTTAAGTTTTTCTACAGGTTTAGAAGAGTCTTTTATTACATCAAAATTAGAGTAGTCGTAACCGAAGATTTTTTCCCTATCTTTATATCTTATCTCTTCCTCTTCAAACAAGGACCTCGTTACTTCTTTTTTTTCTTCGTTTATTTCAGGAATGTAGTAACTGGTATATTTAATACTATTTTTGTAAATAAAAAGTGTCATCATAACAAAAAAAACTATAATTACAATAATTATCAAGATTTGAATAGATATTGTAAGAAACTTACTTACTTGTTTAGGATCTTTTCTTTTTCTTCTTATTATTTTAAGTTTTAAATCTTTATAGTTAAAAACAATGAACCTTTTTATACTTTCAAAATCTTCTTTATTTTCAATAACTATTTTACATATTCTGTTTTTTTCCAAAAATTCAAGAGACCTTTTTTTCAAATCTAAGGTAACCTCTTCCAAATCTTCTACTTTTAAATGTATATCGCGGTCAGTTATACTAATTGTTTTTTCTGATAATTTTATTGTTGTATTTAGAGGGTCATTATTTACAGAACTTACATTTAATTCCAATTGATTCATACTACTAACCTGTTATATTTTATTCCCTAACATAGTATTGATAATTTTTTAGAAGGTCAATATATTTATTTACAAATAATTTAAGCAACTATTCAAAATTTGAGCACTATATCTGCTTTTAGCAACATTCTCTAAACAACACCTACTAAGAAAAGTTAAAAGTATATTATTTAAGGAATTTAAGAACAAACTTCTAAAGTAAGATGAGAAATCTTTAAATAATATTTAACAAAAACTTTGTAATTTATATTAGAGAAAAAAAGAAATTAAATAAAGAATTTAGCTTAGCTGTTTTTATTATTTTCGTTAAAAAAGTTAGAACTATTACTTACCCATTACAACCTCTTTTCCTATAATTGGTTATAAACCAACTTCTAAACTTTTGTATCTTTTAAAAGGATACTCTAACTAACCTATTAAATTAGTATTGACTAAAATAGTTTTGTTCCGTATTATTTTTATATAAACTATTTTGGAGAATTTGTGAAAGAGTATTTTTTCCCCACCGATCAACAACTGAAAAAAGTATTAAGTTTTTTTGGCAGAGATGATATATCAAAAGTAAAATTAGGGATTACTTTAGGTTTTCTCACTAAAATCAATAGTGCCAAAGTAGAAAAAAATATGCAGAAATATGGAGTTACAAAATCAAAGTTTAACGCTTTGGTAATAATTTTCCATGAGGATAGAGGTAATGGTGTTCCTCTATCCGAAATTGCTAAGGGATTATTTGTAAACAAGAGTACAATAACAGGGTTGATTGATGGTCTTGTCAGCTTAGGTCTCATCAAAAGAGTAGTGCCAACAACAGGTGATAGAAGAAGGATCTTAGCTTCTCTAACCGATAAGGGGAAAACTCTTTTAATGGATATTTTACCATCCCATTTCCGGCTCATAGATAAAATATTCAGCTCTTTAACAAGTGATGAGATTGAACAGTTTCAACATATTGCAGAGAAGATAATGGATACCGGTTATGAAGATGAAGAGTTATAGATTTGATTTTGTATAAGGGGATAGTTGATGAGAATATTTAAAAAAGTTGGATTGCCAATCATTGTATTGATCATAGGTGTTTTAGGATTTAATCTGCTCGGTAATTTTAGAAGTAAGCCCGAATCAAAAAAGAGAGAGGCTAAGGTTATCAATGTAAAGATTGAAAGAGTAAAAAAATCTACGGAGAGGATGGTAGTCAAATCTGAGGGATTTATAAAGCCCGGTAGTGTAACTCAAATTATACCTAAAGTTTCCGGAGAGATAATCTATCTTTCAGAAAAGTTTGAGAAGGGTGGTTTTTTTAAAAAGGGTGAGGTTATTGCTAAGATTGATCCCGGTGATTATGAGCTTAGAGTAAGGGCAACTAAGTCAGCTGTTTATAGTAGTGAACTTAAATTAAAGATTGAGGAGAAGAACAGGGATATCGCAAAATCTGAATGGGATGCTTTTTCAAAGGAGAATCCTGATCTTACTCCGGATGAGATGACACTGCGAGAGCCACAAATCAAGATTGCTATGGCAAATGTTGAAGCGGCTAAATCTCAAAGAGATCAAGCTAAACTTATTTTAGAAAAAACTATAATAAAAGCTCCATATGATTGCTATATAAAATCGAGAAATATCAGTTTTGGTCAATTTGTCTCTCCGGGAGTTATTATTGGAGGTTTATACAGTATTGAAGCCATTATTACAGTTCCCGTTAAGCCTAAAAATCTAAAATGGATAGAAGGGAAAAACTCAATAGTTGAAATAAGTTCGGAAGATAAGGTTGTGTCAGGATCTATATTCTCTATTAGCAACGAAATAGATATGATGAGCAGGAGTGTTGATCTCGTGATTAAGATAGATGATCCCAAAGATATTTTGTTCAATCAATATTGTAAGGTTGAAATTAAAGGGATAGAGCTAAAGGATGTTTTTAAAATTGACAGGTATCTCATTGATGAGAATAATAGGGTGAAAGTTGACTCTTTAGGATTTCTTCAGCTTAAAAAAGTCGATCTGCTGAGAGTTGATGGAGAGTATGCTTATGTTAAGGGTTTAGATGATAATGATCCTTTAGTTGTTTCCAAGATTGATAAGCTGTACAAAGGTATGAGGATAAAAGAGTTAGAACTTTGATAAAGTTACAATTTTTGGATAAAATAAACTCTCTATTACTCACATTCTAGGATCTTCTTTATGATCTTTTAAAACAAACCCTGTCAGGTATCAAATTTATTATCAAAAAATCATCTAAAGTAGTGTCAAACCTAAAGGATGGTTTTAGATTATATAGATAGAAAGGTTTTATATCTTTAACCTAAATCTTATCATTAAAGGTTTTTATTATGAATAGAATTATATCTTGGATGGCAACCAATCATGTTGCTGCTAACCTGGGGATGTTACTCATCATTTTTGTTGGAGGAATATCGCTTTTCTCTCTTAAACAGGAGATATTTCCCGAACTTCCCTTAAATATGATATCTATAAATACGGTTTATAGAGGAGCTACACCGGATGATATTGAAAACTCAATAGTTTTAAAGATTGAGGAAGCTATATCCTCTGTTGAGGGTATAGAGGAGATAAACTCCTTAGCTTCTGAAGGGGTTGGAAATGTTACTGCTGTGGTTGAAACAGGTTATAATGTATCTAAGGTTAAGGATGATATTAAATCGGAGATTGACAGGATTAGATCTTTTCCAGAGGATGCTGAGGATCCTATAATTAAGATAAATGTTAAGAGATCTTTAGTTATTCAAGTTGCTATTTTTGGTGATACTGATGAGAAGAGTTTAACCTCATATACGGAGAAGGTTAGAGATGATCTTTTAGAGTTTGATAATATTACTCAAGTAGAAATTAGTGGTGCAAAAGGGTATCAATTAAGGATTGAAGTAAGCGAGGAGAAGCTGAATGAATATGGATTAACATTTGATATGATATCTGGAGCAATTCAGAGTTCAAGTTTAGATCTTCCGAGTGGATCTATAGATACAAAAGATGGAGAGATATTGTTAAGGTCAGGTTCCAAAGCCAGATTGAAGAGGGATTTTGAGAGTATAATTATAAGATCAGACATATTTGGAAGAACTATCTTTTTAAAAGATATAGCGGATATTGTAGATGGTTTTGATGATTCGGATCTAATATCCTTTTTTAACAATAAAAACTCTCAGATGATAACCGTTTATCAAGTTGGAAAACAAAGAGCTACAGATATTGCTGAAACAGTAAAAAAATATATAGAGGATAATAAAGGAAATCATCCATATGGAATATCAGTCGATTATTGGCAAGATAACTCAAAACTTTTAAAAGATAGGATAAACCTTTTAGTAAAAAATGGTATTTTAGGATTTATTTTAGTTTTAATCTCTTTAACTCTTTTTCTGGATATTAGAGTTGCATTTTGGGTTAGCATTGGTATTCTTATCTCATTCTTTGGTAGCTTTATCGTGGTCTCACAATTTGGAGAATCTATAAATATGATCTCCCTTTTTGCCTTTATTGTAGTATTGGGTATTGTTGTTGATGATGCCATTGTTGTGGGTGAAAGCATTTTTCTGATATCTAAAAAAGAGGGTTCAAAAAAAGGATCGATATTGGGAACTCAGCGGGTTTCAACACCTGTTATTTTTGCCACCCTTACTACTGTTGCTACATTCCTACCTCTAGCTTTTGTCGATGGAACAATGGGAAGAGTATTTAAAGTTATTCCCATAGTTGTTATCTCTGTTTTGGTTTTCTCTCTTATTGAATCACTCCTTATACTACCTTCACACCTTTCGGGTATCAACCACCAAAACAGGGGTAGATTCATAACCTTTTTTGGTAAAATAAGTAGCTTTTTTGACAAGAAACTTCAAGCTTTTATAAGTGATCTATATCTACCCTTCCTCAAAAAAAGTTTGAATAATAGATACCTCACAATAGCCATTAGTATTTCGCTATTACTCTTTTCATTAGGTCTTATTCGTGGAGATTTTTTGAAGTTTTCCTACTTCCCGGATATTGAAGGGGATAATATTGTCGTTAATCTAAAGATGCCTGTTGGAACTCCGTTTAAGACTACTGAATCTATTGTTAAATATATAGAGAAGAAGGCTTTTGAAGTAGCCGAAGATTTTAAGGAAAGATCTCTCAACAATAGGGTTATAAAAAATATTAGTACTGTTATTGGTGATGAGCCTTTTAAAAAGATGAGACGAGAGGATAATGGAATAACTATCACCGATCCAACTATAGGGGAGATTAATATTGAGCTTTATCCACCTGAAGAGAGGGGTTTTTCTGCCTACGATCTAATGGAGAGTTGGAGAAGTGGGGTAGGTGAAGTTGCCGGAATTAAATCTATAAAGTTTGAAAGCTCTCTTATGAGTCCGGGTAATGATATTGAGTATAAGTTAGCTCATCAAAATTATGATACCGTTAAGGAGATTGTTGAGAAGTTTAAGGAGAAGATCTCTACATTTGATGGAACCGGAGATATTGAAGACAGCTTTAAAGAGGGTAAATTTGAGCTTAGTATTAAGCTTAAAAAGGTTGGAAGATCTCTTGGCATTTCAGAGTTTGAACTGGCAAAACAGATAAGGGAAGGTTTTTTTGGAAGAGAGGTACAAAAAATCCAAAGAGGGAAAAACGAGGTCAAAGTTTTAGTTCAATACGGTAAGGATGGAAGGAGTTCTTTATCCGATCTTGAGAATATGGATATTAAGACTAGGGATGGAAGAAAAATATCCATTGGTGAAGTTGCTGATCTAAAATATAAAAGGGGTTACTCCAGAATAACAAGATTTGATAAAAAGAGAGTTATAGGGGTAACAGCATCTGTGGATAAAGCTGTTGCCAGTAGTAATAAGATAAATGAGGAGTTAAAGGAGTATTTGGAAGATCTTAAAGAGGAGTATAGAGGTTTTGAATATTTTACCGGTGGAGCTCAAAAACAGCAGATGAAATCTATGAAAACACTTGCAAAAGGTGCCGTTATAGGTCTTTTTGTGGTCTACATGCTTTTAGCTATTCCATTTAAATCCTATAGTAAGCCCATTATAATTATGAGTGCTATACCTTTTGGTGTTTTGGGTGCTATATTCGGACACCTTTTAATGGGTTACAACTTCTCTATCATCAGTCTGTTAGGTATTGTTGCCTTAGCCGGTGTCGTTGTAAACGATTCCCTCGTATTTGTTGATTTTATGAATAAAAAGATAGATTCCGGAGTATCTGTCCATAAAGCTGCAATGGAGACGGGGTTTATTAGATTTAGACCAATACTCTTAACCTCAATCACAACATTTTTAGGACTTTTCCCAATGATATTGGAAACGAGTCTTCAAGCTAGATTTATAGTTCCTATGGCAATAAGTTTAGGATTTGGAATAATCTTCGCTACTGCCATAACTCTAATATTTGTACCGGCAGGGATTTTAATCTTAGATGATATTCATAATCTATTTAAAAGAGAGGAGGTTAAGAATGTTTAGATTTTTGATTCTATTAATAACTCTTATCACTTCTTGTACCATGGCTCCAAACAGGATAAACATTGGTGAAGATATTCCCCAAAAGTTTTTTGATAGGGATTATAAAGTAGAGAAAAAAGCCATTGGCGGGAAACAATGGTGGAGAAAGTTTAAAGATCCTAATCTAAACAGTTTTATCGATTCTGTTATAACAAGAAACTTGGATCTTAAAATAGCTATTAAGAGATTAAATAGTGTTGAAGCTCTATTCGATATTAAAAAAGGTGGTCAGTATCCCAGTATTGCCGCAGGGTTTTCGGGTAGTAAGTCCAGAGGTCCTGTGCCTACAATGAAGCTTACTCAATTGGGACCCGTCATTGGGAAAGAGAGGAAAACAACGGAGAGCTATAGCTTTAGAACAGGGCTTAGCTATGAACTGGATATTTGGGGTAAGATAAGATCTCAGAAAAAAGGAGCTTATGAGGTTTTACTATCCTCAAAATCGG
This sequence comes from Candidatus Cloacimonadota bacterium, assembly GCA_002742935.1. Classification (GTDB taxonomy): domain Bacteria; phylum UBA4055; class UBA4055; order UBA4055; family UBA4055. The sequence goes on along the minus strand of PDON01000062.1, from coordinate 46,716 downwards.
ATCTTAAAACGGTTTATCTCTCCATAATAAGTTCAGCCATTACCCTCTATTATGATTATCAATATCTAAATAGAGAGATAGTTGACAGCAGAAGATCTTTAACCTTATTGGAGAGGGTGGAGAGATACAGCAAAATCAGATATAGTAAAGGTGTTATTACAAAAAGTGTCTATGATCTTGTGATTAACAATAGAAACCTTTTAAAGGTTAAGATCTTAAATTTAGAGAGTGGTTTAGAGAAACTTAAAAATGGAATAGCTATTCTACTTGGAGAGTATAATCTATCATTTTTTAGATCTAGTGATAATTTTAGTTTTCCCCTTAGTGATCTTAATATTAAAACCATTGATCTCTCTTCAGATATTCTAAAAAATAGAAGTGATATTGTTTCTGCTTACCATAAAATGGAGAGTATAAGATATGAGATAGGTGCTGCTAAAGCAGATCTTTTTCCATCTATAAAACTAAGTTTTGATCTTTTAAGCAGTGTAGAAAGGATAGAGGATCTCTTTAATTATGATAACCTAACTACATCAATGGGGGGAAACTTTAGTCAAATTCTTTTTGCAGGAGGAAGCAAATTAGCGAACCTGAATAGGATAGAAGCTAACTACTATCAAGCAGTACTTAATTATAGAAAGAGCATAATAGTAGGATTTAATGATATAAAGAACTCTATAATTGATCTTGAATCCGCAAGTAATAATTATAAGATTTTGAAAGAGAATTATGATTTAGCAGAGAAAAATATGAAGAGAGCTAAAAATCAGTATAAAGAGGGTATTATTACCTATTCAAAGCTATTAGAGATTGAACAGGATTATCTGGAAAAAGAGATCTCTCTATATACGGCTGAAAAGGGTATAATACAATCATATATCAAGTTGAATAGATCTCTTGGAGGGAACTGGATATAAATAAATAACATTATTTATGCCATAATAATTTGTTGCGTAGACAACCAATTTTTGAGATATTTTATTTTCTTAACTGTTTATTAGGGTTTGGAGAATCTTAAAATGTTAAATAATGAGATTGAAAACTATTTTAGAGTATTGGAAAACAATTTTCCCTATGGATCTTTTCTTTTAAAAATTATACTTATATCTTTTCTTGCTTGGTTAGGAAACTTCATAGTAAAAAGAGTTTTTATGAGAGCTCTAATGAGCTTTATTAAAAAGTCAAAAAACAGTTGGGACGATATTGTTTTTAAACATAAGGTTTTTTATAACATAGCTAAAATTGTCCCGGCTGCTATAATCTTTAACTTTGCTTTTTTACTTCCTATATTGGAAACAACAATAGAAAAACTTACTATATCATACATGATAATTGTATTAAATATAGCACTTAGCTCATTTTTGAATGCTATAAATGAGATTTATGAAACTGTGGAGCTTTCAAAGGTTAAGTCCATAAAAAGCTTTATACAAATTATAAAAATATTGGCAATAGTTGTTTGTGTTATATTGGTTGCAACCGTTATTTTAGGTAAATCACCTCTCGCACTATTGGGAGGAATTGGAGCAATGACAGCTGTAATCATGTTGATTTTTAAAGATACAATCCTCTCTTTTGTTGCATCTATTCAGATAACATTTACTGATATTGTAAAGATTGGAGACTGGATAACAATGTCAAACTTTGGTGCAGATGGAGATGTAATAGATATATCTCTATACACTGTAACAGTACAAAATTTTGATAAAACTATTGTTACAATTCCAACTTCAAAAATTATAGATAACTCTTTTAAAAACTGGAGAGGTATGAGTGAGTCCGGAGCAAGACGAATAAAGAGATCTATCAATATAGACATAAATTCCGTTAATTTCTTAAAATCAAATGAAGTTGAAAATTTAAAAAAGATAGATTTAATAAAAGATTATTTAGAGAATAAAGTATTGGAAAATAGCAATGTTAAGCTGACTAATATAGGTGTCTTTAGAATCTACGTTGTAAACTACCTCAAAAGTCTCTCTACAATTGATAAGAGTAAAACTCTTTTAGTCAGACATCTTCAACCAACTTCAGAAGGTTTACCTTTGGAAATTTACAGCTTTGCAAATGATAATAGGTGGGCTAACTATGAGGATATCCAATCGGATATTTTTGATCATCTCTTGGCAACAATAACACAATTTGGCTTAAAAGTTTTTCAAGCTCCTTCAGGAAAAGATATTGAATTGCTTAAAAGTAGATTTTAAAAGTTTATATACTTGACTAAATTAGTAAAAACAGTTATACTATAAAAAAATGGACTAAGTTATAATTTAGTACTAGAAATAGTAAAATTATTATATAGAAAAGTTACTTTGTAAGTTTTTTCTTTATTTAAAATTTGAGGCGTTTTTGAACTATTAAAAGTTGCAAAATGGAAAATATCTTGCTACTTTGAATTAGGTTTATATCTGCTTCTGGATTGAGATAAAAGTTATGTAGCAGTTTAAATCTTTATTTTCTATTTAAAAGGTTTTAGATGATACTTTAAAAAATAAATTATTTGGAATTTATTGTAATGAGTAATGAAAAAACAGAAGATCTTAAGAAGTCAAATTCCGAGACATTTTTTGATGAAATTTTGAGCGATATTGATAAAAATGGATATTATTCTGAACTAAGTGATTTAGACAACGCTCTCATATCATCAGCCGACAACAACTGGGGATCTAAAAAATCTGACACTAAAAATGTAGATATATCAAAAGTTGAGTCTAAGGTATCTTCTCTTATTGGAGATATTAAAGATGTGAAAAAAAGATTGAACTCCCTTTCAGAAGATATTGCAATAATGAATGAAAATAGTAGTAAAAATGATCTCTCCAACTCTTTTCTATTGCTCAAAAATGACCTTGAAGACAATAATGACAGGGTAATACAATCTCTCAGAGATCTTGATGTAGACAATAAAACAAGAGATAAAGCTTTTGAAAAGTTGTATGAACAATTGGATATGTATAAAAACAATTTTTTAAAATCTTTGATAAAACCTTTTATAACTGATCTTCTACTTTTCTACGATAGAATATGTGAAAATATAAGTACAATAAAAAATGAAAACAGTTCTGGAAGTGATACTCTGGGGATGTTCAAAGATGAATTACTGGAAATTTTAAGTAGAAATGGGATCTCTCCTATGGAAAAAAGTGATATAGGGGATAAATTTGATCCAAGAAAAAGTAATGCATTAAAGAGAATTTCTACGGAAGATAAGGATTTAGATCTTTGCATAGAGCAGGTGGTTCATGAGGGTTTTACTCATGATGACAAGGTTGTGAGACCTGAATCTGTGGTTATTTACAGGTATAAAAAGAGTAAAAACAATAGTGGTAATAGTGAAAGTTTTTACGAGTTACAGGAGATATTGAGTGGTAATAGTGATACGGAATCAGATGAAGATTCTAAATCATAAAACATTTTAGGTTTAAATATTAATTAAATTACAGAACAAAGTTATTATGAATTTTTTTTCAAGAAAAAAGTCTGAAGCTATCAAAAGAAAAGAGACTAGCGAAAAGTATTTTAACGCAGGTGTTGTGTATTATGAAAAAAAGGATTTTATAAATAGCAAAAAATACTTTGAAAAAGCTGTTGAAATTTATCCTGAAAATAGAGATGCTATACACAACTTAAAAATAGTTATGAAGAGAATTGTTATTGAAAAGAAAAAAAGACTTCGAAAAAGCCAGATCTTGAACGGTTCTCTTGATAAAAAAAGTATTAATAAAATAACACAAAATAGATTTTCAATTGATTCTGAGCCATCAGATAGTAAGAAAAACACAGCATCTGATCCTAATTTCTCAAAACCAGTTGAAAAGAAATCGGATTTGTTAAAATTTTTTGAATTAGATGAAAACTCTTCAAATGAGGAGATAAAGGATAAGATAAATAAAGAGTTTAAAAAGTGGAGAACAAAGGTCAATACTTCTGATTTGAAGAAAAGGTATGAGGCTGAAAAGATGTTAGCAACAATTTCAAAAGCCAGAAGAAAGTTAATAAACTAAATAATTTAAACATAATTTAGGAATATAGATGAAAATAGTGGGAATTGATTTAGGAACTACAAACTCTGCAATAGCAGTTGTTAATGAATTTGGAAAAGCTGAAATTATACCTAATAAGGAGGGAGAAAGGATTACTCCTTCTGTCGTGTTGTTTGATGATGACAGTATAATTATAGGAACCATTGCAAAACAATCCTCTGTAGCGGATCCTGAAAATACAGTAATGCATATAAAATCCCAAATGGGAGATTCTAACTATGCTTTCATACATAAGGATATGGAATTTTCTCCTGAAGATATTTCGGCTATGATTCTCAGAAAGTTAATAGATGATGCTGAAGAGTTTCTTGAAGAGAAGATAACAGATGTTGTTATAACTGTTCCTGCATATTTTAATGATAAACAGAGAAAAGCTACAATAGATGCCGGAGAGATTGCAGGTGTTAAAGTAAGACAAATTATAAATGAGCCTACTGCTGCTGCTCTCACTTTTGGTTTAGAGAAAGATGCTAAGTCAACAATAATGGTATATGATTTGGGTGGAGGAACATTTGATGTTACCATTATGAAGATTGATAAAGATAAGTTTGATGTTATATCAAGTGACGGAGACAGAAAATTAGGTGGTAATGATTTTGATGATAGACTCATGAACTATCTTAATGATTGTTTTATTAAGGAATTTGATATTGATCTTTTGGAAGATCCTGTTCTTATGCAGGATCTGAGAATGAAAGCGGAAACAGCAAAGAAAACCCTCTCTTCAAAGCAGTCTGTTAATGTATATCTTTCAGCACAAGGGAAATCAACAAAAGTTAACATAACCAGGGATAAATTTTCGGAGCTTATTGGAGATCTTATAGCAAGAACTGAACTTCATCTTGAAACTGTACTTGAAGATGCTAAGATGGAATGGTCAGATATTGATCATATTCTTTTTGTTGGAGGATCTACAAGGATTCCTGCTATTACCGAAAGATTAAAAGCTTTGAGTAATAAAGAACCTGTTACCAGTTTAAATCCTGACGAAGCCATTGCTCTTGGAGCAGCCATAAGATCTGCTATTATATCTGTTCAAGAAGATGAAGATGAAACCGTAAATGATATGGTTAAGATGAAACTTGGGGCAATGAAAGTAAGTGATGTTACATCTCACAGCTTTGGAGCAATAACTCTCGATGATTACAACAGAAAGAGAAACGCGATAATCATTCCTAAGAATAGTAAAATACCTATAAGAAAGAGTCAAATTTTTTATACTACAGTTCCGGATCAGACATCTGTTACTCTAACTGTTATACAAGGTGAAGATCCGGATCCTGAATATTGTACTGTTATTGGAAAGACAACATTAACGTTTCCAAATAAAAATTTAAATTCACCAATAATATTTAATTATGAATATGATGTTAATGGAATTATTCACGCTACGGCAAAGGATCCGGATAGTGGAGAAAAATCTGTTATTAAAATTAAAAAAGAGGGTGAACTTTCAGGTGATGAAGTAAGAGTTAAAAGCGAAGCTCTCAATGATATTCTTCCTAAGAGAAGAGAGTATTTACCTAATGAGCTATCATCTATGGTAGGAAATGAGGATCATGAGAAAGATGATAATGAAGCTGAAGAGGTTGTTTCTGAGATTTTTGAGATAAAAGAGAACCTAATTTCAGAAGATGAACTTAGAGAGCTTGAGGAGCTTGACAACGAGCTTGAAAAAGAGATCTCTTTTAAGGATGATAGTTATTTGGAAAATGGATCTAATCTATCTTCAATGGATAAAGATAGAAAGCTTGAGATTGATAGAGAAGGGGAGGATGAAATTGAGGCAGTGGAACTTATAAAAAGAAATGATAAAAATGGTTCCATAACTGACAGTGAACTACTGGAGCTTGACGATGAGCTTTATCAGGATAGTGATACTCTTCCTTCTGAAGTTGAAGATGATATTTTTGAAAAACGAGAAATGGATGATACTCAACTAAAGGCTTTCACAGATAGTGATAGTTTTGATGATGATAATTCAGAGGATGAATTTAGAGGAAGAATATCTACAGACTCAACTATCATGGATTGGATATCTGATGATGAAGATGAAGATGAATAGTAATATTTTATGATAAAAACATTTGTTTTTGTTTAAAATACTTATATATTTAACTCAATTTATACCAATCTTAATCTTGGAGAGAGAAATATTATGGATAGTAAGATAATAGATACAATAATGGACAGTAAAACTCTTGAAAGAACTATTAAGAGGATTGCTTCTGAAATTGTGGAAAATTATGACAATAAGTATGATTTAGTTTTGGTTGGTATGAAAACCAGAGGTGAATATATAGCAATAAGGATATTGGAAGAGATTAAAAAGCTTGAAAATATCTCTGTTGAAATGGGTGTTTTAGACGCAACTCTTTACAGAGATGATTTTAGAACAAATTTAAAGGTTCCAAACATAAGTATTGGTGATATGCCTTTTATTATTGATAACAAAAAAATTATCTTGATTGATGATGTAGTATTCACCGGAAGATCTATAGTTGCCGGAATAAATGCTGTGATGGATCTTGGAAGACCTAAGGCAATTGAACTTGCTGCATTGATTGATAGAGGTCTAAGGGAGATGCCTCTTTGTCCCAATTACATTGGAAAGACAGTTAAAACCCTACCAAGTCAGGAGATAAGGGTTAGGTTAAAAGAGTGTGATGGTGGAACTGATGCTGTTCATTTGGTCGAAAAAGTTTGATTTTAAAAAGCGATATTAATTATATCGCTTTTTTTTTAATATTTTAAATACATAATTTATAAAAGTTTAATGGAGTTAGGATGAAAAAAGTTTTAAAAACAAAGCATCTTCTTGGTACAAAAGATTTGTGTAAGGATGATCTAAATTTAATATTGGAGACTGCACAATCGTTTAGACAAGTTTTAGATACGCCAAACAAAAAAGTTGCAGCTTTAAAAGGTATTACTGTAGTTAATATGTTCTTTGAGAACTCAACCAGAACAAAAATGTCATTTGAGATGGCTGAAAAAAGATTAAGTGCAGATGTTGTAAACTTTGCTGCTTCATCATCCTCGTTAAAGAAGGGTGAAACTCTTATTGATACTGCCCAGAATATTGAGGCAATGAAAATTGATATGGTTGTAATGAGACACTCTGCTCCGGGTTCACATAAAATGTTGATGGATAACCTAGACTCAATAATTATAAATGCAGGAGATGGAGCACACGAACACCCTACCCAAGCTATTTTAGATGTTATGTCTATGCAAGAAAAGATACCTGATCTTGAAGGAAAAAGAGTAACTTTAGTTGGAGATATACTTCACTCAAGAGTTGCAATGTCAAATATTCATGCACTCAAAACTTTGGGAGCTAAGGTACAGGTATGCGGACCATCTACTCTAATACCTATTGGTATTGAAAAGCTTGGTGTTGATGTAACATACAATCTTGATGAAGCAATAGCTAATTCTGATATTATGAATATATTGAGAATCCAACTTGAGAGACATGTAGGACCTTCATTTCCTTCTTTAAGAGAGTACCACAACTATTGGGGTATAACTAATCAAAGAATGGAGAGAGCTAAAAACGATATTTTAATCTTACATCCTGGACCAATGAATAGAGGTGTTGAGATTGATAGTGATGTTGCAGATGGACCTCATCAGGTTATCTTAAATCAGGTACTAAACGGAGTTGCTTCCAGAATGTCAATTCTATATCTACTAAGTGCAGGATTAAATAAACAAGATTAGTAATTAAAATTGGAGTTATAGATGTTTAATAATTTAACATTAACAAAGCCTGAATATAAGAATCTTCCGGTTAAGGTTCTTATTAAAAATGGAAAAATAGTTGATCCTGTTAATGGAATTAATGAGATTAAAGATATTAAAATTATAGATGGAGTTATTGAGGAGATTGCAACAAAGATAGCTGTAGAAGATGATACTTTAGTAATAAACGCTGAAGGAAAATATATTTCTCAAGGTTTTTTTGATATGCATGTTCATTTTAGAGATCCCGGTATTGAGCAGGCTGAAAATATTGTTTCAGGTTCCAATGCTGCTATGGCAGGAGGTTTCACCGGTGTTGCTATGATGCCAAATACTGAGCCTTGTATAGATAATAAATTTCTTTTTAATGATCTTGTTTCAAGATCAAAAGATTTCTTGGTAGATTGTCACCCTATACCTGCAATTACTGTTGGGAGAAAGGGAGAAAAGATAACCGAGATGGCAGAGCTTGTTGAAACCGGAGCTTTAGGTTTTACCGATGATGGATCAGGTGTTCAAAGTTCTGAATCTTCAAGAAGAGCTTTAGAGTACTCAAAAATGTTTGATGTACCTATTATGGTTCATGCTCAAGACACATCTTTTGAACCTGGCGTTATGAATGAAGGGTTCTACTCTACTCTCCTTGGTATGGCAGGAATTTCAAATCTAACTGAAGATCTTATGATAAGCAGAGATATACATATAGCTGAGTATACCGGAGGTAAACTACATATTCAACATATAAGTACAAAAAAGGGTGTTGAACTTGTAAGAGATGCTAAAAAAAGAGGACTAAAAGTAACAGCTGAAGTTACTCCTCATCACTTTAGTTTAACAGATGAAAAAGTAACAACCTTCTCAACAGATTTTAAAATGGCTCCACCTTTGAGAGCAGAGGATGATCTTAAAGCTGTTTTAGAAGGTTTAAAAGATGGTACTATAGATGCTATTGCAACAGATCACGCTCCTCACACTCCTGAAAAAAAGAATGTTGAGTTTGATTTTGCTCCTTTTGGTGTAATCGGTCTTGAAACATCTTTTGCTGCAGGTAATAGTAATCTGGTAAAAAAGGGTATTTTGACAATTGAAAGCTTGATTGAAAAGATGGCTGTAAATCCAAGAAAGATTTTAAAGCTTGATTATGATCTAATTAAGGTTGGGAATAAGGCTAATCTAACAATTTTTGATACTGAAACAGAGTTTGTAGTTGATAGGTTTAAGATGAAATCTTTAAGTAGAAATACAGCTTTTAATGGTGAAACACTTTTTGGAAAGGTTTATCATACAATAAATAATGGTAAGATTTTCTCTGCAGAGTAAACTTTATATTATAAAATAAAACCTATTTTGGGGGGCTTCTAATTTTATTTGGAAGATCCTCCTTTTTTATTTACTACCCGGCAATTGGTGCTCGTAAAACTATAATAACGTTTTTAAGGTAGATAGAGTTAATTTAAAAACAAAAAATGGTATTGGTAAAATTGAAAAATTATAGTATAAATACAAAAGTAAAATACTCTATGTTTAAATTTAAAATCATAATCATTATACTTATATCTTTATGTTTTCCCTCTGTTTCAAAAAATTCAAATAAAACTCTTAGTTACAGTGGCAGCAAGAGTTTAGAAAATTTAATAAAGGATAATAACTACGGTATTTGGAGTATTTCTGTATTTGATCTAAGTAGTAATAAAGAAATATACTCTTACAATAAAGATCTTCACTTAATACCTGCATCCAATCAAAAATTGATAACAACAGCAACAGCTTTAGAGTTTTTAGGTAAAGATTTTAGATATATAAATGAGGTTAAATATAGCGGAAAAATATCAGATAGCACCTTAAACGGAAATCTTTATATCTATTCCAAAGGGGATCCTACCATTGGTAAGGATTATTTTAGAAGTAGGGAGAAAGGTTTTGCCGCTTTTGATAAGCTAACACTTTTTTTAAGAGATTCTATTGGTATTAAATCAATTAACGGAGATATTATTCTTCCTAATAAACTTCCTGTTAAATCAAGATTTGGAACAGGTTGGGAGCTTGATGATCTCTCAAACTACTATGCTGCTCCTATAACAAACTACTCCTTTAATGAGAATTTAATAAAAGTTTTTATTGATAAGGAAAAGATTAAAACAGATCCTGAATATGGTTTTATATTTAATAAAATTGTAGATGAAGATAGTAGTTGTAAACTATACAGAGTTGCCAATAGTAATGAGGTTGATATCATCTCAAATTTTAAGAGTAGATATAGAAAGTATCTTACGGTACCTAACCCACCTCTTTTATTTAAAAAACTTCTCATAGAAAGAATGGAAGAGGGTGGAATTAATGTTAGCAAAGAGAAGATTACAAAGAGTGATAAAAGGAAACTTATTTATAGATTTTATAGTAATTCTTTAGATTCTTTATTAAAAAAATGTAATAGTGAAAGTAATAATTTCTTTGCTGAACAGATTTTTAGAACTACCGCCAATGAGTATAGAGTAAGTCTAGATTCTCTATTTGAAATTACTCATAAAAATAGTTTCTATACAAATATTGAAGACAGTAAAACATTTAAAGAAATAATCTCCTCTATCTTTGGTTTAGATATAAAACCTGCCGATGGTTCGGGCCTTTCAAGATATAACCAATTGAGTAGCAGTGAGATTACCTCTATTCTTAAATTTATGTATAAAAGTAAAAATTTTGAACCCTTTCTATCTACTCTTGCAAAACCGGGATATAAAGGAACAATGGAGTCTAAGTTTTTAAGCTCCGAAACTTCTGAAATGGTTTTTGGAAAAACAGGTTCTATGACAAATGTTTACTCTTTTTCAGGATACCTTATAACAAATTCAGGTAAAACTATAGCTTTTTCATTTATAAATAACAATCATCAAGTATCCAAAAGAGCTATAATTGGTCTTATAATGGAGTATATCCAAAGATTGATAATTTTCTTTTAAAATAGGGTCTAATGAAAAAACTCAAAATTTTAGAAACTAAAGGTAAAGTTGATCCCGAGGAAAAAGGCTTACTATGAGTAAGTGATAAAAACCTCTTTTAACAAAAATCACAAAGAAAAACCTAGTCAGCTTTCTAGGTTTAATTATTATATAAGCTAGCCTATTGGTTTTATCAAACTAAGATTATATTAATAATTTTTTGTAGTATCAGGAGATCCTAACTACAAAGATTCAATTTACAACTTAACCATTTAAACTTTATCTTCAAGCTTATATTTATTATATTTAAGATCTAATAAAATTTCTAATCTAAGTAGGTTTTATGAGAACAATAATATTTTTAGTAGTAATTTTTCTAATATCATGTACATCAATGATTGATAACTATGAAGAGAACTACTACTTTGAAAACATTTCAGAAAGTGGTAAATATTTTGGAGACTCTCTGAAATATATTCTCTTTAGCAGGACATATAAATCAATAAAAGATAATGGTTCACAGAAAGATACCATAGAGTACTTTTACAGATCTATACTACAACCAAATAACAACTCATTTAGCAGAGTAGGATTTCAATTTGAAACTAAAAGTTTAAACTCACTAGATATAAAAAAAGCTAAATTAGATACAATAGAGTTGATTAAAGATGGTTCTATTTTGATAACCTTAGTTAAAAAAAATGGTATATTTTCTAAGTTAGAGGATCAAACAGATACAACCCACTTCTCCCCTATCCCTATTGATTCAACGCTTTCAACTAAACTTGATAGCAGTTCAATTAGTTTTGAATCAAAAAAATATTTGAGTTATGAAGATTTTATAGATAAAGTACTGAATAGAATATATTAACACTATTTATAATCTAAATGGAGAACTATTGAAGTTTCTAATAATAAACTATCCTTATCTTGCAAACCATCTAAAGAGTACAGGTGCCTATGTTTTGACGGCAGGACCTTACAAAGAGTGTGATATCTTCTTTGACTCTTTTGATCTTAATGATTTAAAACTTAATGAGAGTATAGATATTTTAATTGTAGTACAATCGTTAGATAAGCCGAGACTATTTATAAATCTTGATAGGTTCAAATCCAAAAAGATCTTTATCTCCGTAGATTCAACCATAAACTTCTATTGGCAAAAATATTATCTTAAAAACTTTGATCTTACTTTATGTGATCAACCAAATATTTCCGATGATTTCTCTAAATTGGGTATAAACTCTCTACCATTTTTACTTGCCTTTAATGATAGTAATGTTGAAAGAAAAGAGTATAAAAGAGAGATAGACCTTCTATTTGTGGGAAAAAGAAATAGTAAAGTTAGAGGAAAAAGAGAAAATATTTTAAAACTTATTGATGAAAGTGGTATAAATATAAAGATTATAGATGGAGTAAATAGTACTGTTAGTGAAAGGGAACTTTACAACCTTTACAGATCATCAAAAATTGTTTTAAATGAAAATCTATTTCCTTCCATAAATTTGAGACTTTTTGAAATTATGGGTTGTGGGGCTTTATGTTTTACCGAAGAGAATACTATTATAGAGAACTATTTTGAGGATTATAACAATCTTGTAACATATAATCATTCAAACATAATCTATAAGCTAAAGAAATTGTTAAATAATGATAACCTCCGAAGTGAGATAGCAAATAGAGGTAGAGATCTTGTTATTAGAAACCATAGAGAATCTATTAGAGCAAATTATATTGCAAAAATAGCAGAATCTATTGTAGAGGTTGAGGAGAAAAGAGAGGAGAACAATACAAACACCATTCTTTCCTCTATTTTTCTATATGAAAAGTATAAAGATAGAAATTTTTTAGATATTGTAAAATCTATAAAACCCTCTAAACCTTTAAATTACCAAGAGTTTTCTATTTTACAATCTGTTGGAGTAGAAACAGAGGCAAAAGAAGTAGAAAATGATTTAGACTTTTTCTATAAATCTTGGCTAAATATTTTAAAAGAGGATTTTAGATCTGAAACTATTTTTAAAGAGCAGAAAGAGTATAATCAACTTCTCTATTTTTCAGCAAATTTTTTATATACAAAAGGTATAAAAATCAATCCGGGATTTACAAATGAAACAAATAACCCTCTTCTATTTACGGCTTTTGAATTCTATTTAAAGTTAGTAGATGTAAAAAAGTATAGAGAAAGCTCACTTAAAAAACTTATATCAATTTTAGATGAGATAAGCTCCTATGAAAATGCTCTCTATTTCGCAGAAAAACTTTTAGATATAGATTCTAATAAGTTAGTTTATAAAAATCTTGTAAACAGATATAGAAAGCTTTCATACAATGGATAAAATCTCGATTATAATACCAACATTTAATAGAGAGAAGGATCTTAAAAATACAATTGATTCTATATTTAGTTGTATGAAACCTTATGAGATTATTGTAGTTAATGATTTTCCCAAAAGAAGTTTGAAACCTTTAAACAATACAATTATTATCAATAATAAAAGTAATCTGGGGGCAGCAGGATCTAGAAATATTGGAGCAAAAAAAGCTAGTGGAGATATTTTACTCTTCCTTGACGATGATATAATTGTTAGAAAAAATTTTGTAGAGAAACTAAAAAAGGCACTTATTAAGAAATCTTCAGTTGTTATCTCCTCACTTATATACAAAGGTGATAAAAATTTTGGATTAAATAACTATCTAAACAGTAGAGGTGCTGCAAGATTTAAGGAGTTTATGAGTATTAAATCAAACTATTTAACCACTGCCTTTTTAGCTATTTACAGAGAGGATTTTGAAAAAGTTGGGGGTTTTTCCGAAAAGTTTAAAGGTTATGGCTGGGAAGATACAGAGTTTGGCTTAAAGCTTGAAAGCAGAGGATTTCTTTTAAACATTATTCATACAGATTCTATCCATATTCACAATAAAAATGTAGAGGAGTGGAGCAATCAACTCATAAATAGTGGAAAGAATCTAAAGATAATAGTGGATAACTATCCAATGTATAGAGATAGATTTAATTATGATATATTAAGCAATAAAAGTTTCTCTATAATTTTTAATAGAATTACCTTAAATATTTTAATAAGATTAAGCTACTTCTTTCCGAGTAGAATAAAATTTATCTACAGATTGATATTTATAATATCTGTTTATTTAGGTTTGAATGATAGAGATTAGTTATAGTCTAACTTTTTATACAGTTCTGTAATCGAAAGCCAAATTCTATAAAATACTTTATATATTGGCTTACCCGTAACTATCTTTTTGATTCTTTTGAATACACTAAAAATCTCATAAAAAGTTTATGGATAGAAAGATCTTAAAAATATAAATTGGCATAGATATTGTCTTAATTACCCTATGAAATATTAGATATGTAGATTATAGCTACATATAAACAGATTAAACCTGTTATCTAATCTATTTAAGAGTAAGTTTATAGGGTAATGACATGAAATATATTCTTCTTATACTAATGATCAATATGATACTTTTTGCCGATCAACCACCGGTTATAAATGGAGATTCCTATATTGAAATAAATGAAAATGATCTTCTACTCATTGATTATAGCGGATCTGATCCTGATGGTGATAATATTATTTTTCATCTTGGCTCAGGTATTCAAGAGGGTATGTATATTAACTCTTTTTCAGGTATCTTAAACTGGCAAACAGATTATAGTGATAGTGGAATCTATAATGTAGAGGTTATAGGATCTTCATTTAATAGAGAATCGACACTTTCAGATACTATAAATCTGGTTATAACCGTAAATAATGTAGATCAACCTATCCAATTTACAACAACTCCTGCTTTAGGTTCTCAAATAACTATAGATGAGGGTGATTCCATACCATTTTCGGTAGATGCCGTAGATCCTGATGGTGACCAGCTAAGTTATGAGTGGAGTGTTAATTATACTCCTGTTTCTTACGAGGATACTTATATTTTTAATACAACATTTTCGGGACAAAACGGATATAATGCCGGAAGTTATATAGTTGGATTAAATATTTCAGATGGATCAAGGAACTCTATTAATCTAATTTGGGAAATTGAAGTTTTAGATTATGATCAAGAACCTGTAGTTCAATCTATTCTTCCATCAAATGGTGGAGATATAACTATAAACGAAATGGAAACAATCTACTTTAGTTTTAACGGATATGATCCTGAAGATAAGGATCTTACATATAAATATTATCTTGATGACAATCTAGTATCCAATAAAAGCAATTACAACTTCACTACAGATCATAATAGTAATGGTAACTACTCTCTCTATTTGGAGGTTAGCGATGGAACTAATACTCTTGAATATCAATGGAGTATTGTTGTAAATGATATTAATGCTCCTCTCGTGGTTAATCAAATTCTACCAAACAGTGGAGGTTCTTTTACCATTGTTGAAGGGGAATCTATAAGTTTTGATTTTGATGGTTATGATCCTGAAGGTAATAGTTTACTCTATAACTGGATCTTAAATGGGGAGATAGTATCACTTGAAAACAACTACTCTTTTACTACAGATTTTGAATCTTCCGGAAACTATACAATATCTCTTAAAGTGTACAATGCAGAGGAACTCCCTGCTCAATTTAATTGGAGTATTGAGGTTGTTGAGTATGATAATGAGATTATAATTCAATCTATAGATCCTACTCCCGGAACTGTAAATATGTATGAGATGGAAACCTATAATTTTAGTGTTGAAGCTTTTGATCCTGATGGTAATAATCTGAACTATAGTTGGATATTAAATGGAAGTAGTTATGGATACCAAAATAGTGTTCAGATTACACCTGACTATAGTAGTAGTGGAGAGAAGGAGTTAAAACTTGTCATTACTGATAATGGAAAGAGTATTAAAACTATTGATTGGAGTTTAAATATTATTGATGTTGATGCTCCTCCAAAAATATTTCCTATTGGAACACAATTTGGTATTGAGGGTGAGAATATCTCATTTGAAGTTAATAGTTTTGAGCCTGATAATGATCCTGTAATATACTATCCCTACATAGGATTTGTAGAGGGGATGAGTATTGATAAAGATAGTGGAGTATTTAATTGGAAACCTGACTACAATTCTGAAGGTGAGTACAATTTATCTATAATTGGATCTTCAGAAGGGTTTTCAGGTGTTGTTCTTTCAGATACAATATCATTCTCTATAAATATTACTAATGCAATAGCTCCAATAATTGTGAACTCTGTAACCCCTTCAGTAGGAGAGTTTGAGATAGATGAAGCTGAAAATATTTTATTTAATATTGATGCAATTGATCCCGATGGTGGCAATCTTATATATACCTATAAATTGAATGGAGATACAGTTTCAACAACAAACTCTTTTAACTTTTTAACAAACTATGATATGGCAGGTCTATACCACATAGATTTAAGGATTTCAAAAGGGAACTCTATGTCTTCACAACCTATTGATTTAAGTTGGGATCTAACAGTAAAAAATGTTGATAGATTATTTCAATTTACCTCTATTGAACCTGAGAATTTAAACCCAATAGAGATGATTGAAGGTGATAGTTTAACATTCTACATTGAAGGGTTTGATCCTGATAATGATCCTTTTAGTTTTAGATGGATTTATGATAATACTATTGTAGGAAGTGGAAACAATTATAAGCTCATTGCTGATTATGACTCTTTTGGAGATCATATACTAAAGGTAGAGATTTTGGATATTAATCAAGAACCTACAAAAGATCTTGTTTGGAATATATCCATAGAAAATTTTGATAGAGAGATTATAATAAACTCTTTTACTCCTGAAAATAGTAATGTTACAATATTTGAATCTGAATCTGTAAATTTTTCAGTAGATGCGGTAGATCCCGATGGAGGAGAGATCTCATACACATGGTTTGTTGATAGTATTGGAGTCTCAACAGATTCACAATTTTCTTTTAAAACATTCTATCTACCAACAGATGAGTACTATAGTAGTGGAGATTATTCTGTAAAAGTTTTACTAAAAGATGAAGGCAGGTCAACTAAAACCTTAAATTGGAATCTTAAAGTTAAAGATAAAAATGCACCAATAATAGTTTCAGATATCTCACACCAAGAAGGTGCTATAAATATCAATGAGAACGAATCTATAGATTTCTATGTTTCAGCTTGGAATCCTGATGGCTACTCTATCTCATACACTTGGTTAGTAAACAATGAGGTAGTTTCAACAGATAGCAGTTACCAATTTCAAACAAATTATAACTCTTCAGGTGTTGATATTGTAAAACTTATCATTAGTGATAGCAGTGGTCAGGAGATTGTTTACACCTATAATATTATTATAGCAGACACAGTTTCCACCATAATAATAAACAGCTTAACTCCTAACCCGGGAGATATAAACGTTAATGAAAATGGATCTATAGATTTTGTTGTAGATGCAATTTCTGATTTGGGGAATAGCTTAAGCTACAGATGGAAAATGGATAACAATATCCTAACTACAAATGAAAGCTATACATTTAATACAAATTTTGATATGGCAGGACACTATACCTTAATTTTAGATATTTTTGATAACACAGGTGGGGACTATTGTGCATTTGGTTGGGAGATTGAAGTTCTTGATGTAGATAGAGAAATTGTAGTGAATTCCTTCCTTCCAAACAATAATAACACACTGGAGATTGTTGAAAGTGAAACTATAAATTTTAATATTGATGCTTTTGATCCTGATGGTAATGATTTAAGCTACTCTTGGTATCTCAATAACAATATTGTTGAAACTGATTTCCAATATGACTTTACCACAAATTTTGATATGGCAGGAGTATACAATCTTAAACTAATTGTAGATGATAACTACCAATCTAGATCTATATCAAAAAAAGTAGAACAAAAATCATCTCTTGAGATTGAGTGGGAAATTATTGTTAGTGATAGTAATAGAACTCCTCAAATTTTGGATCTTTCCTACTCAAATACAAATTTCTCTCCTATAAACCAAACCATTAATGAAAATCAAACCTTAAATTTTCATGCAGAAGCTTTTGATCCTGATGGTCTACCTTTAACATATAAGTGGAGTATAGAGGGTAATGATTTTTTTGGTAAAAATTACTCTTTTAATACTTACTTTGTTGAGGATGAAGAGCATTTTACAAGTGGTGTTTATAGTTTACTTTTAACTGTTTCAGATGGTAGTCGCTCTGTACACAAAGAGTGGGAAATTACAGTAGTTGATGTAAATGCTCCTATTGTTATAAACTCCGTAACCCCTGCTTTGGGAAATCAAACTATTAGTGAAGGAGATTCCATAGTTTTTAAAGTTGATGCCTATGATATAGATGCTTTACCCCTTAACTATGTTTGGACAGTTCAAGATACTATTGCTTCTTACGATAGTGAATTTAAAATTGTTACTGACTACTTTTCATCTTCAAATAAAAGAATAAAACTATTTTTAACAGATACTCCTGTAGCCGGAGGATCTGCATATACTGAAAGTTTTAGCTGGTTTCTAATGATAGATAATGTAAACCAACCTCCTCAATACAGCTTTTCAATTGATCCTGATACCATAACCATTATAGAATCCCAAAATTTAGAGTTTAAGGTATCAGCCTTTGATCCTGATAGCACAAATCTTCTCTTTAATTGGACTCTTCAAAATGTTTTACCCGTTTCAAATGACAGTATATACTACTTTGAAACTAACTATAATAGTCAAGGCAATTACGATCTTTCACTAAATTTAAAAGATAATCAAGGTTTTGATTCAACATTTTATTGGAATATTATTGTAGAGAATTCAGATTGGATTTTAGATTCACTATCTCATCAAGTAGGGAATATAAATATTATTGAAGGTGACAGTATAAACTTTTACTCAAAATTTACAGATCCTGGAGGTGAAACAATAATCTATAAATGGTATAGAGATGGAGCTCTTATCTCCAGTGGTAATAGTTATAATTTTAAAACAGATTATGAGAGTAGCGGTATAAGAGAGATAAAACTAAATGTAAGTAATCTTTCGGGAACCAAATCAATAGAGTACAATTGGAGTATAAATATTGAAAATTTTGACAGGCCCCCAAAAATAGATTTTATACCAAATCAACAAACTTTTGAGAGTGACAGCTTAAAGTTTACACTATCTGCAAATGATCCTGATGGAGATTTGATAACATACTCCATAATAGATAGTGAAACAGGTATGTTTTTAGATAGTAACGGAAATTTCAGATGGATTGTTGGCGAAGGGTTTGCGGGTGTTTACAATATAGATTTTGTTGCCTCCTCCTCCCCTGCGGGAAAATATGAAAAATCAAAATCATTATTAAATGATACCTTGAGGATACCTGTTACAGTAGGTATAAAATTGGGATCTGTAAACCTTCTAAACTTAGAGCCAACCTTTAACAATAATTTCTCTATCTATGAGAATAGTTCCCAACTGTTTAAAGCTGTTTTGGATAACTATAATGGAGTGAACTTTGAGTGGAGTTTAGAAGGAAATATTGTATCAACATCAAATAGTTACGAGTTCGTAACAGGTTACTACTCAAGTGGAAGCTATAGTTTAGTATTAAAGATAGAATCCTATGAACACTCTATAAATAAAACTTTTAACTGGAATGTAGAGGTTATAAATGTAAATCAAGCTCCGGAGTTTTTGGATTTTGAGCCTCAACAACTTGAAATCACAGTATCTCCTAATAGTATGGTAGAGTTTTATGTTGAAGGAAGCGATCCTGACAGTAGTGAGATAAACTATACTTGGTACTTCAACAATGAGGAGATATCAAAGGGAAATCAATTGGAATATAGTTTTACAGATTCAGGAATTATTAGGAATGAAATAAGTGACGGAGATACTATAAACACTATTGAGTGGAATGTTAAACTTGGATCTTCTACTGATGATAACTTACCTGTAAAATCTACCCTCTTTGGCAACTATCCAAACCCTTTTAATCCCGTAACAACTATAAATTTCTATCTTCAGAATAGTTCAGATATAAAATTTAAAGTTTTCAATTTAAAAGGAGAAGAAGTTTTTAGTAAAATCATGAAGGGATATCCAAAAGGGTATAACTCTATCATATTTGATGGATCTAAGTATAGCTCCGGAATATACTTTTACAGATTAACTTTCGACAAACTAACCTTTACAAAGAGGATGATACTTGCAAAGTAGAATATTGTAAAAATTTTAAATAATAATATATACTATTTCATTTTCTAATAATTAAAACTATATTTAACCAAAACATGTCTACCCTTAAACTTAAAGGTAGATAGGTTAGAGTTTTAATCTATTAGGCTTAAAATTAGATGATCTATAGATTCATAATACTACTACTTTTGATCTTTATAGTAATCCTTACGGCGAAGGATGAAAGCTTAATAAGTATTACAGATTCCGATACATTAAATATTGAGATGGATAGTTTATCCCTTTTTGAAACAGAGAACGATACAATCTCACTTTTCCAAGTTGATGATAATATTAAGATTCAAAATGGATTTAATGGTTTTGATCTTGGAGTTGAATCTGATAAGTTTAAAAAGGGAAGTGGAAATCACGGGATACAGCTTTTAACATTCCAAAATCCCTTTAATCCTGAAACTATAGTTCAATTTGAGCTGTTGAAAAAATCATCAATAAAAATAGATGTTTTTGATATAAATGGAAATTTAACAAAAAGCTTGGTAAACGGAATTTTAAATGAAGGTGAACATCTTATTAAGTTTGATAGCGACAACCTAAAATCCGGAACATATATAATTAAATTTGACATTAATAAGGAAACTATAGATCTAAAAAAAATTGTACTGATAAATTAATCTAGATCCAATCTATAAAGTTTTTAGTTTCTCTAAACCCTTCAAAAAAGGTGAAATCTTCACTGTTTTTACTGTTTAATCTACTAGGATGATTTGATTTAAAAATCTTTCCCCCATATATCTTAGCTTCCAGTTCCTGTGCATTCTTCCCCCATAAGAAGTAGATTATATCTCTATTTTTTCTACTTATATACTCAATCAAGCTATCTGTAATATCCTTCCAGAAGAGTGTATGAGAATCAGGCTTACCCACCTCAACTGTTAAAGATCTGTTTAATAACATTACACCTTGAGAGTTCCAACTCTTAAAGATTTTATTTGGAGGCAGTATTTTTAAACCCTTCCTTATCTTTTCTCTAATCTCACTAAACTTTAAAAAATCATTATAGTATGAGCTGTAGAGAACCCTAACTATATTTTGTAAAGATCTCTGTAAAAGAGGTTTTTCCCAACTATTATAACCTCCCACTTCAAAAGAAAGTCCTGTTGCAACACCTTCTTGAGGATATGGATCCTGACCAATAATAACCACCTTTATCTCTGAAATAGGATTTCTAAGAGCTTTAAAAACATCTTCAATATTTGGGGAAAAAGATCTCCCACTAATAAACTTTTCAATCTTTAAGACCAGATCACTACCAAAAAAATCACTGTATTGATCAGATATATTATATTTTTCTATAAAATCTGACCTATTAAATTGTTTCATTGATTTACCCCCATTTATTGTTATTTTTACAATAAAAAATGTATATATTATAGATAGTAATATAATATGGGAAAATTATGAAATTAAAAAGTTGGCTTATAAAAGGAAATCCCGAAAAAATAAATGAACTATTTTATACTACAACAGAGAAAGAGGAAAGAGAGTGGTGTGTTAAAAGATTAATAGAACTTAAAGAAAATAAACTTCTTGAGGATATCTATTTAAGCAGTAAAGATATTTCTATTGAAATAAAAAAGAATATTATCTCTCTTTTGGTTAAGTCAATAAATGACCATAAAAAACTTTACACTCTGTACAAAGATGCAGACTCTTTCTCAAAACAGAAAATTTTCAACAAATTGGTTGAAATTAATGCTGAAGATACTTTATGGGAGATATATGAATCAGAAAAGAGAAAAACAAATGTAATTGATATGAACAATAGAGTATTGGATAAGCTTATAAAGTTTAACAATAATGATGGATATAAACTTTTAGAGTTGTTTAAAAAAGTTAAGTTGGAGCATCATAGGGAAGATATCACAAAAAGCTTAATTGAAGCCGGAAAAGAAAAGTTATTATATGACATAATGAATCCTATAGAAGCTACAATGCTAATAGTACATTGTAGAGATTACAATATTGAAGAGTTTTTCTCAAACCTTTTCCCTCTTATTGAGTACGCTTATTCAGACTCTGTATTAGCCAAACAGTTTTTTTCAATGCTAACTGAAAAACAGAGACTATACATACTCCTTCACAGCTATGATATATCTGAATACTACCCCTTTGAAGAATTTGGGCTAAACCTTTCAGATACCAAAATATACTATCCTGCGGTAACAGATTGTAAGACAATGGGCTTAACAGAATTTTCGGATCTCTTTGACATAGTTTTTGAAGAGGGGTTCCAATTAATGGATGAAAAAAGATTAATCCTCGCTCTAATTCTAGACAGAAATATGTTTGAGATAAAAATAAGGGAAATTGAGAGTAATAGAAAGATTGTATCAAGTCTTGAAAGTCAAACCTTAGTAATAACGAAAAGGTATGCAAGATTAATGAGAGAAGAGGTTAACGACAGCAAAATTGTTTATCTTCTAAAAGAAAGAAAAGAGGAACTTGACAAACTTCTTCTTAAATCAGATTTTGAACAACTTAATAGCTTGTTAAAAAGGAAGTTAAATTTAAAAACAGTTGAGAAGGAAAGAATAAAGTTACCACCTCTGAGAGACTTTATAGGAAAAGGATTAAATATATTAAACCTTGATACAGAGATAAGAATAACTAAAAATTATGATGAAGAAAAAGATAAAATAATAAAAGATATGGAAAAGGATATTATTGACTTAAGAAGAGCAGAAGATGTAATATCTGTTAAGAAGAAAGCCAATAAAAAATTAAGCAATATTATACCTCGTGATATATTTTGTAATGAGGTTAAAAGTTTAGACCCTCTACTTTCAAACAGGGTAGAATATATAGAAAAGCTTGGCTTATTATTAATGAAAAATACAGATCCTGAAGTTAGAAAAACAATATTACAATTCTCTTTGAACAGTAAAAATCCACTTTGGCGTAAATATTTAAAAACTCTTTTTCCTATTAGAGACGGTAAAATAATTCTTCATACATATGCAGCTATTTTAAATATACCTTCTTCTGAAAACATTATTCGTCTAGTAGATATTTTAGACAAAAAGATAGGAATTTCAAATGATACTATAATGTTATATATACTTGAAAACTCTTTCCACATATACTTTAACTGGAAAGAAGAAGATCTTAATATTCTCTATAGAATAAATAACTACCTAAGTACAATAAAAGATAAGAAGAATATAAAATCTATTATGAGGTTATTAGAACATCTCATAAAAAATATTGAAAGAAGTAAACCCATTTTAGGATTATAATTTTTTAGTACAATAAAAAAAGGATCTCAAAATGAGATCCTTTACAGTATAAAGTCCTAAGAACTAGTCTTCAGTAATCTGTTTTATATTGTTCTTATCATCTACAAGAACATTTAAGCTTTTAAACTCTTTAATCTCTTCATCAGTCATATCGGCATAAGTAATAATAATAACAAGATCTCCAGGTTGTGCATCTCTGGCAATAGCTCCGTTCATACAAATTACATTACTTCCGGGCTCCCCTTCAATAGCATAAGTGATTGCTCTTGCTCCATTATTAATATTTACTACATGAATCTGCTCATTTTCTAAAATATTAGCTGCTTCCATGAGGTTTTTGTCTATGGTTAAACTCCCCTCATAGTTAAGATTGGCTTCCGTAACCACTGCTCTGTGGATTTTTGATTTTTTTACCCTTCTTAACATCTATACTCCTAATTTTATTTATAGAAGACAAAAACCTGTTAAGGTTTTTACCTACCCCAAACCCTAAAATATAGACAACCATTGTAAAAATGTCAATAGACAAGAGAATTGAGAGAAACTTATTTTAGAATAATCTCAAAAGAGATGCTTATATATTATAAGCTATATTGCACTTTATAATCTGAAACCATCCATTAAAACTATTCACTCTTTAGAACTTCTCTAGATTTTGAACCTACGTGAGGACCAACAACTCCATTTCTCTCCAACTGGTCAATAATCTTACCTGCTCTGGCATAACCTATGGAAAGAGCCCTTTGAAGCATTGAAACAGATGCCATTTGATGAGTAATTACAAGATTCTTAGCTTCTTCATAATATTCATCAAGATTTGAAGAATCTCCACGCATACTTAGATCATTGGGATCAAACTCCTCAGCTTTTGGTTTTGCTTTTATCTTAATTCTATTAAAATTAAGTTTTTGATTTTTGATAAATTTAACAACCTCATTTACCTCTTTTGTCTCAACAAGAGCATTTTGGAGTCTTATTGTATCTGCATCTCCGGGGGGAATAATGAGCATATCACCTTTACCAAGCAATGACTCAGCACCCTTTTGATCTAAGATAGTTCTTGAATCAATCTGACTCATTACTCTAAAAGCTATTCTTGTAGGAAAATTTGCCTTTATTATACCTGTTACAACTTTAACCGAAGGTCTTTGGGTTGCCAAAACCATATGAATTCCTACAGCTCTTGCCATTTGTGCTAATCTACAAATAGGATCCTCTACGGCTTTACCCGATGTCATCATAAGATCACCATACTCATCAACTATACAAACAATGTATGGAATCTTTTCAAATTTATCACCGTTTGAAGGATTATATGTAAGATCTCCTGAATCAATACAGTCATTGTACTCTTCAAGATTTCTAGTTCCGGAATCTTTTAGTATCTCGTATCTTCTCTCCATCTCATCCACCAAAGATTCCAGTAATCTTAAAGCATCCTCAGGTTTTGTTACAACAGCCTCATCAATACCATCAATCTTTAGTAAGTGATGATTAATAAGCTCAGAGTAAAGGGAAAGCTCAACCTTCTTAGGGTCAATCATACAAAATTGAACCTCTTCAGGTGTAGTTGTATATAGAATAGACATAATAATTCCATTTATACACACAGATTTACCCGAACCGGTAGCACCGGCAATAAGAAGATGTGGTGTTTTTTTGAGATCTAAAATATAGTTTTCACCAGTAATTGTTTTACCTAGGGAAATCTTTAATTTAGATTTATGATTGATATATTTTTCTGAGTTAATTATGGATTTAATAGAAACAATTGATGGCTTTTTATTTGGAATCTCAATACCTACAGTATCTTTTCCGGGTATAGGTGCAACTATTCTAACAGATTTTGCTCTTAAATTCATAGCTAAATCTTTTTCCAGAGAGTTTACCTTAGAGATCTTAACCCCTTTGGCAAGTTTAATCTCATACTGAGTGATTACAGGTCCAGGATTTATCTGTACAACAGAAGCATCAACAGAAAACTCCTGAAGTTTCTCTTCCAATAACTTTGCATTCTCTCTAAATTGAGATTCATTTTCACTATTGGATATTTTTGGCTGATCTTTTAGTAATGCTACAGGAGGAGTAACATAGTTAAGAGCTGAATCTTTCATATTTTTAAGAAACTCTTCTTTCTCCTCCACCTTTTTATTTATCGTTATATCGGAAGAGCAATCTTCCATAGAGTTATCATCTGTTTTTTTTATATCATCAAGAGGTTTTTCTAAATCTTTTTCTATAAAAAGAGTATCATTATCTTTTTCAATCTCTAAATCCTCTTCCTTTAGAGATTTAATCTCATCTTCAGATTCAGATTCAATTAAGTAACTGTTCTTATTAAAAGTGTAATCAAAATTACTATCTTTTCCCTCCTTTAAAGAAAGTATTTTTCTAAATAATCTCATTATAATATTTACCGGAACTATTATAGGTGTAAGTAATATTATTGATATTCTATAAAAACTAAATTTAAAAAGTAACATTGAAGATATAAGAATTACAGCAACCACTATTATTACTGACGGAAAAACACCAATATAATTGGTAAGAGGTTTCCCCATAAAAGATCCTAAAAAACCGGCATACTCCCAAACTGCTTGATCACTAAAATCATCTAATGAATACCTATATATGTACGAAAGAGTTGAAAGTAGAGATCCTAAGAACATTATAACAAATATAGTTTTAACTATTATAAAAAGGGTTCTCTTTCTAAATATCATCCAAGAGAGCAAAATAAAAATTGCAGGTATTATATAACCAAAATATTTTCCAAATGTAAATGAATAAACTATTTTTATTAATTGAGAAGCCTTACCAAAATTTAGATTAAAAGCTGTTCCAACTTCTGAAGTAGATATCATTCCATATGTTAATAATACTCCTAAAACTAAAAAAGTGATTGAAACTATTTCTCTTTTATTTGAGCTTTCAACTTTATCCTTTTTTTTAATTACTTTACTTTTTTTGATAGATACCTTCTCACTTTTTTTTGCCATTACAAATTCCAAAATAGGTTTAAACACTCTATAACAATCCAAATATCTAGGATAATAATTCAAAATCAAAAATTTTCTAATAAATACTCTCTTAGTTGTAAAAATCTAAGCTTTAGAGAAATCTAAACTTATTACTAAACAGAAGACCTAACCAAGCGAATACCAAGTATTCCATATTTTATCACAGGAGAATCATACTCACGCTTAGAAATACGACAATTTATATCACTATAATCCCAACTACCACCTCTTAGAGAACGGAAAAGCCCAAATAGAGGTCCTTGGGGATTTTTTTCAGAACTATTACTATAATAATCTTTGTAATACCAATCCCAACATCTTTCCCAAACATTTCCTGTCATATCATAAATACCAAGCTCATTTGGAGCTTTTTCCCCTACAGGATGAGACATATTATCTGAATTTCCGCTATACCAAGCAACCTCCTCAATATTATCAGATCCTGAATATTTGTATCCTTTACTCATATTTCCACCTCTTGCGGCATATTCCCACTCAGCCTCTGTCGGCAAACGGTATCCATTACTATCTTCGTTTACAGTGATACTCCACTTTTTATCATCACCCTCATACCCATTATTGGGATCTTTTACTGTTTTATCAATATTGTAGAAAGGTTTTAAGCCCTCTTTTTCACTCAACTTGTTGCAAAACTCAATTGCATCATACCAATCAATATACTCAATTGGTAAATTATCTCCTTTAGAATAACTGGGATTATTACCCATCAATTCTTTCCACTCACTTTGAGTTACTAAATATTTCCCTATATAAAAATCATCAACTTTTACGCTATGAATAGGCTGTTCATTCTCTTCTCCATCAATACTACCCATCTGAAAAGTTCCACCTTTTACAAAAACCATCTCACTACTCATCATACTTTCTCCATTATTTTTACTCTTTTAAAAGATAAACAGATATTATAAAAATCTCTATAATCTTTTCATAGATATACTTCCTAAATCAAATATATTTTTACGCAGTCTAAAATCAAAGAATTAAAATATTAAAAGAGTTTTTAATAATTAAAATTTTAGCTTCTAAAAGTAGAACCTGAGTAGAGTAAAAATCTTTGTTTTTTTTATTGATAATTTCTCTCACAATGATTATTATGTGTTTGTGTTCCGTGAATTATGGTTCAAATTTCTTACTTAACGCTTATTGAATTTAATATTTAGGCTAGGATATGCTTTTAGATAGCTTATCTCCTTAGTCAAATTTTAGAAACTCCTTTGTTGATATGATGAAAAGGAAAAATGTTGTAAATTAAGAATGAGAGAAGAATCTTATGAAAAAGTTTGTTATGCTAGTTTTACTAGTTGTTCTTGCCGGAAGTTTATTTGCTAAAGGCAATTTATCTCTGTCTACTCCTGACAATGTTTCTGTTACTACTAATACAGATACAAGAAATGAAGATGGTGTTTGGTATTCCTACGTAGATATTGAGGATGCTTTTGCTACTGTAGGAATGGCTTATCCTGGTGAAGAGTATGGATATGCTGTTGTTTTTGAAATTCCGGAAGGAAAAGAGTTTACCCCTGATAAAGTTCAAATTGGACTTAGAGGATGTTGTATTGCAAATTTAAACTGGTCTTTCATTAAAGTTAATGAAGATGGTACTCTTGTTGATGAGCAGGTTGGAGATTTGGCAGGTTCTGTTAGCTTTGATGGAGCTGGTCAACAGGGGGAATTTCTTTATCAAATAGCAGATATTAGTACTGATGAAGTACTTCAAAATGCTTTGGCCGTGAAAGTTATGGTTCCTGCTGATCCTGAAAACTACTCCCCTATTCAGCAGTTTATTACAGGTGTAGGAGATTACAACTATATCTTCCATAATGGAGAGATGGGTCCTCTATCTTCAGTTGGTTATTTTGATACATCTTTCTGTTTAAGGGTTAGAGGAGAAGAGACTGGTGCTACAGGTACTGTAGAACTACTTCCTGGTAAAGTTGAACTTTATCAAAACTATCCAAACCCTTTCAACCCGACAACTACTATTGATTTCTATAACAACATGAGTGGCAATGTAAAACTTAGTGTTTATAATGCTCAAGGTGAAGTTGTAGCTAACCTTGTTAATGGTAAAATGGGTGCTGGTCTTCAAAGTGTTGACTTTGATGCTTCTAACCTAAATAGCGGTGTATACTACTACACTTTAGAAGCTCCTGCTAAAACAGTTACTAAAAAAATGGTTCTTGTTAAATAGGAGTTTTAGTTAGTAGTTTTATTTAGTAAAAAAGACCGATTAGATATCGGTCTTTTTTATTGTTTAAATATTTTTATAAGTACAACTAAACAATTTTAAGCACCAAACATTAGAGATATAGAATATCTAAAAGATTTAATATCCATATCGGGAACATTGGAAACATTCTCAAAGTCGTAATTAAGAACACCATTTTCATTACAAAATCCATATAGGTATCCGGCAGAAAACATAATAGAAACCTTTTCAGCTATAGGAATCTTAACCCCGGAATATATCTCAAAAGCATATAGATCCATCTTCAAATTTGTCGAATGAATAAGATTGGGATCATTATAAGAGTTTATAAGTTGAGAAAAATCCAAGTCTCCACCATCCTGACTAATTTGGAGCTTAATAGATCCGTAGTTAGCAGAACCTCCTAGAAAGTAATTTCCAAAACCAATCTTTCTATTATATGTTACATTTAAACCACCATAACCAATATTGTAGCGAACATTCCTGGAAACCTTAACATTGTTACCTTCATAAATCTTATCAACTCTACCACTGATTGAAGTAGCACCATTATAGTATTGAGCACCAATAGATACCATACTATTTACAGCTCCACTAATCTCTCCTCCCCATAAAAACATACCATCTTCAAACCCTCCTATACCTAAACTTTTAATACCTCTGTTTAGACTATCAAAATCAGGAGTAAAATAGATTAAGTTTACACCAATTGAACCACTTTCACTTGAACTCCCGCTTCTTATTTTAGCATTTAAAGAAAGCGTTAAAAGGAGAACAATAATTAGATACTTTATCATAACCATCTCTCTACTTAATTATTAAGGATCTTACTGCAAGTTTAACAAATCTGTATATATCTTTCAATCTAGAAATTTTACTGGAATTATTATTATAAATGGTAGGTATATCTACATATGAAAAAGTAATACCTTTTCTTGAAAGCTTAATTATTATTTCTGATTCTGTTTCAAACCTATCTGTAGTTATTACAATATCATTTACACATTCAGAAGGGTATAATCTAAATCCACATTGGGAATCATATATCTTTTTCTTAGTAATAAATCTCAAAAATTTTGTTGTAACTTTATTTGAAAATTTTCTATCCCAAGGCATATCTTTAGAGTCTAAATCTCTCCTTCCAAATACCGGCTTTCCTGACAATCTATAAGTAGTAATAAACTTATTTAAATCAGAGGGTCTATGCTGTAAATCACTATCCATTATAATAAAAAAATCCAAACCAACAATTAATTCTTCAAAGATATACTTTATTATTCTGCCCTTACCTCTATTTAGTGAAAATCTCCTATATGGTATATCCATTCTTATAAGAATCTCTTCACTATTGTCTGTAGAGCCATCATCTATAAAAAATATTTTATCTCTGTAACCATATTCAATAAAGCTATTAATAAGAGTCTCCATATGGCTATGGCTATTATAAAAAGGTATAAATATTTTATAAGATTGGCTCAAAACTATTCTCTATATGATTTATTTTGAAATCATTTTCTACTTTTGTAATTGTGATTACATCAAATCTAAAATTATAATTATTAATCTTCTTTTTATGTATATAAGCAAATGCAGCTTTTGATATGTTTCTGATCTTTCTATTATTAATCCAAAGTAAAGGGTCTCCAAAGTTTCCTTTAAAATCGGATTTTACTTCAACAAAAACATAAGTATCACCCTTCTTTGCTATAATATCAATTTCTGAAAATCTTGAATAGTGGTAGTTCCTTTCAACTATAATAAAACCTTTGGCTTCCAAATATTTGGAAGCCTTAGTTTCGCCAATATTGCCAAGTGCTCTACTATCCATTACTGAAGCTTTTTACCCAAAGGTAAATCATTATCTATTTCAACAACTTTCAGCTTTTTACCTTGTTTTATGGAAAGAAGCATACCGTTACTCTCAATCCCTCTTATTACGGCAGGTTTCAAGTTTGTAGCAACAAGAACCTTTTTACCAATTAAAACTTCAGGTTCTTTATAATATTTAGCAATACCCGATACAATTTGTCTAATATCATTTTTACCTACAGAGATTTTTAGTAATAGAAGTTTATCACTTCCCTCTGCAAAAGATGATTCTAAAATTTCACCTGTTTTTATTTCAATCTTATTAAAATCATCAATAGTTATAAGATTTGACTCATCAACCTTTTTCTCCTCTTTGATATATTCGAGCTTAGTAAACAGGTTTTCACCCTTATTAATACTCTCCCCGGGATTAAACTTTCCAAACTCCAATGATCTTGGTTTTGTTTCAAATGTAAGATCAAGCTTTTTAATAGTCTCAGGTATTACCGGTTCTAAATATAGAGAAACTATTCTTATAGCTTCAATAGTTCTATAAAGAACTGATCCGCAAAGCTCTTTATTATCTTTAATAAGCTTCCAAGGAGCTGTATTTTCAAGATACTTATTTGTAGATCTAACAAGAAGCATGATCTCATCTAAAAGTTTATTTAACTCAAATTTGTAAAGATATTTCTCAATAGTTTCTATTTTAGAGTTAAACAACTTTTCCAAGTCATCACAAAATTCTGTTTTTAAAGTTGGATTAGGTATCTTTGAATCAAAATTTTTAGAGATAAAGTGAGTTCCTCTATTTACAAGATTTCCAAAATCATTTAGAAGCTCGTTATTATGTCTCTCAACAAATGAAGGCATTGTAAAATTACCATCGTTTCCTATAGACATCTCTCTCAATAGATAGAATCTAAAACTGGACGCTCCATACTTTTCAATAATCTCAAGAGGATCTATAGCGTTACCAAGGGATTTACTCATTTTTTCACCATCACTTAACCACCATCCATGTATTAGTATATGTTGTGGAGGTGTAAGCCCCATTGCAAGAAGCATGGTTGGCCAATAGATTGTATGGTGAAGCAATATATCTTTACCTACAAAATTAATAGAATTTTTCCAAAGCTCTTCAAATTCAGATCCCTCCTCTAAATAACCTATACCGTTAATATAATTGGTTAAAGCATCAAACCATACATAAGTTACAAAATTAGAATCGAAAGGAAGTTCAATACCCCAGCTCATCTTCTCTTTTTTTCTTGAGATACAGAGAGGTCTCAAACCTTTTTTTATTATCCCTAAAACCTCATTTTTTCTATAATTGGGCTTTATAAAATCAGGATTATTATTTATATACTCCTCTAGTTCTGCGGAATATTTACCCATATTGAAAAAATAGTTCTCTTCACTAACCTTTTCTATCTCTCTGGAACAGAAAGGGCATTTCCCTTCCACAAGATCTTTATCGGTAAAAAAAGTTTCACAAGGTGTACAATAGTTTCCAACATACAAATCCTTATATATATCACCTTTATCAAAAAGATTCTGTAATATCCGCTGAACTTTGGCAACATGTTTTTTATCTGTCGTTCTGTAGAATATATCATTCTTAACATTACATTTATCTAGTAAGGATGTAAAGTGAGGTACCTGAAGATCACAGTGAGACTTTGGATCCAAACCTTTTTTTTCTGCTGCTTCGTACACTTTTTTACCATGCTCATCGACTCCGCTTAACATCAAGCTTTCATATCCAAATAACTTATAAAATCTTGTAAATGTGTCTACAAGTATTGAGCAATAAGCATGTCCTAAGTGAGGCTTGTCATTAACATAATAAAGAGGTGTTGTTAAATATTTTCTTTTCATTGATTTCTCCTAATAACATTTAAACAAAAAAACCAGGTCTTAGTTCACCTGGTTTTTTATATTTTGTAAAACTATAATTTATTCATCATTTTTTTCAACTTTTTTCTTTAACTTGTCAACCTTTCTTTCAATCTTCTTTCTGTTCTCTTTCATCTTCTCAAGTTTCAGCTCAACAGATTCAACTCTCTCAGGCTCATCAATTAGCCACTCAAAAAGCTCTTTTCTGTTTCTAACCTTATCAGGGTCGTGTAACTCCTCATTTATTAGGTTCTCACTTTCTGAAATCATAGTAGTAGGGTAGTAACTTAATCTGGAAACACCCCTCCAAGGAGCATAGTAAGGTATATTGTTATTATATTCTACAAACTCATACTTAGGAGAAGAGTTTTGATCATCATACTTAGTGTAGAGAAGAATATCAAGACCTAAAGATAATTCTAGAAATGAGAATGGAGACCATTTTAACCCTGGTGTCAAGTAAACATAAGGCTCTGAAGAGTAGGGAATAATCTTCTGATCTTCATACCAGTGAAGAAAACTATTTCCATATAACTCAATAAAATAATCTATATCTTCATGAGGATAAACATAGGTAAGACCATATGTCATCTCAATAGTGGATTCTACAAAAGCAGTTACACTTTCATTGTTATCACTATCATTATGATTCATGATTCCTAAATTAAAATGCAATTGTTGACCATCCTCATAGTATACAGGATCAAGATATAATGAAAATATTCCTGTTGCATTCAACTCAAGACTTCTATTACTGTAAGGTTCCAGCATTAAGCCTGCTTTTTTTGAAGTAAATCTGTAGGATGTTGCAAGAGCAAATACACCAATCATTTCGTTATAAAAATTAAATTTGTAATTACCGAATTTCAACCTCAGATATATTGCATCAGGAGAGTTATAATCACTTAGATCTGCACCTTCAAGATCTTGATTTGCATCATAATGGATATCCTGATAAAAAACAAGATTTGCACCAAATTCTATATTGTTGTTAAAACCAAAATTACCACCAACAACACCGGTAAAATTACTCAAAGCTATATCTCCGTAAGCTTTTGCTTTTCTGTAACCCCTCAACTGGGTAGATATCTGAGCTTCTCCAATATTAAGGTTCTGAGCTGAATATGTATTAAAAAATGAATAACCCGAAAAAAGCTGATCACCCCTTAACGAAGCGATAAAAATTACTAAAACCAATATTAAATTCTTCATCACTACCCTAAATAGTTTCATTAAAAACACACGATTTTTAAATTAATACATTCAAATAATAATGTCAAGTCAGATTACCGCTAATTATTATAAGAAAAAACAATTTACAATTTTATATTAGAAATATAAGAGTTATAAAGATATTTAAAGTTCCATATAAAGGAAGGCATATTTTGCTTACTATAATAAGCTATATATCATGTATTATGCAACAAGAAAATTTTATTTTTAGAGAGAAAGATTTCAATTTGAAATCTTTCTCTCTAAATAAAACCTCTTTCAAGTATGTAAAATTTATTTACTAATTTTTTCAAACATATCTTTAATACCTAAGAAAAAAGGCATTCCAAATGATGTTTCAACCTTAAAATTAGAGATAAATATATTCTCATCAACGTGAGAGTATGAGAGTAGATAATTTAACTTCTTATACTCATCAATCTTATCTTTTGACAAAGGGTTTGATCCTGAACTAAATTGAACAATCATAGAAGAGAAATTTTGCAGAGCAGAAATAAGCTCATTGAAATCAAGATATACAACCTGATTATCACCAAAAACAGCTTCTTTAACATCACTACTAAGTTTTTCGGTAAAACCTTTTCCACTATCTTTTATCGCTTTTTCATAAATAAATTTACTTGGAGCAACAACAAGCCTACTATCTGTAATTCCAAGATAAATTTGAGTAAAACCTGCAACAACAATATACGTTTTGATTCCCTCTATTGTCTGCTGTTGAATAAATCCTTTCTGCTCATCAGGAAGAGAAGAAACAAATTTTTCAACAGTTTTCTCAGCGAGAGATCTGTTCTTTATACCAATGGTAGCAGCCATATTGTAGTTCATCATATTTATGGAAGCACCATCAAAAACACCATAATTAAATGATCCTGAAAGATTACCTATAACATCTTCTTCAACATCAACACCAAACTTATCTTTTATATCTTGACACACTTTATCATACTCTGACTTTACATCAGCTTCTAAGTATTTCATTAGAAACTTATAATACTCATCAACATTGAAAGCTGACTGTACAAATAGAAGTGCAGGCAACTCAATACCTTTAAAAGACAACTTATCAAACTTAAGATCTCTTGTCATTTTGTAAACATCTGACCCCTCATCTACAGATAAAACAGCATCGGCTAACAGATCCTCAGTAGAAAAATTTAGAGTAATAAACATTCCGTTATAGCTTTTAAGTTGTTTAAAAGCTTGATCTGTTGAAGGGACAAGATAGTCTTTACCTATAGATGCTAAATTACTGAAATCTGTTGATTTAAAGTCATAATAAAAAACAATATCATCATTCAGATTAACTCTACCACTAATTTCAGCAAAATTCTTATTTTTATCTACGCTGTTTTTTAAGTTAACAAAACTCTCCAAGTAATTTTTTCCATCATTTTCTCTGGAAGACCCAAATGTGAGTAGAAGATAATCTTTGTGATTTTTCATGTAAAATTTTGGAGAGTCAATATCATTAATATTGATAATGGTTAAACCATTCTCTTCTGTAATTTTCACATCAGAATTATCTTTAGTAAAAGAGTTGCTTATAAGATCCTTAAGTTTATTGTAGTCAACAACAGGAATCATGAAAGCTATTTTAAAAACAGGATCATTTGCAAAGATAGAGACCTCATCAACAGTAACAGCAAGTTCTCTTGAAGGATCAACTCCATTTTCACGAAGAGATTTTTCGTCAGTAGGATCAACTCCAAACTCCTCCTTCATCTTATCAAACTCAAGCTTAGCTTCTTCACTCAAATTTTTAACACCGGTATGGTTTAAAAGATCTTTCAAACTATTAAACTTGATAAGTGCATCTGTTCTTTCGGGAATAAGCGAAAAGATTTCACTCTTAGAACCTTTATCTCCCCTTTTTGAAGATGTTTTATTATCCTCTTTACAAGATACAAAGAGAGAGATAACAATTAGCAACAAAAGTAGCTTTTTCATAACGTTTCCTTTACTTTTTTTATTATGGACTTTAGAAAAATCATTTAGTTGTCATATCTTAATCTAAATAAAAAGATGTAAATAATCAATGTCAATTACTAATAATTAGAAAAGGAAAATGATATATAACATATATTTTGTAACTTTAAATAATGAATCTATTTGAGAAATCTTTTAGAAATATAAATATTAAAAGGTTTTGACTACTAAATTTCAAAATAAGAACTCTTGATAATTGTCGTTAGGTTTCTTATACTAGGCTAGTCAGTTAATTGAATAATTACATGGAGAAGAATAATGAAACAAAAGAAAATTCATACTGAAGTAACTTCTGAAATTGGAGATCTTGAAGCTGTTATAGTTCATACTCCGGGCCGTGAAGTTGAAAACATGACACCAACAAATGCAGAAAAAGCCTTGTACAGTGATATCTTAAACCTTGATATTGCTAAACATGAACACTCCCAACTAAAGGGAGTTTTAGGTAAGACAGCAAAAGTTTTTGAAATTAAAGAGCTTCTAGAAGATATACTTTCAAATAAAAAAGTTAAAAAAGATCTCATTAACAAAATTTGCCATAATGAAAACAAAGTTAGAGTTATGGATTATATGATGGATTTAGACAGTGAAAGATTAGCCAAAGAACTGTTAGAAGGTGTACCTCTATTGAAAAACAGCTTAACAAGATTTATATCGGATGAAAAATACGCATTGAGACCATTACCAAACTTTTTCTTTACGAGGGATTCTGCTTCTTGTGTAAATAATAGTGTTATAATAAATAAGATGGCTAATCAGGTTAGGGAAAGAGAATCCATAATAATGGAATCTATTTTTGAGAACAGCTCATACTTAAAATCAGAAACTATAAACCCTGCCAAAGGATTTGATAAAAATGAAAACTTGGAAGAAGTGTTAACTGAAGGTGGGGATATATTGGTAGCCAGAGAAGATATTCTTCTTGTTGGTTGTGGAAGCAGAACATCTACACAAGGTATTGATTATCTAATAGAAGATTTAAAGAGAAAAAAGGTTAAAAAACATGTAATAGTTCAGCAATTACCTCATCAACCGGAATCTTTTATACATCTTGATATGGTTTTCACACTCCTAGACAGAGATAGATGTATGGTCTATCAACCACTTATCCTTCAAGATAACAGATATAGAACTATCCATATAAAGGTAGATAACGGAAAAGTTAAAGCTATAAACTATGTTCAAAGCATTATTTCAATATTAAAAGATTTGGGAATGGATCTTAAACCTCTGTATTGCGGAGGAAGAAATGATAGTTGGACAATGGAGAGAGAGCAATGGCATAGTGGAGCAAACTTCTTTGCCATGGGTCCGGGTAAAGTAATAGGTTATGCCAGAAACAATGCAACTATCGAAGAGTTAAATAAAGATGGTTTTGAAGTTATAAAAGCTTTTGATGTAATAAACAATAAGGTTGATCTCTCTAATTTTAATAAATTTGTTGTTACTCTTGAAGGATCAGAACTACCTCGTGGAGGAGGTGGAGGAAGATGTATGACTATGCCGATTAAGAGAAAAAATATTGTTTGGTAAAACCTTCAACTAGTATAAAATATCATATTTTTTGTACACAAATTTACAAATTATAATGCAAATTCAAGGGATCAAAATTGATCCCTTGTTTTATTTACTAAAAAATGGTAAAAAGTAAGTAAGATTTTTAAGTACAAAAAATAAAAATAATTTTGATATTGTATTAAGTTAAAAAAAATAATATTTTCTTGGAACTAATAAATTTAAATCATGAGTTGTATGAGATTATTAAAAGATAAAATTCTTAAAGAAGGAATTGCATTAAACAGAGAAGTATTAAAAGTTGATAGTTTCTTAAATCATCAAATAGATCCTATTTTAATGAAAAAAATTGGGGAAGAGTTTTCTGATTATTTCAAAAACTATAATATTGATAAGATTGTAACTATAGAAACTTCAGGTGTTGTTCCTGCCGTATTTGTTGCCTTAAACTTGAATGTTCCGTTAGTTTTTGCAAAAAAATCTTTGCCGGGAACATTAAGGGAAGGATTTTACAGTGAAAAAGTATTCTCGTTTACAAAAAATAAGACCTACGATTGTATAGTATCCAAAAAATTTATAAACAGTAACGAAAACATATTGATAATTGATGATTTTTTAGCCCACGGTAATGCAGCTTTAGCTCTTTCTAAAATTATAGAAAAAGCAGAAGCAAAAGTTTCAGGAATTGGAATTGTTATTGAAAAAGGGTTTCAACAGGGAAGATCAATCCTTGAAGAGAGAGGTTATGAAATTTTTTCTCTGGCAAGAATAGAAAAAATGGATAAGGGAGAAATCGTTTTTTTTGATTGAAAAAACGATTTCTTTTATTTAATGAAAAATTGTTAATTACACAATAGTTACAGGTAAGATATCATAAAAGAGAGTTACGTAATTTGATGAAAAGAAAACTTTCAATGATTATCAATATAAAAAAATATTTAATGACAGGGAAATCCAGAGTGTATTTTAATTAAACGGAGGAAATATGAAAAAGATAAGTTCTTTTTTTGTAGTTTTAGTTCTTTCCGCTTTTCTTTTCGTTGGATGTGAAAAGAGTGCAGAGAACAAAAAAAGTGAAAAAACAAAACAGGAAAAATCAACTAAAGTGAAAGTTGGATTTATATATGTTGGACCTGTTGGTGATGGAGGGTGGACATACGCTCAGGATATAGCAAGAAAAAAGCTGGAGAAAGAGAGAGGTGTAGAAACTATCTACAGAGAAAGTGTTCCTGAAGGTCCTGAAGTAAAGGATGTTGTTAGAAATATGGTTGATCAAGGTTGTAATTTAATTATTGCCGGAAGCTTTGGCTATATTGACTATATTGAAGAGGCTTCAAAGGAGTTTCCAAACATTAAATTTTCACATTGTTCAGGTTACAAACAAACAGAGAATATGGCTAACCATTTTGGTAGAATGTATGAGCCAAGATATCTTTCAGGTATTGTTGCAGGTATGAAAACAAAAACAGATAATATTGGATATGTTGCAGCATTTGAGATCCCTGAAGTTATTAGAGGTATAAATGCGTTTACCCTGGGTGTAAAATCAGTTAATCCTAAAGCCAAAGTTCATGTAAGATGGACACACACATGGTATGATCCTGCAAAAGAGAAGGAAGCAGCAAAAGCTTTACTTGATGAAAAATGTGATATTATAGCTCAACACCAAGATACTGCAGGTCCTCAACAAGCTGCGGAAGAAAGAGGGGTTTGGTCAATAGGATATAACTCGGATATGAAATTTATGGCTCCTAAAGCCTACATGACTGCTCCTATATGGGATTGGAGTTCATATTATATATCACAAGTTGATGCCATAAAAAATGGTACCTGGAAAACTCATAGCTTCTGGGGAGGAATGAAAGATGGAGTTGTTACTTTAGCACCTCTTACTGAAAATGCTCCTGAAGGTGCAAAGAGTAAAGTTGATGAAATTAAAGATAAAATTATCTCAGGTGAGCTGTTTGTATTCCAAGGACCCATAAAAGATCAATCTGGGAAATTAAGAGTTAAAGAGAATGTTAAGATGACAGACAAAGAGTTAAAAGAGATAAATTGGTTTGTAGAAGGCGTTGTTGGGGATCTTAAATCAAATTAATTTTTTTTGAGATATAAGTTTAAAATAGAGGAAGAAACAATGGTAGAAGTAGGAATATTAATGGGAAGTAGTTCAGATCTTGAAACTATGAAAAATTGTGAAAAATTTTTAAATCACTTTGGCGTAGAGTATGAAACTAAAATCCTCTCAGCACATAGAAATCCTAACGAGGTAATGGAGTATATTGATAATGCTGAAAAAAATGGAGTTAAACTTTTTATAACAGGAGCAGGAATGGCAGCACATTTGGGTGGAGTTGTGGCATCTCATACTACTCTTCCTGTACTTGGAGTACCTCTAAAAGGAGGTCTAATGGATGGTTTGGATTCTCTTCTTTCAATGGTTCAAATGCCGGCAGGTGTTCCTGTTCCTACCTTTGCTGTAGGTAGTGCAGGGGCTAAAAATGCGGCAGTAGCAGCTGTTCAGATTTTAGCTCTTTTAAATCCTAAGTATAAAGAAAAACTTATAGAGTTTAAAAAAGCAGGCTCTAAACTGTAAAATTTAGCTTTTTCTACTTT
The DNA here is from genome assembly GCA_002742935.1 of Candidatus Cloacimonadota bacterium. Classification (GTDB taxonomy): domain Bacteria; phylum UBA4055; class UBA4055; order UBA4055; family UBA4055. The sequence goes on along the minus strand of PDON01000062.1, from coordinate 7,220 downwards.
AAAAGGTCATATAAATGTGGTGTTTATATGACCTTTTTTTATTATATTTAGTTTAAAGATAAAATGGTCATCTTTAAAGAATAAAGAGGGGAGGATAATATGACAAACTCTAAAGAAAAATCAATTGTAATAATACCTACATACAATGAAATAGATAATATTGAAAAGATGATTCAAAAAGTTCTTTCTCTAAAATCAAAGATAGATATTCTTATTATTGATGATAATTCTCCCGATGGAACAGGTCAGTTTGTTGAAGATAACTACAACAATGAAAACAGAGTCCATTTAGTTAGAAGAGAAGGAAAACTTGGTCTTGGAACTGCCTATGTAACAGGTTTTAAATATGCCCTTGAAAGAGGTTATGATTATATAATGGAGATGGATTGCGACTTTTCCCATAACCCTGATGATCTCGAAAAACTTTTGGAGGAGATTAAAGATTATGATCTTGTTATAGGTTCCAGATATATTCAAGGTGTTAATGTTATTAACTGGCCACTTTCAAGACTTCTTTTAAGTATAGGTGCTTCAATATACACAAGATTAGTAACAGGAATGCCAATAAGGGATACAACTTCGGGTTTTAAATGCTTTAGAAAAGTAGTTTTAGAATCTATAGATTTGGATAGTATAAGATCCAACGGTTACGGTTTTCAAATAGAAATGCACTATAAAACATGGCTTAAAAAGTTTAGGATAAAAGAACACTCAATAACATTTACCGATAGAGTTGATGGTGTTTCAAAAATGGATGGAAATATTGTAAAAGAGGCTATTTTCATGGTATGGAAGCTTAGATTCCCAAAACTTTTTGGACATTAAATTCCTACCAAATAAGATAGAGTAAAAATTTACAAATATTCAGATCATTTAAAAACAACTAGTTCAAGAAAAGGTTTTTACTTTATTTAGATCTGGATAGAACTGAGTAATTTGATCCTAGAAATGGGTTAAAGAAGAAGTATGAAGCTATAGTTTTTTACCTTCTTTACAATAAGATAAAGGACAAATACCACATTTTGGACCTATGGGTCTACATATAGTTTGCCCAAAAGCTACCATAAGATCATTTATTCTATTCCAAAATTTTATATCAAGCTTCTCCATAAGTGCAAACTCTGTTTTTTCGGGAGTTTTTGTTTCTACAAATCCCCACCTATTAGATATTCTATGAACATGAGTATCAACACATATAGCCGGAATATTATAACCTAAAGCCAAAACAAGATTTGCAGTTTTTCTTCCTACACCTTTAAATTTTAAAAGATCCTCAAGTTTATTGGGAATTTTACCATTATAGTTATCTAAAATTTGCTGAGAAATTGTTATTAGTTGCTCTGCTTTTCTTTTATAAAAACCTACAGGATATATAAGTTTTTCAACTGTTTTAGGATCAAGTTTTGATAATGTTTCAACATTGGGAGCTTTCTGAAATAATTTTGTTGAAGCTTTTGATGTTACCTCATCTTTTGTTCTTAAAGAGAGAATTGTACTCATTAATATTTTGTAAGGATCATTTGAATGTATTGCAATAAGAGTAACAACCGGAGCATTCCATTTAGGATACTCACCCTCAATAACATCTAGATTTTCTAAATACTGTTTACTATTCACTAGAAACTCCTCTGTTTCAAAATCTCATACAATATAATTGTGGCTGCTTGATTAACATTTAGAGAATCAGCATAACCTTTCATTGGTATAACCACACTTTCATCACATTTTTTTTCTAAACTTTCCGAGAGACCAAGAGCTTCTGATCCTACGGCAACAGCAATCCTGCCACTATAATCAACTTGATGATATAGTTTATTTGCATGAGGTGAAGCAGATATTATTCTAAAACTATTTTTTTTAAGAAAAAGCATAAGTTCTCTCTCATCCGCAAAATATAAATTCCCCTTAAAAATTGTTCCGGTTGATGATCTAACTACATTAGGATTTTTATAGTTTACAACACTATTTGTTATGATTATATAATCTACCCCTCCCCCATCAGCTGTTCTTAGAAGAGCTCCCAGGTTTCCCGGCTTTTCTATTCCGTCTAAAATCAATATAGTTGTATCTTCTTTGAGATTGATATCTTTAATATTTCCCAAAGAAAATTCTGCTATAAGTAAAACTCCGTCAGGATTATTCCTGTATGCTATAGATTCAAAAACATCTTTTTTTAGTTCAAAAAATTTTATTGAGCTGTTTAATAATTTTTCTATTATCTCCTTGGAACTTTCTGTTCTAATAAGGTCGGGAGAGTAATAAAGCTCTAATGGCTTTATACCATTATCCAAAGCTCTCAGTATCTCTCTAGAACTATCAACTATGATAAAAGGGTAGTCTTTACATCCATTTTTTATAAGTTTATGAACTCTCTTTATCTTATCATTTTTTTTACTTGAAATTATACTTCTGAATTTAGGATAATCAACACTATTTAAATTTAAATTCACGGATATACTCCTCTTTATCCTTTATCTCATCTACTGTAAATTTCCATTTAGAGATAATTTTTTTAATATATTTTTCAAAACTCTTACCAATGTTTTTGCTCCATACACTCTTTAAAACTTTTACTCTTGATACAGATCCATTTTTTGTTACTAGAATCTTAATTTTAAGATACCCCTTTAAATTTTTATATTTTCTCTTTAATATTGAAAAGTTATTATATATAGGAGCTTCCTTATTGGAAAATATTGTTCTCTCTTCTTTAGAGGAAGATTTTACATTATTTATTACCTTTTCAGAATTGGAATCATTCTTTATCTCATTACTGTCTTCTTCCTTTAAAATCTTTACACCCCTGCTAAGAGAATTATCCTTATTTACATTATTATTTTTATTTAGAAGTTTTTCCTTCTTCTCTTTCTCTTCTTCTACACCAGCTAATTTATTTGACTTTTTACCTGATAAACCCTTTAAAGATAGTTTATTTATACTCTTATCATCATCTTTTTTTGATAATTTATCTATATCATCTAAACCCTTTTTGGAAGCATCATAATTATGCTTTTTACTACCCTCTAACTTTTCTAATCTTTTTTTTACTCTTTCTAATTTTTCATCCGAAACTAAATTTTTATCCTCTTTTCTTAGATTCAAAATTTCTTTCAAAACTTTAATAGATTTTTCACTATCATTTCTTGAGTTGTATATCATATCTAGTTGGATATATGCATCTGCATACTTCCACTTATTGCTGCTATTAACTGTTTTCAAAAAAAAGATTTCAGCTTCTTCCAAATTTTTTTTACGCTTGCTGATCATACCAAGCCAAAAATATGAGTTCCCCAAATATATGCTCTTAGAGTTTTTATCTATAAAATGGTTAAAAAGCTCTATACTCTTATCATAATTTTTTATTTTGTACTCATCGTACGCTTTCTTATAGATCTCAGGAGGTTTAGATAAGATAGATGATACTGTAAAAATTAATATAAAGAGTATTGCTTTCAATCTATTCATACTATTTCTCCTAAACATTAGTAATAAACATGGCTAAAACTAAATTTTCATAAATGATCTACTTACATAAATCTAAATTTTACCAACAACAAATGATCAATAAATTATAATTGTAATATATATTTTTTTGCTCGCTAATACAAGAAATCTATAAGCTTAAAATCTTTTACTCTTCTCATCTGTAAAAACATAAAAAAGAGCCGAAAAAAATAAGATTGTAAAATCTAAGTAGTTTTTATATATTCAAAAACAAAAATGATCATCTTAAATGGGCTATTTTAAAAATTTCATATTGGGTATTCTAACGGGTATTGTTGTTATCTCCATCTACTACCTGTACACATTGAAAATAGATATTGAAAATTTAAGCGATGAATTAAACCATCTCAAAGAGAATAGAACAGTGTTCCATTCTCCGGATAATAAAAATATTGGATTGATGATAACAGAAGCAGTAAAAAAAGTTACCCCCTCGGTAGTTGGAATTAATGTAATGAAGTTTAAAGATGAGAATATAAAGAAAAAAATCAAAGACCCATTAGGATTACTGACTATTCCTCCTACTTATAAGGTTGAGAGAAAGATTAGGGAGGTTAAGAGTAACGGTAGCGGATTTATTATATCAAAAGATGGTTATCTTATTACCAATGAACATGTTATCCATAATGCTAGTGAGATTTTGGTTACAACAACAGAGGGAAATAAGTACGAAGCAACTATAATTGGTGCTGATGAGAAGAGTGATATTGCCGTTTTGAAAATAGGAGTAGATAATCATACTTTTACAAAATTTGGCAAATCAAACAAATTAAACATTGGAGAGTGGGTTCTTGCTCTTGGAAACCCTTACGGATTATTTGAATTCAACAATAAGCCATTGGTAACTTTAGGTATCATCTCAGGATTGGGTATTAACTTTGGAAACAGCAAATTTAACAATAGATTCTACACCGATATGATACAAACAGATGCTTCAATCAATCCCGGTAATTCCGGAGGACCTCTCATAAATATATTTGGAGAAGTTATAGGTCTTAATACTATGATCTATTCTGAAAGCGGAGGGGGAAGCGTAGGTATTGGTTTTGTTACACCTATTAGTAAGGTTTTGAGAATAAAAGATCAATTAATAGAAAATGGGTATGTAAATAGAGCTATAGATTATGGTTTTGAACTAATTGATATAGATAAAGATATTTCTAAAAAAATTGGAAAAACCTCTTCCAAGGGTGTTTTGGTAACTTCAGTTCATGATCACGGTTCAGCAAAAGAAGCTGGTTTTGTAGAAGGAGATATTATAGTTGCCCTGGAAAACTATAATATTGAAAATAAAGATGACATACATACTATTGTAAAAGATAGTAAAGATTTTATAGTAGGAGACTCCCTTAGGTTCATTGTAAATAGAGATGATAAAATTTATAAAATTAATATGGAACTTTTACCAATAAATAGATTAAATTAAACTATTGATATATTGGATCTAATGGTATTAATTAGACTTTTAAGAGATGTAATACTTTTTTAATTATGGTAAACAGCTATAATTAGTACAGGTGTAGTCAAGTAAATAAATATATAGGAGATGTTTAGATGCAAACACCAATGAATGGAAAGATTGTTTCGAAGATTATAAAGGAAAGTAAGCTTAAATCTGTTGGTCTTGCCAGTATAAGAGAGCTTAACAGACTTGTTAACAATATTGAAAGTGAGACATCTGAAAAATTTATCAGAATGGAGATGGGTATACCCGGTCTTGACACTCCTCAAGTAGCAATTGATGCTGAAATTGAGGCTTTAAAAAGAGGTGTTGGATCAAAATACCCTCCATTTGACGGAGTTCCTGAGGTAAAAAAAGAGATAAGTCAATTTGTTAAAAACTTTCTTAATATTGATGTTTCTCCTGCGGCATGTATGCCAACTGTTGGTTCAATGCAAGGTTGCTATATGGGTCAAATGGTTTGTACAAGAAGGATTAAAAAGCAAAATAAGATCCTTTTTATAGATCCGGGATTTCCTGTAAATAAGAGGCAAGCTAAGGTAATAGGTATTGAATCAGACAGCTTTGATATCTATGACTTTAGAGGTGAAAAGTTAAGGGAAAAACTTGAATCATACTTAAAGAGTGGTGAATTTGGAGCTCTTCTATACTCAAACCCAAACAATCCTGCATGGATAACTTTTACCGAAGATGAGTTAAAGATTATTGGTGATCTCTGTACAAAATATGATGTTATAGCACTTGAAGATCTGGCTTATTTTGGTATGGACTTTAGATCTGATTATTCAAAACCTGGCAAGGAACCTTATATACCTACTGTTGCAAGGTATACAGACAACTATATTCTTATTATATCAAGTTCTAAATCATTTACTTTAGCAGGTCAGAGAATTGGTATGACTGCAATCTCTAACAAGCTTTTTGAAAAAAGCTATCCTGATTTGGAACCATGGTTTGGCTCTGAAGATTTTGGTCACTCCTATCTGTTTGGAGCTATGTATGCTTTAACTTCCGGTGTTTCACACTCTGCTCAATATGGTTTGGCAGGAATACTTAAAGCTGTTAATAATGGTAGCTTTAATTATGTTGAAGCTATTAAGGAGTATGGAGACAGAGCATCAGTTATGAAAAGATTGTTCACTGAGAATGGGTTTCATATTGTTTATGATAAAGATGGTGACAGAAAAATTGGAGATGGTTTCTACTTTACTGTTGCCTATGAAGGTTTCAAAGGTGAAGATCTTATAGAGGAACTACTATATTACGGTATATCAGCTATATCATTGTGTACAACAGGTAGTACTAGAACTGAAGGTTTGAGAGCTTGTGTTTCTTTAACAGGTTCTGACAGATATGAAGATCTTGAAAATAGGTTGAAGCAGTTTGATTCTGATCATAAAGCAGGTAAAAGAGCTATAGATATTTTTAAATAAAATCTACTGAAAAAGACTTATTTTTAGAGATTTAATAATATTGCATGGAAAAGATAGATTGAATTTCTGTCTTTTCCATTTTTTTATTTTAAAAGTAGATCCCATTTAGGGTATCCTTTTAAAAGATTATAAATAATAAGTAACCATAGTTTAACTGTTTATCCGGTATTTAATGTAATAAATATAATGTTATATAGGATTCCCTTCCATAAGGTTCTCGAAGGGTACACCTTCCGTCTTCTATCCTCGGTCTCCTGTCTGCGTGCGTGGCACGCACAGGCAGATCCACCTCCCTCAAAACTTCAGAGTTTCGAGAAGTGAGTAATACAAGGAGTTGATTTTTTATGTGATAAGAGCCTAGAATTACTAGGTGATCCATTGCAGAAAAAATCAATGACGAAGTAATAGGAAGTTTATCGGATATTTACCAATGATTTTATCTTAAACTTTCAATATCTTCCTCACTTAAACCTGTTGAAGATTTAATAATATCTACAGAAACTCCATTTTTCAAAAGATTTTTAGCTGTTTCTATTTTACCTTTCTCAACACCTATCTCAATTCCCTCTTTTCTTCCTTTTTCCATTCCTTCTTTAAGACCTTTTTTTACACCTTTTTCCATACCCTCTTTTCTTCCTTTTTCCATTCCCTCTTTAAGTCCTTCTTCCATCCCTTTTCTATTAGCTTTGCTTATAGCGGTTCTCATAATTTCATATTGATCTCTTCTAAACTTCTCTTCAGCTTCATAAATCTCCTGTTCCTTTTCGTTTAGATACATAATATCAAGTCTTTCTACAGCTTCTGATACTTCAGGATCAACT
>PDON01000061.1 GCA_002742935.1 Candidatus Cloacimonadota bacterium | reverse complement strand
TATAATTATACCCTTCGAGAACCTCAGGGTACACACACAAGATATATTTCTAATTTTAATTATTACATAAAATAGGTATTTGTTTTATATCGAACTCAGTTTATAAATTTATTTCTAACCCTCTTTGCCAAAGATTTTATCCGTAAATTTTACATACCAAGCTGCTGATTGAACTTGAACTATATATGCCATTGCTATAATAATTGCTATTTCAGAACCTCTTTCAACAAATACTGTCATAGCTATAGCCAGGGCTATAGATAGATTTCTCATTACAGTTCCATAAACTATTGCAATAGCATCTCCTCTTGAAAAAAATATCTTCCCTATAAGAGTACTAATAATAAAATTTATAGCATATAAAACAAGTAGAGGTATTAAATAATTTAGAAGAAGAGCAGGATTTGATGTAATGGTTTTAGCTTTTAATCCCATTGCAACAAAAACAATGCCCAGTACTCCAATTGTAGAGATCATTGGAAACTTTTTCTTTATATCTTTTTGATACCTCTCTTTACCATATTTTTTAACTATTATACGCTTGGTAATCTGTCCAAAAACTATTGGTAAAAAAACTACAACCATTATTGAGTTAAAGATTCTGCTCATTGGTATCTCTATAACTTCTCCCATCATAAACTTTGCATAGAAAGGGGTAGCTATTGAACCTAAAATAAGACCTATCACAGTCATTTGTATAGCAGCATTCATATTACCCTTTGCAAAACCGGTCCATGAAATAGTCATTCCACTTGTAGGAAGCAGAGATGCAAATAGAAGTCCCAAAACTATCATAGGTGATTCAGGAAAAAATAGGTTTCCTAAACCAAAAGCAATAAAAGGTATAATGCCAAAGTTTATTATCTGTGTCGCAATTTGAGCTTTTAAACTACTTAGAGAAATAACCTTTTCAAGCTGAAGATTAACCATCATTGGATAAACCATGAGAAAGGTCAAAGGTATTACAGTAGCTTTTAGTACGGATACATCAAAAAAGTAACCTGTGATGATTCCTGAGATCATCATTGCAGGTATTGCCCATATTAGGTTTTTTTGCACTATAGCAAGCAGTTTCCACATAATTTTTCCTTAACTTTAAACCTTAATTGTTTAAGCTCTTAGATTAAGATAAAGTTTATAAGATTTATCTTTTACATTAGGTCTAAGCAGTTTAGAAAACTCTAAATCACATCAACTTTTACCAAACATAGTGTGATTGTATTTTTAATAATATGATTAAATTAACCCTAAAACAGGTTTCTCTCTAAATGGAATATAGAGCATTAATACTAAAACTCTTTGTCAATACTTTCAGTATTAATAATTCTATTAAATATTACATCTTGATATATCTGTTTTGCCGCAGTAATACCATCACCTGCAGATGTTGTTAAAAATCTAAATTTACCGTAGTAACAATCCCCTGCATAGTATAATTTTTTATCCCTAACCAGTCTTGATTCTTTTTTAAAAACTCTATCACTTAAAGTGGATGTATCAGGTTCTCTTCCCTTTGATACAAAAAGCTGATCACCTTTAACAACTCCCTGTCTGCCTTCATAAAAAGCAGAAACCTCTATTTTACCATCTTTATAGCTTATATCTTTTATTTGAGTTCCTGTTATTAGTTTAATTTCATCCTTTTTTGACAACCTTTTTAGCTGATAATAGTATGGTAGTTCGTGACTATTTACCTCTAAGAATATAACCTCTCCATATTCGGATATGGATAAGGCATAATCGTAAGATTTTGGACCGCCTCCTATTAAGATTGTTGTTTTATCTCTTTTTAAACTATCCAACTCAAAATGGGTATTTTTTTTAAGATCTGTTGAGTAATTATCATAGTTAATAGGAAGAATAGGTTTTGATCCTGTGGCAAGAACCAGATAGTTCGATCTTAACTCCATATCATCCAGTTTTACTATAAACTTGTTATCATCGTAATCAATTTCCTCTATACTGTTAAAAAGAGGTTTAATCTTTAGAGTCTCAATCTGTTTTTCTAAATTTTTTGTAAAGTTTTTACCTGTAATAGGATCAAAATATCCGGGGTAGTTTTCTATTGAGTAAATATCGTTAATGATTCCTCCCAATTTGTTTCTTTCTATAAGAAGGAAATCAATACCTATTTTTTTTAGTTGAATTGCTGCTGAAATACCGGCTATTCCACCACCGGCAACTATTACACTATAATCTTTTTCCACAAAATAATCCTAACTTCGTAACTATAAAATGATACTCTCAACCCACAACACCATTAAATTAAATATAAAAGAGAAACCTCAAATTAGCTAAATAAAATTTACTTTATACTTTAAAACTATACTGTTTTTAAAGTATACCCCAACTAGATCATATAATATATTATGCTTTAGTGGTATAATAAGATATTCATATACTATAATTAAAAATAAGAAATAGTTAAAAGGAGAAAATATGAATGAGTTTATAGAGAGAGCCAAAAATAGAAAAAGTATTAGAAAATTTAAAGATAAACCTGTAGAAAAAGAGATATTAGATACTCTATTTGATACAATGTTATGTACTGCAGCCAGTAGCTACAAGCAGCAGGTAAGTGTAATTAGGATAACTTCAAAAGAGCTAAAGGAAAAGATCTCCAATATTAGTGGTCAAGATTTTATAAAAGATGCACCTGAACTGTTAATATTTGTTGCAGATAACCACAGAAATATCTCTCTTGTCAAAGAGCATGGTGTGGATATGGAAAAAAGAGAATCTGATGTAGATATATTCTTTCAGGGAGTAACAAATGCAGCTTTAATGGCACAAAATGCTGAACATATAATAATCTCTCTGGGTATGGGGGCTGTTTTTCTAGGAAGTATATTAAATGATACTGAAAAAATAATTGAGCTACTTAAATTGCCGGAGCTAACTTTTCCTGTTGTGGGTATGGCATTTGGATACCCTGATCAAGATCCTAGAGTAAAGCCTAAAATTGGTAAAGATATCCGAGTATTCGAAAACAGATACAATGTTAAGGAGAGTTATAAAGAAGCACTTAAAGAGTATAACAATGAGGTTTATGAGTATTACAAGGGTAGAAATATTGATGAAACTTTAAATGATTATTTTAAACAGACTATACATAAGTACAGCAAGAGCAATCCTAAGAGGAATGCTTTAATCGAAGTAGCCAAGAAAAATGGATACAAGTTGTAGTGTTTAGTATCTAACCTGAGTTTGACATAACTATTTATCTAGTATTTAGAGCATAATAAATATAATACTACATACAACTTTATCGATCAGTCTGGGATAAGTTTTAAGATTTTTTTAAAATCTACAGAGTGCCGATAAGCTTCGTATTACTGCGTCATCAAATTTTTATGTTCAAATCACCTACTGTTTCCAGGCTCAGATCACATAAAAATTTGATTCCTTGTGCTACTCGTTTCTCGAAAGTCTGACTTTTTATGGCACTTCTTTTGTAGCCAAAATCTCTTCTTTTTATACCGAACTCAGGTTATTTACTGAAAAGATCAAACTACTCCTTAAATTCTAAATTGAGTTTAAACAGTATAACTTTAGGCTCTGCAAATCCACCTTCTGAGTAGTTTGCTGCGAGGGAAGTTGTAGCTATGCAATAATCTCCACAACTTATAATATTCATTCCATTAAGCTCTTTAACTCTTATATCTCCTCTATAGACACCTCTTTTATCAAAAACAGAAAACTTATGCCCTTCTAAGTCAAAAATAGATTCATCTGTTGATGCAAGAAGGTTTCCTTTTTCATCATGAAAGATAAAAGAGATAGATTTTTTTAACTTATCAGGCTTTTTAAATTTAAATAATGAATTTGACTCCTTTTCAACTTTAACAAGAGCTTCTTCATATTTTTGAAGCATCTCTTTATCTCTTGCAATACCCGAATATGGTTTAATTACTTTAATTTTTTTACCGTTTTCCAAGTTATCAATATTTATCTCAAAACTGTTTCTTGATAGCTCTGCTACAGCTATATTATTATCAAAAACAGATATCCCTGCAATAAAATTTTCAGGATCAATATTTTTCATATCAAACTTGTGGTTTTTTAAGTAAAGAATCTCAGAATTTTTTCCGTTTAGATCTTCATCTAGCCTTACAACCCCGTATCCTAATTTGAAGTCTTTAGAACCAAACTTGCCATCATACATCTCATTTACTGATACTCCTCCACTCTTCAGTTTGAAAAAATTGTAAAATGCTCTTGTATTTTTTACCTCCAATGGTTTGAAATTTATAAATTTACCATCTTTATCAAAAATAGTTAACCTTCCGGAAAGATCCAATACATACACTTTTTTATCTCTGTAATCAATAACTACAGGGTTAAAAGGGAACTCTCCGGGACCTCTTCCTTCTCTTCCAAAACTTTTTATGAGCTTGCCCTCTTTATCTATCTTTACAACTTTATAGTTTTTGAAATCTAATAAGTAGAAATTTAGATCTTCATCAATATCTACTCCTAAATCAAAGTTTCTACCCATTTTGTATGTAGGGAAATTTATAGAATACTCACTATCCTCTCTATTTTCAAGAGTAGAAATAGTTTCAAATTTATAGGAAATTTTTGAGTTGTCCATTTTCCTTTTAATGTTTTTAACAATCTCTAAACCATCCTTTTTTTCAATAACATATGTTTCTTTGGAGTTACAACCAATGAGAAGTAGAATTGTAAAGGTAATTAGTAGGTATTTCATAATATATCCTTTTAAATAATTAGTAATTTTTTATAATAGTTAACCTGCAATCATGAGGAATCTTTATAATTCTCTCAGACAGTGCAAAATAGTAGCAGTACACAAACCACTTACCTCTAACCAATGAAAAAAAGATTATTTTAGCATGGATTCAAGCTTCTTAACATAGAGCTTAAAAGCTTCTTTTCCTCTATTGCTTATAAAATATGTGGTATGGGGTTTTCTACCCACAAAACTTTTCTTAATAGTAATGTAGCCTGCCTCTTCCAACTTTTTAAGATTAGCACTTAAATTTCCATCAGTGGCTTTGGTTTGGATCTTTAACTGTTTAAAGTCAACCTTTTCTACACTTACTAAAACCGAAATAATAGCCAATCTTATTCTGGAACAGAGGAGATCATCCAGTTGTTTGTAATCAAATTCACTCATGATTACTCCTCTTCCAAGGCTCTTTCTTTTAATATCCTTTTGTAGTTTCTATTCAAGATTATGCCCGGCACTACCATTAAACCAATGAGGACAAATCCATAGACTAGAAAACTCATATAGCTTACCCAAGAGAATAGTACGATAGCTATCCCCCACCAACCATAGGCTAATCTTGAAAACCACTTTATATCATAGATAGCTCCTGTTGCAAAGTATAAGGATCCTAAAATTATAGATATTATTGGATTGATTGCCATTGGAGTTATAACATAAAACTCTCCAAAACTAATTAATCTGCTAAATCCAATTATTGTCATAGAGACACCTCCACCAATCCAAAGAGTTGAGCTTATCTTATTGGCAAAATTATTAGGATTTAGAACTAGTTTTTCCCTCTTATCTATAATGAATCCACCACCCCATCCGAGTAGAACGATCACTAACCATATATATCCTAAATACTCTGTTTTTCTCATTGATATTGTAACATAGTTTGAGAATTGGCCAATTGATACCAAAACTCCCCAGAGAACCAAATGTACCCCGCTATCATATAATTTCTCTCTACTATTCTCTATGATCTCTTTTATGAAAGAAAGCTCTTTTTGGGCTTGTTCTACATTATTCATAATTACTCCTATCTCTTTTTTAATATTATCCATACCCCTTCCGTCAATGCTGTTGAATTAAGAAAAAAGAGTTCTTTCGGAAGCTATACTTTTATCGATCAGTCTGGGAAGAGTTTTAAGAGTTTTAAGATTTTTATCAAAATCTACAGACCCCCGATAAGCTTCTCATTACTGCGTCATCAAATTTTTATGTTCAAATCACCTAGTATTCCTAGGCTCAAATCACATAAAAATTGGATTCCTTGTACTACTCGCTTCTCGAAAGTCTGACTTTTTTGGGCACTTCTTTTGTAGCCAAAAGAAAGAAAAGCTCTTCTTTTTAATCTGAAAAAGAAGCAAAAGCAAAATTAGGGCAAAGCCATGTTGCTTACCATTATCGATGATGGTAACACAGCCCTTTACGGGCTGCCGATTCCACCATTTTTAGGAAACTATTTCATAATTTCCTAAAAAAAGCTCCATCGGTAATGGAGGTTTGCTTTACATCCATCTATTAGAATATTCCAAGTTTAACAGTTCCGATATAGTTAACCAATATAGTTATTTCAAATATCTCGGTTTCTTCTTTTTAATCTGAAAAAGAAGCAAAATAATAAGAAGATCAAACTCCCCCTTCCATCTTTGGGGTAGGGATGGAAGACCCTATTTTGAAACTCTAGCAACAGCTTCTTTAAACTTTATATTTTCAGGTTCTAGCTTTAGAGCCTTTTCGTAGCTTTCCTTTGCAAGTTTATAGTTTTCATCCTCTTTTTCATAGATCTCTCCAAGCATAAAGTGGGCAAAAGCAATTTTATCATTAATTTTTATTGCAGCTAAATAGTGCTTTTTTGCTTTGGGTATGCTTCCACCACCAATGGCAGGAGCTTTTTTGTAACAAGTGGCTAAGTTTAACCTTGCATCAATGTGATTTGGATCTATTTCAACAGCTTTCTCAAACGAATCAAATGTTTTTGATCCGTAATACCCTTTACTCATAAATGAAGCATCTTTTAGCAATTCAAGATATGCTTTTCCTCTCCAAAAATGGTTTTCAACATAGTTCTCATACAGATCAATACCATCATTAAAAAGATCAATGGCCTCGTCATAATCTTTCTTTTCAAAAAAGATTCTACCTTGGTACATTTTAACAATAGATTTTTCTAAATCTGTCTTTGCTTCCTTTTCCAGTAGAGCTATCTCATTTTTCTGTATTGAAAGAGTTTTCTTCTCTTTTAAACCATTCTCAATTTTAAGTACTGTCTCATCAAAACTTCCAAACAAAATTGAAATACCCATTAAAGTCATAACAGTTAACAAAAATCTCATAAATTCTCCTTTTAATTTTTTTGCTTTATATTTTAAAGTACTTTGGATTTTGAAAAACACAAGACCTTTTTATAAAAACCTGAGTTCGGTATAATTATTTTTTCTAAAATTTCTGTGAAAAATTCAATAAAATAGAATAAAGTGGAAGCTGTTTCTTTTATTATCAATTTTGGCACGATTTATAATAGGGTATTTATGCTATTTCAAAAAAAAGTAAAATTGCAAAAAACAGTTTTTAAGACTATATTTTATTACTATGGTAATTATAGAGTTAAGAAAATGTAATTGAACTAATACTCTAAATAAAAGGAGAGAATATGAAATTTAAAACACTGGTTCTGATCTTTGCATTCTTGTTGTGCGGATTAAGTTCATTGTTTGGTGGTAACGGCTTTGATGTCGAACTAAAAAACAATAAGTTGACTTATGAGGTTGGTGCTCATAAGATTAATACCGAAATGAAAGACGGTAAAATGTTTTCTGTTATTGACTTTGAAGGTTCAATAGTTACAGGGGACAAAGGTTTTGCAGAACTTCCATATGTTAGTGCAGCTGTAAAACTTGATAACAATAACGATGTAGATATCAAAGTTGTTGGTGGTGATTATGAAGAGTACAAGCTTGAGTACCCTTTACTACCTTCAAGGGGAGCTATCTACAGGAATCAAGACCCTAGTACAATCCCTTTTGAGATTGCTCCTGAATCAATGAATGGTGAGTTTTTCCCTTCAAATTTAGCAACTTCAGTTGATCCTTACATATTAAGAGATGTAAGGGGTGTTACTGTTTTTGCTTATCCATTCCAATATAATGCTTCAACTCAAACTTTAAGAGTTTACAAAACTATTGAGGTTGAACTAGTGGAAAAATCTACTTCTACTAACCCTCTAAATAGAAAAACTTCAACAATTACAAGAGAGATGAATAGTATTTACAACTCTGTATTTGTAAACTACGATTCAAGAGATTTAACTATTGGAAACTATGGTGATATTCATGTAATCTATACAGCTAGAGATGAAGAAGCTATCCAACCTTACATTGAGTGGAAAAAGCAAAAAGGTTACAATGTTACTTCTGAAGTTGTTGCTACAGGTACAAATGTAAAAGATAATGTTCAAGCTGCTTACGATAACAATAATAACCTGTTGTATGTTCAATTAGTTGGTGACTGGGCTGATATTAAGTGTGACCTTGGTGGCGGAGCCGGAGCACCTATGGATCCTATGCTTGGTTGTGTTGTAGGTAGTGATATGTTGCCTGATATGGTTATTGGTAGATTTTCAGCAAACTCTCCTGAAGAGGTAACTGCTCAGGTTAATAAAACTATTGCTTATGAGCAAGATAATAGTACTTCCGGTGATTGGTATGAATCAGCTCTTTTAGTAGCATCTCCTGATGGAGGTCCTAATAATGGTGATGATGGTGAATCTGACATAATACATATGGATGTTATAAAAAATGATAAACTTACTCCTTACGGATATCAAGAGTTTACAACAGAGTATGGTGCTGCAGCAGCAGCTTCAGGCGTTACAACTGCTGTAAACAATGGTGTTAGTGCTGCAAACTATGTTGGTCACGGATCTCACGACACATGGGTTACAACAGGTTTCTCTGTTGCAAATGCAGCTGCCTTAACAAATGGCAATATGCTTCCTTACATTGTATCTGTTGCTTGTGTTAACGGTGAATTCCATGTTGGTGGAGATTGTTTTGCTGAAGCTTGGGCAAAAAATCCTAATGGTGGATCTATCGCTTTTGCCGGATCAACTATAAATCAACCATGGGCTCCTCCTATGAGAGGTCAAGACTATTTTAATGATATCGTTATTGGTGGTTACAACTATGATGATCATCCAGGACAAAATGGTATTAATACAACAGAATCAAGAGTTACATTTGGTTCAACATTCTTTAATGCTGGAGTTTTAATGCTCACAGAATCTAACCAAGGATTGGATCAAGAGACTGTTGAAACATGGACTATTTTTGGTGATGCTTCGGTTGATATTAGAAACAAGGTTCCAATGCAGGTTTCAATGTCACAAAATACGGTTTTAGCGGGAGTACCTTTCTCAACTTCAATTTCTGCTGCTGGTTCTGCCTTTGAAGGTGCATTAGTATCTCTTTCTCAAGGTGATATGAGTTACAAAGCTGTTACTGATGCTTCCGGTAATGTTACAATTGAACATGAGTTGATACCCGGAAACGCTAAAATGGTTGTTACAGGTAAAAACCTTGCAACAATATACCAGGATATAGTAGTTGCTTCTCCTGATCAACCATGGGTTGTTGTAGATTCTTATAGTGTTGTTGATGACAACAACAATGAGCCTGATTACGGCGAGACAGTAAAGATTTCTGCTAACTTCAAAAATGTTGGTTCTGTAGTTTCAGAAAATGGTACTATAACCCTTTCTACTGAATCAGAGTTTGTTACTATAACAGATGGAGATGCAGATTATACATCTATAGCCGGTGAAGAGACTATCTCAATTGATGAAGCTTTTGAAGTTGAGATTGCTTCAAATGTTGAGAATCAAACACAAATTCCTTTTACTGTAACTATAACAGATAGTTATGGAGGAAAAGCTGAGTACACTTCAAATATAGTACTTACTGTAAACGCTCCTGATGTTGAGATTGCTTACACTCAAGATATTATTCTTCCTGAAAGTGGTCAAACAGTTAACTACGTTTACACTATTACAAATAATGGTGGAGCTGATGTAACAGGAGCTATGGCATCTATAAGCTCTGATAATAGCTCTATGGTTTCTTTCGCTCCTCAAAGTGAAGATCTAGGTACTATTGCTGCAGGTGAATCTAAAGATTTTGAAGTAGCTGCTACCTTTGATACTCCAAATGAAGATCCTGTTTTCTTCACATTCAACATTGATGTAGAAGCTGATTTAGAATATGAAGCACATTTACAGCATCAACAAGTTTGTAATGATCCATTAGTTTTATCTAACGATTTCTCTACTTTCCCTGGTGAAGGTTGGAGTGTTGAAGGTGGAGAAAATTGGCAAGGTAGAAACAGTAATAATGCAGGAGGTGATGCTCCAGAAGCTGGATTTGGTTGGAATCCACAAACTATAGCTGATCAATATTTGATCTCTCCTGAGATTAATACTTCTGGTTTCGAAGTAAATAAAGGTCTGATTATTAAGTATAAGCATTATATTAGTGATTATAATGGACAGGATTACACCATACATCTTGCTACAAGTGGAGATGGGGTTAATTGGGTTAATCTGAAAACTTTTGAAAATGCTAGTATTCCTGCTACTGTAGATTCAGTAGCGGTTGGTTATGGTGTTGAAGGTTTTGGATCAGAGACTTTCAGATTTGCTTTTAGATTCAATGGAAATAGTTATAATATTAACTATTGGTATATTGATGATGTAGAAGTTTTTAAGTCTGTTAGTTCTAGTGTAGAAGAAGGTTTACCTAATACTACTTCACTTCACCAAAACTATCCTAACCCATTCAACCCAACTACTACAATTAGCTTTGATCTTTCAACTGCTTCTAATGTAAAACTTGCAGTATTTAATGCTCAAGGTCAGATGGTTCAAGAGTTGATTAATAACAACCTAAGTATTGGTACACACTCTGTGAATTTTGATGCTAAATCACTTTCAAGCGGTGTTTACTATTACAAGCTTGTTGCTAACAATAAAGTTATGACTAAGAAGATGATTCTTGTTAAATAATCTTTCTTGAAATAGTAATAAAAAGCTCCGATTTTTCGGAGCTTTTTATTTTTACCCTTATTTGAAACTTGTTTGATGAGTTAACTTATAATGATTTATGTATAAGATAAAAAAGGTAGAGATGAGTCTGTCTCTACCTTTTTTCTGTAATTATCGGTTTCTATCAACCCTCTTTAACAAATTTGAAGGTCTTAGTTTAATTATTCATCTCTATAATAGCCAATATTATCAATTGAGTTTGTAATACTTGTAGATATATGCATAAGGTGAGATGCTACCCTTTTTATGTATCTAAACATTAGAGCATAGATAACCAAGTTATCATCACTATTTTCATCTCTAATAAGATCTTTAACAAGAGTATCAACTTTTGATTTTATATCGTGTTGAATACTATTTATCTCTTGAGCTTTATCAAAATCTGTTTTAAGATAGGCTCTCAATGTTTCTTTGAACAGCTTATCTGTTTCATTAAGAAGATCATTGAGTATTTTATTGTACTTATTACTCTTTAATCTATCTCTTTCATCAACAATTTCACTAATATTTTTAGTATAATCACCCAATCGTTCAATATTACCAACAATAGATATAAGGACAAATGATGAATATAAGTTTTGATCCTCTTTATCATTTAAGCTTACATGTTCAAATACTTTTTTCTTAATAGATCTTTCAAAATGGTTCAGTAGATAATCCTTCTTTTTTACCTCTTCAAGATCAACTTCATCCCCCTCAAAATCCAACACTTTATTTTTTATAGAGTGAAATATATCGTAAGCTATTTCCAGCATCTCCTTGGAATCACTTATAGCCTGAGTCAAAAGATCTTTTTTTCTCCATATATTTGCTAATTCGTTAAAAATCATTTCTCATCCTCCTCTATCCTGTAGTAAAAATTAATAGTATAGGTAAAATAAAGAATAGCACTAATACAAACATAATGGCCCACATTCTACTGTTAGCTGCAAGTTTTGCATAGCTATCTGCCAGTTTGATAGGTATCGATTTTAGAGGAATAAATATTGCAGCTCCAAAAATATTGAATAGTGTATGAACTATGGCAATAATTATTCCATCAATTTTTCCTGAAACCAGAGATGCCAAGATACCGGTTATAGTTGTACCAATGTTTGCACCAATGGTATACGGGAAAATCTGTCTTAATGTTAATATTCCCGCTCCACAGAGAGGTATAATTACAGATGTTGTAATAGATGAGGATTGAACTGATATGGTGAAAAGCACTCCAAATATTAGTGCGGTTGCTGTATTGTTAAAAACAAACTTATGTAGATAAACCTCAAATTTACCCAATAAAAGAGATTTCATAATTTTTGACATATATTTAAGGGAAACAAATAGTAAGATCATGGAAAAACCTACCATTATCAATAGTAGGATAGTAGAATAATCCCCTTTTTTAGATGAAAGATCAAATAGATTACCAATTGAAGATTGTAGCCATTTGGCTACAGGCTTAACCAGAGAATCCAGTGGAGATGAAAATTTAACTCCTCCCGATCCGTATATAAACTCTGTGATAGATCTCGCTGATCTTGCAATAAATCCACCCAAATTTTCTCCGTTTTCGCCAACTTTATTTGTAAATATCTCTATAGGCAAAAATATTAATACTGAGAGCCAGTTAAAAAAATCGTGAACAATGGCAGCAGAAAATGATCTTTGAAATTCAATTTTATTTCTAACATTACCAAATGACACAATTGTATTGGTTACGGAAGTTCCAATGTTTGCACCCATTATCATAGGTACTGCATTTGTCATTGGTATAGTACCCGATCCTACAAATGCAATTATTATTGATGTTGTTGTGGATGACGATTGAACAATGGCTGTTGCCAATATTCCTATAAACAAACTTACAACAGGGTTTCCTGTAGCATTTTCAATTAAACTTCCTGCATCATTTATGAAATAGTTTTTAAATGATCCCCCCAGAAGTTTTATACTGAGAAGAAATATCCACAGAAAAAACAGCATAGATATAGTACTAAAGAAGGGTTTAAATTTCTCTAGATTGCTTTTCATTAATTCTCCTTTTTTATCAAATATGAAAAAATTTAGTGCTTTATTGTATAAAGAACTGTAAAAGTTTATGAAAAGCTACTATCTTTTTTTCTTTTTTTAATGATAAATATTAGAAAATATTTATTTTAACAAGAGTTTGGAGTCAAATTTATGTTTTACTACTTTTTATCTTGTTTTTTATAATCTTTTTTGCTAGAATATTATTAGATATTTGTATATGAAAATATCATCAATTAGTTTGTACTCTTTTATTGGTTAGTTAGTTAAAGGTATTACAATTGGTTTTGCTTTATGAACTCATTCAGAGTATTCAGGAAACATGATAACCTGCGTTTTAAAGGACACTAGATATTTATAGGAAGTAGTTTTTCTGTTTTCATTAGGAGATGCAACTTTGTATTAATAAATTGAGGAGAGGATAATATGAAATATCTTTCTGTTAGATCTGCACAATTAATATTTGTTGTTATGATTACTATTTTTCTTACAGGATGTGCTACAACAATGGCTCCAAATTATAACAGAGTAATTGTTGAAGGGTTAATTTCTATAAACAAAAAAACAATGGAACTTTTTGCTTCTACATCTTTAGGGACAAATAGTGCTACCTATTATGGTAGGAGTAAGACCTACAATACAATAATTGGAAATATTGATGCACTAATAATCCAATTGAAAGCTCGTCCTAAGCCTAGAAATAAAATTATTGGAAAAGTAAATAAGTATCTCCAGTCGAGAGGGGTAAATCTTTTAGAAGATGAAGTTACTCCAAGTGCTACTGCTTTGGAGAAGGTTTCCGAAACAATAACAAAGATGAGAGATACGGATAAAAAACAAGGATTGACATCATTTGAAGTAAAGTTGTTTAAGGGTCAAACAATTATATATTTAGATCAAGCATTGACTTATGAAGCTTTTCTGGAACGATAATATAAATATGAGAGGAAACAAAAATGAGTGCAATAATTGATACTACACAATTAGTTGAAGATATGAAAGATGCTGCATCTAAGATTCTTAATAAAGATGTAACTACAATGAGAGGTTTTTCTAGACGACAAATTTTTGCAATAGCTCAACAATCAGAGCTTGTAGCACTTGGAATAGTAAACGGTAAGATAACTGAAGAGACACGAGAGTTTTTTTTGGATAGCATTGAAGAGATGGTTCTTAATTTTGCTAAAACTCTTCGAGGTATTTTAATGGTTACAATTGAGAAAGTCTGGAATGCTATTGTAGGGGTAATCTGGAAAGTGATAGAGGATGTAACAGGATTAAATATATCAGGTTCCGAACTATAATAAAAATTTTAAAAATTATAGATTTAACAATAGTATCTACGGAGGAGAAGTGATGGCTAACTTTAATATAGCAATAGGAATTACATTGATATTTGAGGGTGGATATGTCTCCAACGAAATAGACTCGGGAGGGGAGACCTATAAAGGGGTTTCTAGGAATAGAAATCAAGATTGGTCAGGTTGGAAAAATATTGATCTTAAAAAAAGTGAAAACGGATTCCCTCAAAACCTAGAAGATGATGAAGATCTTCAGTCCAAGGTTTACTCTCTTTATAAAACCAACTATTGGGATAAAATTAGAGGTGATGATATAGAGGATCAGAGTATTGCTAACTCTATTTTTGATTTTGGAGTTAATGCCGGTATTGGAACAAGTTCTAAACTTGCCCAAACTATAGTAGGTACAACACCTGATGGAATTATTGGTCCAAAGTCACTAGAAGAAATAAATACTATTGATGAAAGATTATTTTTGTGTAAATTTGCATTGGGCAGAACTGAGAGATATATGAGTATCTGTAAAAATAATATAAAAGATAAGTTGTTTTTATTTGGTTGGATTAGAAGAACGCTTAATTTTGTATAAAAAGAGGTATAAAAAAAATCTTTTATAATAGCTAAAAAAATATTATAATTAGGTGTGAATCTGAGTTTGATATAAAAGTTTAGAGATTTTTGGTAAATGAAATTGTTTCTCTGACCCTTCACTTCTTTAAAAATTTTCAGGGAACAGTATTTACGATAGTTTACAACAAAAATACTCCATAAACAGTCTATGTTGAGCTCAGATTTTTTTGTTAATAGGATCTGCTTAAAAAGTTAAATATAACCTGAATAACTCTCCAAATATAAAAATATGAAACATAAAAATAGTAATTTTAGCTTTTCTCGGATCTCAATACATCTATTATATAGCTCAGTCTATTTTCATAACTGTGTAGAGTTCTAATACTCTTTTTTATTCTCTCTTTTAATAAAAGATGGAAATCAATATTTTTCTTGTAGTAGGATATAATATCTAAAAGCTGTTTTTCGCTGTCATAGGTGGGAAAGCTATCAAAAAGGATCTCCAGATCCTCTCTCTTATCACTTATTAAGAAACCTCCTGCACTAAAACAGTCAAATACTCTTTGATTAACAGCGGAAATCATCTGTGGTGATGTTATATTTAGTGAAATGTAGGAAGATCTATATATGTATGGAAGCTCTGAGTAGTAGTTTACTTTACCCTTTAATCTATGATTTTTAAAACCATAATCTTCCCAATAGTTGTCTCCGTATATATCTACCGGCATATTTTCTCTATCCAGAAATTTAAAGATCCTCTCTCTCAAAATCTTTGAACCTAAAAAGTAGTAAAAAGATGCTTCATAGTTTTCAATACTATTCTCATCTATAAAGGATTCTATCAACTTTGCTATAACACTAAACTGCTCAGTGTTATAGATAGTATCAATAAATCTTTCCTCTACCTCTCTTTTTATCTTACATCTTTCTCTCCATAAGTTGACAGCTTCAATCATTGAGTTACCCACAAAAGAGATCTCTGATTCAAATTCATGGGAAAAATTATACTCCTTATTCATCTGTGTTGCATAAGGTAGATAGTATATTCTGTGTTTTTTGAAGAGTGAGTTAAATTTTGGTATATAGTGTTTTTCCCAACTAAAAGAGTAGATATTTTCTTTATCAAAATTTATTGGGTTTTTTATTATACCAAATGGGGTATCCGTAAACCAGTTTACAACAGGAAGATTGATAGAATTTAAAAGGTTTGAAAGTCTGCCCTCCTCATCAAAACCAATCATATTTACAGTAACAATAAAATCAGGTTTGTGTTTGTATATTTTTAAGAGAAGATCTTCAACAAAGTTTGGATTTACTCCCGAACTGTTTTTTATTGAAGGATCACCATTTATACTGTTATAAAGGGGTAATTTTTCAACTCTGCAATCTATCTTTAAAAGAGAAAGGGTTATCTCTTTTATTAAGAAATAACCCGAATCTATAACAATTACACTATAAGTAGAACCGGTAAACTTTTTATAAGTTCTAAGTTTGGTAATTATACTACTCAAAATATCTTGCACCCTGTTTTTCACTTTCCCAGATCTCTACCATATGAATTTTTATATCATCCGTATTAATCTTTTTTGAAAGTGTATTATAGAGTACTCGTGCAATATTTTCTGCCGTAGGGTTCATATCTTTATAATCTTCAAGATCGTTGAGGTATACATGATCAAATTTATCAATCTCCTCTTTAACACTTTTTTTAAACTCTTTGAAGTCTAAAGCTATTCCAATCTCGTTTAATTTACTTGTTCTGGCATAAACCATTACTTCCCAGTTGTGACCGTGAAGTTTGCTACATTCTCCGTTATATGATATCAGCCTGTGAGCTGATGAAAAGTGCATTTTTACAAATATTTCGTACATTTTTAATCCTCTGTATCTTCTACTCCCATAAAAGTAAGATACAAAATATTTTTGAGTTTAAAAATTTAAATATTAAACTCTACATTTTATAAACTTCAGGAACACCTATAATTTTCATACACGAGCTCATAATCTCTTTGAGTTTTAATAGAAGAGTTGCTCTTGCATCAACAACTTTTTTCTCTTCACCCAAAACTCTGTTGTTAAGGTAGAACTTATTAAAAGCTTTTGAAAGTGAAATAATGTATGTAGCAATAACAGAAGGTTCATTTTCTCTTATACAATTCTCCAGAACTTTATTAAATCTTCCAATTTCCGTAAGGATCTTAAAAGATGAATCGTCTGTTAAAACAGAGTAATCTAAATTTGAATAATCAAACTCCCCAACCTTCTCCAATATATTGTGTATTCTTACAAAGGTGTATTGAATATAAGGTCCTGTTTCGCCATCAAAAGCAAGAATCCTTTCCCAATTAAATTCACTGTCTTTAACTCTTGATTTTGATAGATCTTGGAAAACAACGGCACCAACTCCAATACTTTCTGCAATAGATTCTTTATCTTCAAGGTTAGGATTCTTTTCGTTGATTACCGAAAGAGCTCTCTCTTTAGCTTCATCAAAAACATCATCAAGATATTTTACATTACCTTTTCTGGTAGATATCCCTTTAATACTGCCAAAAAATACATGTTCCATAGAGTTTGCCCACTCATAACCAAGAAGCTCCAAAGATTTTATAACCTGTCTAAAGTGTAGGTTTTGCTTCATTTCCGTAACATAGATAAATTTATCAAACTTTAAACTCTCATATCTATGGATAGCGGCTGCTAAGTCTCTTGTAGCGTAGATTGATGTTCCATCACTCTTTCTAATTAAACATGGTGGCATATCATACTTTTCAAGATTGACAATTAAAGCACCATTACTTACAGATCCTGCATCACTGTTTTCAACAATCTCTATAACTTTTTTACAATCCTCTTCGTAAAACGCTTCACCCCAATAGTGATCAAAACTTATATTTAATCTGTCATAACTTTTCTTTAAACTCTCTAAAGCGTGGAATCTGAATAGTTCCCAAAGTTCTTTTGCTTTTTTATCACCTTCTTCAAGTTTTTTAAACCATTCTCTACCTTTATCCTCTAAGCTAGGATCCTCTTCAGCAAGTTTATGAAATTTTACATAGATGGATTGTAAGTATCTTATAGGTTGCTTTTTAAACTCCTCTTCATCTCCCCATTCAATATAAGCGTAGATCAGCTTACCAAATTGTGTACCCCAATCACCTAAATGGTTTATTCTTTTAACGCTCCAACCTCCAAGCTCATAGGCGTTTGATATAGCATTTCCAATAGCTGTAGATCTTAAGTGCCCTATATGAAACTCTTTTGCAATATTTGGAGATGAAAAATCTATAGCTAAAACTTTACCTTTTCCTAAATCTTTAAGCTCTTTATAAAACTCTCCATTTGAAAGCTTTACCATTATATCTTTTACAAAAATCTCTCTATTAAACTTAAAGTTTAAAAAACCATTTACATTTGTTACTTCATTAAAAAAATTATCATCTTTAAAGGTTTCTATAAAAAGATCGCCAATCTGTACAGGAGATTTTTTCATTGATTTAGAAAATCTGAAACATGGAAGTGATTTATCTCCAAAGTCGGGATTTTTAGGATTCTCTATGAAGCTAAGAATCTCTTCATAGTTTAATTGTTCAAAAGATTGTGATAATTTCTCTGCGATTCTTTCTTCAAAGAGACTCATATATATACTCCCAAATAAAATTTAATAATAACCGATCTGTTACAGTTTTTTGTATTAGATTTAAGATAATCATTATTAGAGTTTATTCAATAGGAAAGTGTATAATTTATGATAGGTTAATAATCTTTATAGATAATTTTACATTTTTAATCAAATATTTAATGTAGATTTTGTAAGAAATTCTTATTTGAGGTTAAATAGCTACTTACGAGGTGTAGAGGCTTAAATTAAAAAACTGATCTTTTACTATCCTTAATGCCAACTACAAAGAGTCAGTGAAGTTAAATTTTCTTTCCATTACTTTTTTCTCTCAAAAGAACTACAAAGTTTCCAACGAAAATTATTTAAAAATCTTCCATTTTATTTCAAATATATCCTTTCAAACTATTCAATAATTTATTTTTATCCTTTTTTGGTAGATCCTAGATATATAAAATCTTATTATAATACTGATAGAAGACAGTATAAAAAGGAAAGTTATATCTCATGGGGTAGCTACTTTTATTGTTATGAAAGAGGGAAGTATGGAAATTATCAAATTTGTTTTAATAGTAATTTGTTTTGTTGCTTTTTTTAAGCTTTTTCTGCGTTATCTTTCATACCGCACAGAAACTAAAGAGAAGCTATTATTCCAAAAATTAGCCCAAAAAACCGGTTTCACTTATTTTGATGAAGATAATATGGAAATTGCTAAAAAAATTAAAGGAATGTTTGATTTTGGTTTAAGTGAACTTCCAATTAAAAAAAATATAAGTGGTAATATTTCAGGAAAGGATATTTTCTGTTTTGAATTAGATGATAACTCAATAGGAACTATTAAAGAAAAGTTTATTCCTTCTTGGTCAGTTTGTTTAGTTGAACTCCCTGAGAATAGTAAAAGTATTAATTTAATCTATTTTCATAAAAATATTACTTTTGGAGTCATTGGGAGGTATAAACCATTTTCCACTGATTGGAAGGAAGTTAATCTAGGAGATATCGGTTTAAAACAGTATAAATTGATGATGAAAGAGTATAATGAGTCTGATAGGGAGTTATGCGAAAAAATTATTACACTTTTCACTACTTATAAGAGCAGGATTAAAACGGGTATTATCCCAAAGGAAGTTAGTTTACAAATCAATGATAAATATATAGCTATTTATACTGATATGTGGAATCTATCAAAACCAAAAGAGTATTTAGTTTTTATAGATTTTATGAAAGATTTTCTTAAAGTTTACTGTACTAAACTCTAACCTTTTCTCTTTGCTATAACCATTGTATTAACGGCACCCATTCCTATATTATGCTTATTGAAATCAAAATCTAAGGAATAGGTTATAAACTTATTAAAAAGCCTTTCATCAGAACGGATAATCTCTAAGTTTTCAGGTTTAATAGATCTTGCCAATGCTCCGAGACCACCTATTTCAAGAATTTCATAACCGGAGTTTTTAATATATTCCGTAAGC
This sequence comes from Candidatus Cloacimonadota bacterium, assembly GCA_002742935.1. Lineage (GTDB taxonomy): Bacteria > UBA4055 > UBA4055 > UBA4055 > UBA4055. The sequence goes on along the minus strand of PDON01000061.1, from coordinate 79,980 downwards.
TCATCTATCTCAAATGAGTAATCTTTGGGAGCATCTTTACCCTCTCTTTCAAGATACTCTTTTATATCATTTTCCCAAATTTCAACACCATTATTTATAATAGATTCCGTTGCCGTAAATGTAATAGGAGAGTTATCTTTAGGATCTCTGTATCCTCTCTCTACATCAAAATCTATGTAGAAGGGTATAGTTCCTGTCCTACTTGAAACCATTATCATTACAAGATCTTTAGAAGCTCTCAATACTTCGCTCAATGCTTTGTAGTGATCAGGATAGCAGTAGGTAATAGGAGAATCAAAGCTTATTACAAGATCATAACTTTTATCGGCTATGTATGTCATACGTGAAATGTCGCTTATGAGAAAATCGATATTTTTAACATCCTCATTTTCAGCTGTTTTCATTGCCACAAGATTCATATCTTTACTAATATCTAAGTGGGTAACTTTATAACCTGTTTTTGCCAGAGGTAAAGAGTATCTTCCAACGCCGGCACCGGCATCAAGAATAGTGGAGATCCCACCTTTTTTTAAGTATTTATTAATTTTTATCCATGCAATAGTGGTTTGAATATCAACCAAAGGAAATTTTTCCTCCCTTATCATCTCCTCCCTTGCACTGTCTCTATTCCAATATTTTATTGCATCTGTATAGTTTTTCATAATCCTTTTTAACCCTTACTCAATAGGTTTATGTATAGGTGATAGAAGTAACAAAAATAGTGCCACTTTAAAAATTATCAAAAACTTTATCAAAATAGTTTTCCCATTTAAAACTATCTCTCATATCAAAAGATCTCTCCTTCAATCTATTATAAAAACCTTTATCCGTTGATATTTTGAGTAGAGTAGTAAAAATTTCCTTCTCATTATGGGGATCTACAGAAACCCCTATTCCATTCTTTACTACGTATCGTTCAATTTCAGGAAAATTTGAGACCACTTGAGGTATTGATGATGCCAAATATTCAAACATCTTGTTGGGTACTGAGTAGTAGAAACTTTCACCCAAATTTTCAAATATGGTTAATCCACAATTGGCTGAAGATGTTATCTTAGCTAAGGAGTCAAGGTCCACACCCTCATGAAAGAAAATTTTTTTCTCTAAGATATGTTTATATTTTCTTTTATACTCATCAATTCTTTCCATTTTGTGAGATACAACAACAAGTGCACAATTTTCAATATTTTCAACAGCTCCTATAATTTTATCAAAACTATCTCCTTTGTAGAGAGATCCTTGATAGATAAATATAAATGTATCTCTACTTAGAGAGTATCTTTCTCTTATGTAATCAGATCTTAAATCTTTTATTTTGGTATCAGGAATATTGGGTATTATGTGGGGCAGTTTTTTGAGAGAGTGATCCGATTTTAGAAGTTTAGCAATCTCCTTACCTACTGTTATAACCTCATCAAATTTTTTTATTAGAAAGGATTCATATCCTATCCAAAATTTATAACTTAAAGAATCTTTTTTAAGAGCAGAGTGTCCCCTCCAATATTCGTGAGAATCGTAGATTATATCAATATTAAAGATAAGCTTTATTGTATATGCCGGAAGCATGGGGTAGATATCGTTGGAGTAGATATATTTTGGTTTACCCTCTTTTAAAATCTCTTTTATCATAAAAAGAGTCGTTGTTATCCAGAAAAAAATAATTCTTAACTTTAGAGGGAAATTTGCATAAAAGGAGAACTCTTTAACCTTTATTCCATTATCAAATTTGAATTTATCTTTTGAACAACCTATGAATTGAGTATCTATTCCTCTATTATTTGAAGAAATGAGAATCTTCTTAGCTCTTGAATTAAACTTTAGAGGATCAAGATCAAGATAAAATATTTTCATACTACTCTTTCAAACATATATAATAAATAATTAAGTTAATAGTTTAAATATGAACTGTTATCTGTTTTATATCTATCTTCTTTCAAAAAGATCATCGTTTAATCTGTATATACCTTCAAAGTATTTGTTATTAAACCAATAAGATGAAAGTTTTTCACTCTCTTCACTTACAACTTTCCTCTTTTTTGATGAGAGATAGATAATATCAAAACCATCTTTTTTCTCAATATTGTAAACTAGTGCAGGATAACCTTTTGCAACTATAAGATCTCCGTTTCTTATATCCGAAATAGATATTTTACTACAATTTTTTAACAATGATTTTATTGGTTGATAGTTTGGGAATCCATATCCACTTTCTTGGGCAGAGTTTTTTATAATGGCATAGATCAAGTGGGAGTTATCAGTTCCTTTCTCTTTATCGGGATCACCTCCAAGTTTGTAGGAGATACCCAAATATTTTTTTGAATAATCAGTTATCAATTTTTGATATTTCTCAAACCTTTCAATTGATTTATCAAGATCTTTTTCATTTACCTCATAATCTTTCTTTACCTCTCTATCAATATCCTTAGAAAAAGTATCCCTCTTTTTTATTTTAACAATATTATCCATATCTATTGGAGAATCATCACCTTTAAATATCCCAAGTTTATCTATATTTATTAAAAAGAGGATAACTATTGCTACAAATATTAAAATTAAAATCTTATTTAAACTAAAAATAGAGCTCTTACTTCTCTTTTTACCTCTTTTACTCTTCTGTACTTTTTTTTTAGATCCAACCTTTTTTCTAGCCATATACCTACCCATTGGTTATAAAACAGAGTTTAAACATTTAACGTTATACAAAGTTCAATTTAAAGTAGTTAGTACAGATATACTATTCTCACAAAATTTTATAAAAATCTAACTTTGTTTTAAGCAATAATCTATAATATCCAATCCTAAAGAAACCCTTTTTAAAAGAAGAAGATATATTTTTAATGTATAGTTAATTATTACTCCCGTATCATTACTATCCATATTCTCTTTTTCAATTTGGAACATAAAAGTAATAATCCTAAGCTTTATATGTGAAAAGCCAAAGTTCACTATATTGCTGTCAAGCTCCTCAATCTCTTTTGCTGCCTTAACAAGATCATCATACCTCTCTTTTTTAAACAGATCTTCCATAGTTTCCGAAAGTTTTAAACCAATTAAAGCTTTCTCTTTAAGGTAGAGCATATTCCTTTTAAGATCTTTTAAAGGAATAGTATCAACCTTAGATTTAATAATAAGATTAGCTATTTCTACAACTTTATTTTCTGATACGGAAAGAGAGCTATAATTTTTAAAACCAAAAGAGTTTACAACTATATGATAAAAAAGCTCTCTGTAGATTTTGTTTTCATCTCTGTTCGTAAGCTCTTTAAGTGTTAGATTATTATATTGATCAAACTCTGTTTTAAATAGTTTAACTTTATCATACTTAGAAATATCAATTTCTTTACCTTCTAAGATTGATGGTAGCAAACCTAAAATATGATCCGAATTTATATAATTTTTACATACGGGATTGGTACAAACTATCTTTGAAGAGCATGGTGTACATTCAATATCTGCTTCAATTATAAAGTTTCCCTCACTGTATGGAGAGGTTTCATGGGAGTATGCAGTTGCTAAGGCTATACATATAATCTTAACACCAACGGCAGCTCCAATATGCATGGTTCCGGTATCATTTGTAAGAAGAAATTTTGATAGTTTTAATATAGCTGCCAATTCTCCTATTGAGGTTTTACCTATGAGATCATAGTATGGAAAATCTATTCTTGAAATTATAGTTTCCAAAAGAGGTCTTTCACTCTCAACTCCCACAAATGCAGGTATAAGCTTATACTTACGATAGATTTTAGAGGCTGTTTCTATAAAGTTTTCACCCCTCCATCTCTTATTGTCAACTGAAGCCCCAAGTTGTATTGTATAAAAATTTTTAAACTTAGATTTTACCGAATCTATATCTTTATCATCAACATTATAAAACAAACGCTTAGGAGTACTTTCAAAATTTCCTATTCTGTTGTATATATCAACAAGATTTATCTTATTTAAACCTCTGTTAAGGTTTGAAACATAAAAGTAGATCTCCCAAGGATGTATAATAACCTTACCACCATCTACTCCCGTAACTATACCTCTATACTCCTTAGCTTTTATAAATGATGTAATAGATCTACTCTCATCTGTATGAGTTAAATTTATAACCAGATCATAAACTTGGTTATTTAGTACCTCTATCTTCTCTTTTATACTAAAAAATGTTCTATTATAATCTTTTAATATTAAAGCTTTTATCTCTTCGGCAACAGATATTTCAAAAAGCTCATTTATGAGCCCTGTAGATTTAAGTACTTTACCAAAACCTTTAACGGCAAGGTAGTCAACAATATCACCTCTTGATTTATAGTTATAAATTAGAGGTGTTGTTTGTAAAATATCTCCCATTCTTGTAAGATTAACAATTAATACCTTCATAAAATCTACCTAAAATGTTTGTTGTAAGCTCATAGTTATAAAATCTTTAAGCTCTAAATAAATATTGCCACTTTGAATTTACCTTAAATTGGAATAAAAAACAAATTGATAAGTAGGAGGCTGCTGAATATATTTTATAAAGATCTCAGACTGTCTACCAACTTCACATTTCTTCCTCCTCCTTCTTTTCTGCTCAAATCACCTTTCTAGGATCAAATCGCACAAAACAGAACTCCTTAAACTATTCGTTTCTAAGTAGTCTGACTTTTTTAATCAATCTCAGATTTTATAAAGGTTTTAAGAGCGACTTTTAAAATAAAAGATACTATTTTTATTATGCTCCGGAGATTACAACCCTTCTATTTCCCAAGATCTCCTCAATTTCATCAAAGTTTTGATAATTAATGGTTAAAAAGAGATCTGTTTCAATCTCTCTGTTATCTAAAATAATAATTTTTGCACCCATAGAGTTTGATATGTAAGGGGTCAATTTTTTGTGAAGATCTTCAGTATAATCACTCTTATATATTACCACTTTAAGTGAACTTAAAAATAGTGTTGTTTGATTATAGAATTTATCATTTTCTATATTGTATATTATAAGATCATCAATATTGTGTGTAAAGTTTTTGGAATGGGGAGCTACTCTTCCGTTTACAAGCAATGATCTATTTTTTTCAACTCTGTTTATTTCACTTATCTCCCACTCATCATCAATATCAAAAAATTTTGTGAGAAAGTTTAGAAGAGTACTTTTTCTGTTGTAGTTAAGTTTTAATATCTCATGGTAAAGTTTTCTCTTAACATCCAGTTTAAAATCAGAAATTATATTAGAATTTTTTTCAACATCCGAGAAAAGATCATTCCTGTAAAGTTTCTCAACCATATTTAAGAGGTAAACTCTATTACTCTCTAAAGGATCAAAAAAGCCAACCTTTAAAAGAAGAGTTATCTGATGTTTAAAATTCCTTCCCTCATCAAAATTTGATATAATTTCAATAGGATCTTTTGAGTTAAAATTATCTATAAATGAGATAAAATTATCATTAAACTCCTTGCTTATACCATTAATGAAGTTGAGTGGAAGAACTATTCTGTTTTTTACCTCTTTTCTGCTATTACCAAATCTTCTAATATCAAAGTTTAGATTATAATTATTAATAATCCTTCTTATAAAAGCATTGTTATAATCGCTATTCTTTAAACTTACTATATTGCTGTAAATAAATTTTTTAAAGTTTGTTTTTCTCTCTTTAACTGTATATATAGCCATACTTATTCTGTTTGCATGATCTATAATAGAAGATCTGAAAGCTTGAGGTAAAACCATTTTTTTTAATAGCTTAACTTTTTGAGTATTATCCTCATCATTAATTTTACTTAAATATCCCAAAAGCTGAGAACTGTATCTAAACTCCTCAACTCTTCTCCTCAAAGAGTTAAATTTATCCTCCTTATAGAGTTTATTGATTACTGTAATAAGCTGTTCTCTAAAAACAATCTTTCCAAAACTATCTTTAAGCTCATTTTTTAGTTTTGGAAAATCATCTTTCTTATAGTTGTCAGAAAGAGAGTGGATATCATGCAATCCTGATTCAAGATAGAGAGCAAGAGCCATAAACTTATTTTCTAAACCCATATCAAAAATCTTAACTCTTACAGGGTCATATTTAAAGTATGGTATAAATTCAAGACTACCCTTTTTTATAGCATCAATGAGAATATCAGCATCACTGCTCTTTAATTTAGTAGTTAAATCTATACTCTTGTATAGATTTGATGATCTTATATGGATTGAGAAAAGATTTGATCCGCTTAGATCATTATGGGAAAGAGGGGAGATATTTATATGGTCCTCCTCTCTTACAGGTATTGTTTTGGATATATCTTCAGAGGATACAACAATAGTAGATTTTGAACTATAGCTATCCCTTACGGTTCTATCTAGCATAACACCGTAACTAAAAAACTCCTTTGATATATACCCTCTCTTCACAAGATCATAAAACCCTTTCTCTCTGAATAGATTTAACAGAGGTATATTTCTGTAGTTTTGAGGAATAAGAGCAAGCATTGATTCAATATCTTTATAGTTGTATGAAAATATTTTACCCATTCTCTTTATGAGAGAAGAAATATTCCACTTTTTGGGTGTAGATAGAAGAGAGGTTTTACTCTTTCCAAACTTTTGGATTAAGTACTCTATAACAGTATCTCTATGTTTTAATGAGCATACTATTCCAATCTCCTTTTTGGGAGATATATTATTTAAATAGCTGAAAAATGTTGACCTAAACAACTGTAGATCCGTTGTAGTAAGCTCTGTTAAATTTGATAATTTAAAATACTCAATATCTCCGGAAAAAAATATTGTAACCCCTCTTTTTTGGAGATCTTTTTTTATCTCCATAAGAAGTGTGAAAACCCAAACAAGATTACTTTTTTCTATAATTTTAATCTCTGTTTTAATTCTACGAGAATTTAGATTCTCTTCCGATAAAAGAGAGCTTAAAGCTCTGTAAAACTGTTTCTTGTGCTTTTCATGAAGATCCTTATCCAAAATAAGGTTGGAAAATTTAGGATTACCCTCCTCAAAATCTCCGTTACAGTTCTTGAGGGGTTTTAACTCGAGAGGTTTTGAGTAGAACTTTTCACTTTTTAAAGGCTCAAATCCTCTCATTTTCATCATATAATAGTTGAGCTTTTTCCTTTTATTTGAAAGGGTAAATATTGGTTCTATTTTTAAATACTCTATACCAAAACTCTGAGATTCTCTTACAATAGGAGTATCCTTATTTCCCAAAAGGTGTATAAAACTATTCTCTTGGGGAGAGGAGTATATCTCCTGTTTTATATCCAAAATAGAATCTACAAAAACAGCTTGCTTGGAAAGATAGCAATAGTCATAAATACTGTATAGATAGATTAAATTATTAGATTTTAGAAGATCAATATTGTTGATATATGTAAATCCAAGTTGTGATTTTTTAGAAGAGTTATAGATTTTATTAAGATCTTTAAAACCTTCGCTATTTTTTACATAAACTATTAACCTAAAGTATCTGCCATCTTCCAATTTATAGAAGGTTTCAAATCCATAGATAGGTTTTATACCTCTCTTTTTTGATAACCTTGAAAGTGTTCGAAATCCCCCCATAGTTCCGTGATCCGTAACAGCTATGTAGGGAAACCTCATATTTATGAAATGCTCTATAACGGAACTTATCTTTAAAGCACCTTCAGGAAAAGAGTATGAGGAGTAGAGAATCATCTAAAATCTCCCTATTAGAACCTTCTACAGACAAAAATAATTTAATAGTTAATAGATGACAATACAAATTTACTATTTTCATACGGGATATATTTCCCGATTATGTTTTAGCTAAAAAAGGATAATCCCTGTTTATTTAGGTAGTTAGTAGAGTTTTGTTGAAATAAAATGTAAGAGTTTAAAATAAATATCTATCTGAAACTTTGTAGCCTGATAGAGAAGATACTCTGTCTCTACTACTATTTTGCTGTAACCGCTTAGTGTTTATAACTTTTTCAGCAGAAACTAAGGTTAAGTAATATTATTCACCACTTAAAATTTCTTCAAGAAAACCCCATCTCTCTATACTCTCTTCAAGTTCAATTGTTTTCAAAGCAATTTCTTCCTTAGTTTTGGTAAGCTTTTCAACATTAAGATAAACTTCAGGAGTGGTTAAATCTTCATTTAACCTATCTATCTCTTTTTCAAGATTATCAATTGTATCAGGAAGTTTTTCGAGTTCTCTTCTTTCATTAAAACTCAGTTTCCTCTTTTTAACTTTCTTCTCTCTCTTAATCTTTTCAGTTTTTTGATTTTTGGGAACAGAAGGGGTTGTAAACTCAATATCTTCATAACCTCCAAACCTCTCCTCAATACCATTTGGAGTAAAGTATATAGATGAGGTAACAATATTGTCTAAAAACTCTCTATCGTGGCTTATTATTATAGATGTTCCATCAAATTCTAATAAAAGTTCCTCTAAAAGTTCCAGTGTTTCCATATCCAGATCATTTGTGGGTTCATCTAAAACCATGAAGTTGACAGGCTTTGAAAACAACTTTGCAAGCTGTAATCTGTTTTTTTCTCCACCTGAAAGTGAACTTATGGGAGAGTTGTGTCTGTCTTGAGGAAATAGAAATCTTTTTAGGTAGCTGTTTATATGTATTTCTCTGCCACCCAAACAGATAAAATCCGTACCCTTTAGAACGTTATCTTTAACGGTAAGATTTGGATCTAAACCTCCCACATTCTGATCGAAATACCCTATATTAAGCTTTGTTCCAAGTTCAACTTCTCCACTTTCAGGAGTAAGTTTACCAAGAAGAAGCTTTATTAGAGTCGATTTTCCACAACCGTTAGGTCCAATAATACCCACTCTATCCTTTCTGAGAATAGTAGAGCTGAAAGATTTTACAATGTACTTTTTATCATACTTGAAGCTTATATCTTTAATTTTAGCCACCAATCTTCCGGAACTTTTTTCACTGTCAACAACTACATTCATCTTACCTACATACTCTTTTCTCTGATCCCTCTCCTTTTTTAGAGCTTCTATTCTTCTACTTCTACCTTCGTTTCTAGTTCTTCTGGCAGTAATACTTCTTCCTGCCCAATACTCCTCAGATTTTATAAAGCTTTCAAGTTTATGAAGGTTCTCTCTTTCCAGAGATTCAATATGATCTCTTCTTATCAAAAATTCATCATAATCTGACCCAAATTTAAAAACTTTTCCTTTTCTAAGTTCAATTATAGATGTTGCCATTGTTCTTAGAAATCTTCTGTCATGAGTAACAATTACAAGGGTTATTTTAAGATCTAAAAGAAACTTTTCAAGCCACTTCACTGTTGGAATATCCATATGATTTGTGGGTTCATCCAGAATTAAAATATTGGGGAAAGAGATAATGGCTTTTGCCAATGTAACCTTTCTTTTTAATCCCGATGAAAGTGAGGAGAAGAGTATATCCCCTTTTAGACCAATCATGGATAGAAGTTTTTCACATCTCTGTTCAATATCCCAACCTTTAAGTTTTTCAATCTCATTTTGTATACTGTTGTTCTCATCAAACCTTTCCAGTTTGATATTTTTATGAAAATCAACTAGGAGTTTTCCAACCTTACCGGCACCTAAAACTATATATTCAAAAAGAGAACCATCAAAGCTGACGATATCTTGAGGCATATAACCAATTATTAAATTTTTTTGCTTAATAATATCGCCGCTATCAGGTTTAAGATCTCCCGAAATCATTTTAAGAAGTGTTGTTTTTCCTACTCCGTTTCTTCCTAGAAGAAAGATTCGTTCACCACTATTTATTATTAAGTTAGTTTCATCAAGAATTTTTGTTCCGCTTAGAGTGTAGGATATATTTTTAAGTTCAACTAAAGCCATTTTCAACCTTTAACTATTCTTCAGTTTCATACCTTATGCAATTTACAATAAAATATATAGGCTACTTCCACTATAGGCTAGCTAAAAATTGGGTAGTATAGCTGTTTTATAAGTTGTTCCCTTGACATTCATTTACTTACACTGTATTTTATTATTAAACTGGGGAGCTTACCTATAGTTATGCTTCCTGATGAAATATTTATAAGATGGGGAGCCAAAGTTTAGGATTCTCCGGTAAAGTTAAGATTGAACTTATTTTAAGTGTAAATTGGAGGACTAATGAAGAAAATTATTACAGTGTTGATGATGCTTGTTCTTTCTATGGCATTGTTAGCCAAGAACAATGATTTTTGGCCAAAAAGAGTTATTGTTCAACTTTCAGATGTTAAATCTGTCAAGTTTTCAGAAAGAGACGGTCTAAGCAGTGGCATTCAAGCACTAGATCAACTGGGAAAAGAGATTAGAGTTAATAATTTTAAACCTTTATTTGATAATACAGAAGATAGACTTTCTAAAGAGTACGGTCTAGATCAATTCTATATTCTTGATTACAGTGGAGATCAAACAGAAAGATCTGTTATTGACAAGCTTGAAAAGATTGACAATGTATTAACTGCAGAACTTGATGAGAAGTATGAACTTTACTACACTCCTACAGATTCTTTAGTTTCTGAACAATGGTATCTTACTAAAACCGAAACAGATGAAGCTTGGGATACTCAACAAGGTGCTGAAGGTGTTATTATAGCTATTATAGATAGTGGAGTAAAGATTAATCATAGAGATCTTAGACAAGCTATGTGGCACAATGAAGCCGAAATTAATGGAGCTCCAGGTGTTGATGATGATGGTAATGGTAAAGTAGATGATTTTTATGGTTGGGATTTTTCCGATGGTGATAATATTCTAGATCATGATTTTACAATGCCGGGTGGTAACGGTGGTGAAGATCATGGTACTCACTGTTCCGGTATTGCCGCTGCAACAGACCATACTTCTCAACCTCAACAAACAGGTATTGTTGGTGTTGGTTTCGGTGCTAAAATTATGGGTGTAAAAATTTTCCCTAATTCATACCCAAGTACAACATCTCCTGCTATTAAATATGCTGCTGATAATGGAGCAAGAGTTTCCTCAAATTCATGGGGAGGAGGATCATTTAACACAGCTAACAGAAATGCTGTTAACTATTCAACTGCAAAGGGTTGTATATTTGTAGCTGCTGCCGGAAATGAGAATACAAACCAAATAAGCTATCCTGCAGGTTATGAGAATGCTGTTAGTGTTGGAGCTACTACAAGTGCAGACTTTAAAACCTCATTTTCAAACTATGGTGATTGGGTAACAATTTGTGCTCCGGGTTCAAGTATTTTAAGTACTACAGATCCTAGTATTAGTAATGGACACTCTTATGAAGAGTGGCCGGGAACTTCAATGGCAACACCTATTGTATCAGGTGGAGCTGCTATACTTTTAGCAAACAAACCTGGAATGTTTCCAGCTAACGAGGATGGTGTAAACCTTCTAAGAGATTATTTAGAGGATTATGGTGACGAGCCTCTTCCATACTCTAACGGAGACAAAATTGGTTTAAGAATAAACCTAAAAAACTCTATTAATGCTATAAACGGATCTTCTCCTTGGGATGATATTAATATCAATCCTTCAGAGATAAATATTGTTGTGAATGAAAACTCAACTGCTACTCAAACTATTACTCTAACAAATAATAGTTCTTCTGCTTTTGATTTCACTGCAGCAATACAGGGATCAAAAGATATTGACTACTCTAAATTATCATTAAACGGAGAAGAGCTTTCTTCTATCCCTTCAGAGGGTTCTGTTGAAACTGAACCGGTTAAAGATGAAGTTGCTATAGCACATCATGATGGTAATTTAAATAGTGGTATAGGTACTGGTGCTGCTGCTGAGTGGATCTCTGCTGCAAGATTTGATAATGAAGATTTAGCAACACTTTACGGAAGTAATCTTACAAAAGTTAGTCTTGCTTTCAATAGTTTAGATTTCTCTTCTCTTATACTTCATGTTTGGGAAGGTGGATCTGAAAATGATCCGGGAACAGAAATTTATTCTCAAAATATAACTTCAATGATTACAGAAGCTCAAACTTGGGAAACCATAACTTTAACAAACCCTATACCTTTAGTTTCAGGTAATGAGTATTGGATTGGATACGAGATAAGTGCAACAGGAGATCACCCAAGTGGTTGCGATGTAGGACCTATGGTTCCTAATAAAGGTGGTTGGATATACATGGATGGTAACTGGGAACAGCTGGCTAATATAGCTGCAACATTAGATTTTAACTGGTGTATTACAGGTTTAGTTGAAGCTGATATAACTCCATGGTTAACTCTTGAAAATGAAACAGGAACTATTCCTGCAGGTGGAACTGCTACATTTGATGTGAACTTCAACTCTGGATCATACCCACTTGGAACCTCAATGGAGGGTCTTATTACTCTAACTAATGGAAATAATATACCTCATCCTACAGGTATTCCTGTTACAATGTCTGTTGGTTCTGGAATTGATGAAATTGTAGCAAAAGATTTTACTCTTGACCAAAACTACCCTAACCCTTTCAACCCTGAAACTACTATAAACTTCAATATGAATAGAACAGGTGAAGTTGAAATGATGGTTTACAATAGTAAAGGTGAGATTGTTAAAAATTATGCATCCAGACAGTTAAAAGCAGGATCCCACTCTTTCAAATTTGATGGATCAGGATTAAACTCCGGTGTTTACTACTACACTATAACTGTTAACGGTATCAAAGATACAAGAAAGATGACTTTAATAAAGTAATTTCTCTTTTAAAATAATAAAAAAGGTCTCAAATTTGAGACCTTTTTTATTTACCTCAATTTAGGAACTTTTAATAGTTTCTTTTTTTATTTATATTTGTAAATAGAACTATTAAAAATTAGTGTGTTATGGGGAAAAAATGAATAGTAATCCAAAAAAGAGTATAGATATTTCAGTTGATTTCATAAAGGATCAATTTTCTAAAGCAGGTTTTAAAAGAGGAATAATAGGGCTTTCAGGTGGTTTGGACAGTGCTGTAGTTGCATACTTAGCTGTTAAAGCTTTAGGTAAAGAGAATGTTGAGGTTGTAAAAATGCCTTACAAAACCTCCAGTAGAGAATCTATTATTGATGCTAATCTTGTTATTGATGATCTGGGTATTAAAAGTAGAGAGGTTGATATTAGCAATATAGTTGATGCCATATCAAAACCTTTTCCAAAGATATCTCAACTTAGATTGGGAAATATAATGGCAAGAACAAGAATGATTGTTCTCTTTGACTTGGCAGCTGAAACTAACTCTATAGTAATGGGAACAAGTAATAGAAGTGAACTTCTTCTCGGTTATGGAACCCTATTTGGGGATCTTGCTTCAATAATAAACCCTATAGCTCCTTTCTATAAAAGTGAAATTTTTGAAATAGGAAGAGAGCTTGGAGTTCCAACCCCACTCATAGTAAAAAAACCAAGTGCAGATCTTTGGGAAGATCAGAGTGATGAAGATGATCTTGGTTTTAGTTATGCTACTGCCGATTCTATAATGATAAATGGAGAGGATAAAAAACATATATCTATCAAAGAGTTTGGGGAGGAGACTGTTAATAAAGTTTTAGATAGAGTTAAAGCTAATAGTTTTAAATTTAATGTACCTATCAAACTGGAGTTATAGATTTGGAGAGAAGATATATATTAGCATCAAAATCGCCTAGAAGAGTGGAGCTTTTAACAAATCTTGGATTAGAGTTTGATACCATACCTTCTGATATTAATGAAAATATAGAAAGGGAAGGAACTTTTGGAGATTTTGTTGAAAAACTTGCCTATCTAAAAGGTAGTGATATAGCAAAGAAAGTGAAAAATAGAGTAATAATCTCTTCTGATACTATTGTAGTTCTTGGGGATAGAATATTAACAAAACCAAAGAGTAGTAAAGAGGCTTTTGATACATTAAAATTACTATCGGGTAAAAAGCATCAAGTTTATACTTCTGTATCTATTATAGATCAAGAAAATAGTATCGTATCAGTTGATCATGTAAAAACAGATGTGTTTTTTGAAGAGATGAGTAACAATGATATAGAGTGGTATATATCGACAAGTGAACCTTTTGATAAAGCAGGATCTTATGGAATACAAGGCAAAGGTTCAAGGTTTATAAAGAGAATAGATGGTTGTTTTTTTGCCGTTATGGGATTTCCTGTTTCAAAATTTGTGAAGATGATGAGTAAAATTGGAATTAAAATTTAAAGAAGATTTAGTATGAAAACATTAAAATCATATAAAGAGTTGAAAGATTTTTATCAAAAAAATTTAATTTTAAAAGATGATAATATTAATAGATACAGAGGAGGAACCTTTTTTAAACCCGCTCTAACAATTATTCCTGATAATATATCAGATATATCAGTAATTGGGGATGATTTAGGTAAAGCTTTCAATTTTAATGATAAAAACAGGTTTCTAATTTACAACTACTATAAAAAGAGGTCTCATCTATCACTAATTACCGATATTTTACTAATCTACTTAGAAATACTACCTTCATCAAAAAAAGAGGAGATTATTGAAAAAATTGAGAAAAAAAGTAGTGAAGATTTTCAAAAAAGGTTGATTCTTCTATTGGAGCTGACAGGAGTTCTTAATACCAAAAGGGTTTACAACTACTCCTACAGAGAAAGAATATCCATTATAGTTAGAGAGTTTTCGTTGTTTATCAGTAATTTTGCAATGGAAATATTTGAAAATAGCTCAAAACCGTTAGTTATAGAAATAAGAAACAGTAAAAATATATCATCTCAAGCTATTGATATATTTCTCTCTTCATTAAAGAGTAGTTTAGTTCACTATCCGGTTTTTACCATACTCTATGGAGAGATGAAATCAGTAGTTGAACTAAAGAATAATCTAAACTTATCCAAACTTTCAATAACAAACCCTACAAATCTCTATATTGAAATAAACAGACAGTATCTTAAAGAGAATTCTGAGCTTTACTTTCATTTAAAAAAGATAAATCAAGAACTAATATATCTTAATAAAAATATTCCCAAAGAATCTGAAGATGATATATTTGATGAATATTTTGAATCACTCTCTCCAATGTGTAAAAAACTTCTAGGATTCTTCCTTTTCTTTGAAGGGAAACTTTTTCTAAACTCTATACAATACATAAAAACAGAAAAAGGTAAGTACCCAAGCAATGAGCTTTCAATATTACATAAAGATGGGATTATACACTTCTACAAAAATTTTGCCGTTGTAAGCAGTAATATTCTCTTGGAAAATATATCTAAATATTTTAATGGGTATCAATTTTTGAAAGATAATATATCAAATCTTTCAGACATTATAAATAGTATTTTCAAAGAAAGTAACAGAGTTTATTATGAGTATCATAGCAATTTTTACAATAAAATTTTTGGTGTAAGTGAATTTGAAGAGTTTAAATCAACAATAAACAAGTATGAGAGTGATGGAGAAAGTCTTTTTCTGGCAAAAGTCTATGAAAAAAATTATCAAAAGTTTCAGTTTGACGAAAATGATGATATATACTATTACAATATCTACTTGAAATCTTTGGTAGATTTAGAAAATTATCAATCAATGTATGAATTTACAAATGAAGATTTAGAAAATTATTCGGATAAAAAGAAAATTATAGCCCAATATTATAAGGCTGTAGCACTACTTGAAATGGAGGAAAAAAGAGAAGTTATTGAAATAGCTAAAAAGGGTATTGAATATGCAAAGAGGATAGAAAATCAACTGTGGTTAGCAAAATTTTATCATCTTTTGGGTGATCTATACCATAAATATTATGATTTAGAGCCTGCCGTAAAAAACTATCAGGAAGCTCAAGTTTATTATAAAAATCTAGATTATAACAGTGAGATAATAAAGATATACTACAATCTAGGTAAGATCCATTATCAAAATAATGATTTAAGATCAGCAATGGATGCCCTAAGTATGGGGATTCTATTCTACCAAAAATCTGAGGAGTTTTCAGTAGATCTGGTTTATGCAAAAATAAACTATCTTTCTGCAATAATATCCAATAAAGAAAGGGAGTTTGATCTAAGTTTTAACCATTTTAACAGGGCTTTAAATATTTTCTATACATTTATGGATTATAACTACCTCACAAAGTGTTACTCAAACCTCTCAGATCTATATTTGGACAGAGAACCCGATAAATCATCAAGATATTTACATAAAAGTTTATTGTACTCTCAAGCCGATAAAGAACAAAAAGATTCTATAGATAGATACTGGATTCTTTCAAGATACTATCTGTTGCAAAATAATATAGGAAAGAGTAAAGAGATAACTAAAAAAGCACTTCAATACTCAGTTAAAATAAAGGATAGGCAGGAGTTTACAAAGTTTATTGAAAGAATAGGAGATCTATACTACTATGAACATAGATTTAAAATAGCTAAAAAGTGCTATAAATATGCTTTCAAAAAATATTCCAATCAAGGTAGTAAGATAAGGATTCCTTCCATATTATTTAAAATGGCAACGCTGTATGCAGAAACAGGTAGATTTAATAGTTCAAACAAAATATTAGACAGGTTGGAGCAACCAGATTATGAGTATTTTTTAAATTATGACAATCAATTTAACTTTAACAATATTGTAATTGAAAACTTTATTACCCAAAAAAGGTATGATGATGTATCCATATTCCTTAATAAACAGGAAAGCTTTCTTACAAAAGAGGGTATAACATTAAAAAATAAGATTGGTTTTCATAAAATTAAAGCTGTTTACTCTATGATAAATGGTGATATGGAAAAAGGGAAAGAGCATTATCAAAAAGCTTTAGATTTTTGTAATTCAAAAGGTCTGATTATAGAGGAGATAAGATTACAGCTTAAAATAGCATCTGTTTTATCAAATTTAGGTCTAAAAAAGAGTAGTTTGAAAATCTTAAATTCACTAACGGGACTTAGTAAAGAGATAGGATCTGTATATCTTACTAAATATATTTTAAGAACTATTTATAATCTATAGTTAGTATCTACCAAAAAGATATAAAAGATTATAAATTACGGTAAACTCAATTTAGGTTAGTTCATTTGTTAATTCTAAGCTCTCAATTATTGTGTTAAAATAAAAATTTAATCTTCTGATTTTAAACAATTCAAATTAGTCGTTCTACAAAAAGAGTGGTTAAAATACCTAATCCCATTAATAGCTTTAGCCATTTTTGATACTTTCCAGCCTCTTTAAAGGGGTCAATAGCTACCAAGTATATATTTAGCATTATTAACAAAGAGGCTTCAATTATACTATTTCTAAAGTATAAGATCGTTATTCCTAAATTTAGAAAAAGTAAAATTTTTACTAGGGATTTAGATAATTTTTTATTCAAAAAAGGCAGAGATTTGTACCCAAACAGTATATCACCTTCAATATCTTCAAAATCTTTTACAATTTCTCTACTAAAATTTGTGAAAAAAGCTGTTAACATAAAAAATATTACAACACCATCTAGCTTAAAATTTGAAATATAAAGAAATGTATAAGCTGTAATAAGGGATACAGTTATATTTGATAAAATAGGTATTTTTTTTAAATGGGAAGAGTATAAAAATAAGATTCCATTTACTAGAAGAAGCTCAATAACTCTTCTTTCCGAAAGTAAAGAGCCTATAAATATTATTATAAAGAGAGTTATAGAATAGATTATCTTTGCACTTCTAAGAGATATTCTGCCCGATGGTAAAACTCTTTTAGCTCTGTTTACAAGATCAATATCATAGTCAAATATATCATTGATTATATTTCCGTTACCAAGAGTTAGAACAACAGTCAATATTGTCAGAAAGGTTGTAATGTTAAAAGGTAACTCTATCAAAATAGCCGTAACGACTAATGATAGTGAAATAATCAAAATATTTATAAATCTGACTAACCTTAAATATTCTATTAAGTATCGCATGAGAGATTATCAAGAGAAGTTGATTCAACTTTTCTTATATTTTGAGGAATTAAAGATCTGTTTTTTTCTATAATTTTATTAATGGATATAAGTTCAATACCCGAAACAAGAATGCCAATGAATGATCCTATTATTCCCGATACTTCACTCTTACCATAGTAGGCACCTAAGTAGTAGCCGGCTATAAGATTAAATATAGGAAGAATGAATAGAAGAAAGCCTGAAATAATCTTTTTTGCCGGCTTTATATCAAACTCAACTATATCACCCTTGTTTAGATCAAGAGCGTTCTCAATTTTAAGAGGAATTGGTTTATCTCCTGCAAAACAAAGAGCCTTATTTACACATGTTTTACAACCACCTTCAAGTCTCATTGTGATATATGCAAATCTTTCATCTACTCTCTGAACCACTCCTTTTTCCATGCTATTTCCAATTATAACTTAAACTTACTTTGTGGGTATCTCCAAGATTATTATTAGGTTTAAATGAATAATCAAGCTCTGCTCCGTACATAGTAACTCCAACTCCACATCCCCATCTTTCCATCTCTGTTCCACCCCTAAGGATAAGTACCTCACTTATCAAAAATTCAACACCTCCGTTAAAGGTTAGATCAAACTCAGAAAAAGAGAGATCACTATTCCTATCATAACCTTCCGTTCCTATTCGACCACCACCTAAAAGCTTTACATTGGCATTCATATATTCCCAAAATAGGTTGTACTCTCCACCAAAATATATAGATGGTTTTATAAACTCACTACTACCGGTTGTCCAAAAAAGAGAAGAGGTTGTTACATCTTGAATCTTAGCTGCAAATAGGTTTTTTTCATCAAATTTATATAGAGCAGAAATATCAAAACCTACACCGTAAGCAGATTCTTCCTCAAAACCTTTGTATAGGATTTTGGCAGAGCCACCAAAATTAAACTTTTCATTGTATTTAAAACCGTAGGAGACTCCTAGGGCTATCTCATTATCATCCACATATTTTGAAATAGAAGGTCTGTTATTTTCAGATACACCACCTTCATTACTATCCAGTTTGGTTAGAGGGATATCATCAACACCCAATCTGATAAGAGTAAAACCTAGATAATGATTATCCATTTTAGTTGTAAAACCTATAAACTCTTGATTAACCAATCCTTCAAATCTCTCACTATGGGAAATAAAGAGACTTTTCCCTTCAAGTTCCGGCATAAAAGAGGGGTTGTAATAAGCTGCCGTTGCATCTGAAAATGAGGTTAAAATATTATTTCCAAGAGCCAAGCTTCTGGGATCCATTGAACCGGTAATAAACTCTCCGGCATACTTTGATGAACCATTTAATATAAAAAGTATTGAAAAAATCCCAAATATTATCTTTTTCATAAATCCTACTTTAGTTTATTAACCAATCAACTGAACCTTTACCCTCTCTAACAATTTCAATCTCATAGTCACTTAAATCAATAACTGTAGACAGCTCAGGATATATGTACCCGCTATCTATTATACAATCAACAAGTTTAGAGTATTTTGCCTTAATATCTTCTACATCAGCCAACACATTATCAAAATCACCCTCTTGATTTATACTTGTTGATATAATGGGTCTTCCGAGATCTTTAACTAAAGTTAAAATGATATTATTATTAGGAATCCTTATACCTACACTTTTCTTACCTTTGGAAACAAGTTTATAAACCTGATTTGTTGATTCTAAAATAAAGGTATACGGTCCTGGAAGGCATTTTTTCATTATCTTGAATGAGTCATTTGAAACAACTGCATAGTCACTTATATGTTTCAAGCTACTACAAACAAAACTTAAATACTCCTTTTTCTTTGATCTTTTAATAGAGAGAAGTTTTTCTAACCCCTTCTTACTGTGGAGATCACAACCCATACAATATCCTGTATCCGTAGGGTAGATTATCACTCCTCCATTATTTAAGACCTTTAACACCTGATCAATCTCTTTTTGTCTAGGGTTTTCTTCGTAAAGTCTAACTATCATACTACTAATTCTTTCTTCATGTTCAATTATTACGGCTTTCCTAAAATTAAGATAATAAATTTTACCATAATTTTCATATTTTTTAACTACGACCTACCGTAAAAGTTATATTATAAGCTCTTATCTTGGGTTTTTTAAGGGATATGAATATATGGGATCTATTGAAAAAAGTTTAAGAATTACCAGTTAAAAGATTAGTAATTAACTCCTCCTTTACATGTTAGTGGTTATTGATTTTCGGGTGAGACACGAATCAATTGATAAGGTTTCCCATTTTTCAGTAGATCCCAAAGGTTATCAATTCTCAAATATTATTACTCCATCTTTTCTCAACTTATATTTATCACCTTTTCCACTCAATTCATAATGTTCATTAGTATACCAAATTCCCGAAGCTGCTCTTTTCTCTTTCATATCTATTTGTTCACCACCGTTCAAATAAGCCTTAACAGTTCCCTGTGAATTGTTAAAAACTAAATTCAGTTTTTCTCCTGCCTCATTTTTTGATTCAATCCTTACAATATCATCATAGTGTTCAAATACAATATTTCCATCTTTTTTAAGTGTAATATCATTCCCTTTTCCGCTTAAATCGAAGTTTTTGTTTGTATACCAAATTCCTGAAGCAGATCTCTCCTCTTTGAGTTCAGCTTTTTCACCCTTGAAATAGATTGTTGCTATACCTTTGGTGTTGTTAAATGTTATATTTAGCTTATTCCCATTTTTGTCTACAAAAAGCTCCTTAACAATATTCTCATTTGAAACTGATACTGTTTCATTTTTTTCCAAACTATTACTTTTTTGCTTTCTGTTTTCCTCGCAACTAAATATTAATAAAACTGCTAAGGATATCAATATTAAAAAGAGTTCCTTCTTCTTATTATTAAATTTAAAATTTACCATTTATTCCATTCTCCTTGTTGTATCTAGTTTTTATTTATACAAAATTATATCATCTTTAAAAACATTTTGTCTATTATATTCCAAATGTTTCTCACGCTTTTCAGGATAAATTCCCATTACATTTTTAGCGTTAGAGTTGATTTAAGCAAAAAAGCTCCCAAAATTGAAAGCTTTTTTACCTAGGAATATTTTTACATAAAAACTAAACAGTCATAACCTCTGTTTCTTTCTCTTTCAATATCTCATCAACTTTTGTGTTGTGGTCATCAGTAAGTTCTTG
This sequence comes from Candidatus Cloacimonadota bacterium, assembly GCA_002742935.1. Classification (GTDB taxonomy): domain Bacteria; phylum UBA4055; class UBA4055; order UBA4055; family UBA4055. Next base: position 58,999 of record PDON01000061.1, on the reverse strand, counting down.
AACAGTAATCTTTTCATTATCTCTTCTATTCTCACTTACACCTTCATCCTTAGCAAGTCTGTCAAGCTCACTATTTGCCTGCTTTCTTGCATTCCTAATAGAAACCTTACAGTTTTCACCAAGTTTTTTAACCTCTTTTACTAAGTTTTTTCTTGTCTCCTCTGTAAGTGCAGGTATAGTTACTCTAACAACGCTACCATCACTTGAAGGATTAAACCCTAGATTTGAGTTAATTATACCTTTTTCAATCTCCTTAATCATATTTTTATCCCAAGGAGTAATAGTAATCTGTCTTGGTTCCGGAATAGAGATAGTTGCAACTTGACTTACCGGAACTAGTGATCCGTAAGAATCCACCTTAACCGGATCTAAAGTATGCATGGTTGCCCTACCTGCTCTCATCTTTTCAAGTTCAGCCTTAAGATGATCTAAAGCCTTTCCCATAGATTCTTTTGCTTCTTCAATAACTTTCGATACTTTTACTTCGCCATCAATAGCCATATTAACTCCTTATTACTTAGATTAACACAAATTGTAATAATAAAAAATTCTTATAATATTTTCTTACTAAAGAGATCTTTTTTAGATTACAAGAATGATACAATTATTTTTTCAATAATATTTTGACCTCTATTGTAAAATAGGGGAAGATTATTTTCAAGTCAATAGATAATTAAATAAACTCTGAACTATTAATATTAAACAAGCCTCAACCTGTGTGCTAAAATAAGCCTAAAGCTTAATATAATCTGAGTTTAATATGGATATTTATCTAATATTTAGTATAATAAATAGAATGCTGTATGCAACTTTATCTATAAGCCTGGGATAAGTTTTAAGATTTTTTTTAAATCTACAGACTACCGATAAACTTCCTATTACTGCGTCATCACTTTTTTATGTTCAAATCACCTAGGCTTACTAGGCTATGGATCACATAAAAAAATAACTCCTTCTACTACTCGTTTCTAGTCCAGTCTGAGTTTTTGGAAAGTTTTTATATTTAAAAGAAGCAAAAACATAATTGGGGCATAAAGTCCAAACAAAGAACTTATTCTTTATGGTTGGCATTAAGAAAGGTTTCTACCGCTCTCGGTCATAATCTCTACTATTTACTTGGGATTGATTTTGTCGGAACTTCTTTCCAGCTATATTACAGTACTCATTTTATAGTAACTACAATTTAAAACTTTGTTTCCAAAACCTCTTTCATAAGCACACTATTTCTTAAAAGTCTATTGCTTACCTTAACTCCTCTTCTCTTCTCTTTTTTTAACTCTTTTTTGGTAACTTCTGAAGATTTGTTTTCTACCTCCCTTTCTTGAGAAACCTCCTCAAAAAGATCCTTTTCCATGCTTTTTTCAGAATAGATATTAACAAAGTCATCTAAACTTTCTTCATTATACAGTTCAGGAGTAACACTCTCTATGGTAGTTTTTGAAGATTTATGAGTAGAACCTCTTTTATTGAGATCTATAGTTTTAGGTTTCTTTTTGGGTTTCAAACCCTGCTTTTTGGCTTTCATCTTTTTATTTAGAGATGAAAATACTCCAATAAGAATAAATATTATAATAGGTATAAAATCATCCACAATATACTCCCTATTACTTTAGTGGCTTTTAATCCAGATTATGAAAAATAACAAGCTCAAGGTGAGGTTTTGTGCACCTTGAGCTTTCTTAAATTAATCTATTTTACAATATTAATCTTGAGTTGTCTTCTCATCATCAATACCTTCAACCAAATTTTTTCTCATTTCAGTATCGGCTTTAATATTATTAAGCTTGTAGTAATCCATTACACCTAAATTTCCGGATCTGAAAGCTTCTGCCATGGCTCTTGGAACTTCAGCTTCTGCTTCAACAACCTTAGATTGCATCTCTATAACACTTGCCTGCATCTCCTGCTCACGAGCAACAGCCATAGCTCTCCTTGTTTCAGCTTTAGCCCTTGCAACTTTAAGGTCAGACTCTGCTTGCTCCGCTTGAAGATTAGCACCTATATTTTGTCCTACATCAACATCTGCAATATCAATGGAAAGAATCTCAAAGGCCGTTCCGGTATCCAAACCCTTCTGAAGTACAATTTTTGATAGAGAATCAGGATTTTCAAGTACAATTTTATAGGATTCAGAAGATCCTATTGCAGAAACAATACCTTCTCCAACTCTTGCTATAATTGTCTCTTCAGTAGCACCACCAACAAGAGTTTTAATATTTGTTCTTACTGTAACCCTAGCTTTTGCCAAAACTTGAATACCATCTTTGGCAACCGCTCCAATCTTACCATTTCTAGGAGCGTCAATAACTCTTGGATTTACGGAAGTTTGAATAGCTTCTAATATATTTCTACCGGCAAGATCAATACCGCAAGCTGTTTGGTAATCAACCTCAATGTTTGCTTTGTCAGCAGCAATAAGAGCATTAACAACATTAATAACATTTCCTCCTGCCATATAGTGAGTTTCAAGATCTTCTGTTGTCAAGTTTAAACCTGCTTTAACAGCGGTAATTAAAGAGTTTACAATAATTGACGGAGGGACTTTTCTAAGCCTCATACCAATTAGAGAGCTCAAGGTTACCTTAACCCCTGCAAACAGAGCATTAACCCATAACGCAACAGGAATAAATGAGAACAAAATCAAGATGAAAATAAAGGCTACAACACCGCCTATAATGACAAAGATATTTGGTTCCATCATCTTCTTTACCTCTTTTTAGTTAAAAATTACAATTAAAAAACTTTATATTTAAAATATTCTAAAGTTCAAACAAAAGAAACTTAAAAATCTATCTATTAAGCTAACTTTTCTACAACAATCTTATTACCCTCAACTTTAATAACTCTAATCTTAGTATTTGAATCAATAAAGTTACCTTCAGATATAGCATCGTAGTATCTTTTTTTGATGGATACTTTCCCTGAAGGTCTTAAATCTGTTGTTGTAACACCTTCAAGATTTAAAAGAGAGAGATACTCATCTTGATTACTTATAGCCGATCCGTGAGGATTTTCCTTGAGAACAACAAAGGAGCTGAAAAGCTTCATACTCGGAATATATTTTATCATAAAATATCCTCCGGCAATAGATATGAGTAGAGCAGAACTCAGTATGTTTCCTGCTTCAACATAATCTTCAAGGTAGGCATTTTCCCCAACCATTACAAAGAAAAGAGAAGTAAGAAGTCCCAAAAGCCCTAAAATTCCTGCAATACCAAACCCCGGTATAACAAAGATTTCCAAAACTATTAAAACAAATGATACTAAGAGTATTATAAGCTCTAAGTGATTAGCTAAATCAACAATGTAGTGGGATCCGAAAAATAGTAGTAGAGAAAGGATTCCCACTGTTCCGCCAACACCCCATCCGGGGGTTTTAACCTCAAAAACCAATCCTAAAAATGCTAAAGTTATGAGTAGAGAGCTTACTATAGGGTGTGTAAGGAATCTTACAATCTTCTCAGATTTGCTAATCTTTACAGTGAATGAGTCATTTTTTGATAATCCTAGAATGGAGTAGATCTCACTCTCATTCTTTACAATTTTATCAGCAATTTTGTAGTTTAGAGCTTCCTCGGAAGTAAGTGTTAGAAGTTTCCCTTTTTCAACTATATTTTCAATCTCAATATCTTCATCAACCATAGCTTGGGCAATCAGTTTATTCTTACCTGTTCGTTCAGCTGTGGAACCCATCTCACCTCTCATATATGATTGGGCTTTTTCAGACTGTTTCTTTCCCTCTCCATCAACAACTGTTGTTGCTCCTATTGAGCTACCCTCAGCCATAAATATAGAATCACAACTAAGGGCAATGAGGGATCCTGCACTAATAGCTCTCTTATTAATGAAAGCTATAGTACTTATATCAGTATCAATTATGAGATCCTTAAGTTTTGTTGCAGCATCTACTCTGCCTCCAAAAGTGTTTATCTCCACTATGATATATTTTGATCCGCTAGTTTCAGCTTCACCTATAGCTCTTTCAACATAAGGCACAAGACCATTATCTATCATACCCTCTATGTTGATCTTTGTTATTTCAGAACAGAAAATAACGGCAGGTAAAAGCATTAGTATTAAAAATTTCATATAAACTCCCTATTATATCTAAATATTATTGGCAATATTTTTACACCGTCAGATCTATTAGAAAGCCCCCACCTAAAGCTAAAAGAAAAAAGTAATTCCTTCCACTGTATTAATCACACCTATTTATAGCCTTAAATCAAGTTTAATTTTATATTTTTTATCCATAAATTTTGCTAAAGATTGGGGGTAAGCATATCCTCATAACATTTATTTTTCGTTAGATGATTTTATTAAATAATAGAAAATTGGGATAAAAATCAATCCAAGAGTTAAGGGTAGAAAGAGGATCCCAAATCTCTCAAAATTTCCTTTTGCAATTCCAATTGTTTCAAAGCTGATCCCTCCAAATATTATTAGAATATTTAATTTTAACAATCTAATTAATCTAGTTGCATTGGCGTATTGATAATGAGCATTCTCTTCTGTAATTGTTTTCAAGTAATTAAACGAATGAGGATATTTGTTTAAAATTGTCATAATAATAAATAGTATTGTTGATATGATAGGGATAAACAAGATATTTCCTTTTTCTCCAAAGCTATCTACCTCTCCAACCAAGTTATAGTGGATTGGAATAGTTTCGGGAAGTGAGGAGTAGTTACTCAAAGTAAAGATCCAAACTCCAGCGAGAGCAGCCAACCCAATGGATTCTACTATTTTATCAATTAAACTTAACTTTACTTTTATTTTTGGTCTGTTATTCACTTTGACTCCCTATTGTCATAAGAGTTATATTTATTTCTTATTGACTATCCTTTACTATAAAATATGACAAATAAAAACAATTGTCAATATTTTATTGAAGGAAAGGTTGGGTTTATTCATGATCTCCCCAAAAAGTGAAAAATGAAGATTGTTGTTTCGTTCTTTCATGGATAAAATAATTTATATAGCAATAATATTAGTTGGGTTAATAATGGATGGATAAACAACTCTATTAGTGGCAAATAAAAAAACATTTAACTTTTTTATATATATTCCTTATATTCTATACTTCAAATTATAGGAGGATGAGATGAGAAGTGATAAAATAATACCTGTTTTTGACAAGATGAAAGCAACTCCATCTTTTTTTGCTATAAAAGATCTGGATGAAGAGGATATTAAGGAAGTGACCGATTTTTATGAGTTTTTTATAAATTCTCAAAATGAAAGGGGCTCTGTTGTTACAAAACTATACCTTGATAAAATTAGAGATTAGACTGTGAAAATATCAATTATTGGGGTTGGTAAAACCAAGTTTGATTACTTAAATTCCGGTATTGAACGATTTGTCAAAATGATAAAACCCATGGCTAAGATTGAGTTTATTATTTTGAAAGAACAGAGTAGTAAATCCAATTGCGTTGAACTTGAATCCAATATGATTTTAAAATCTATCCCAAAAGATTTTAGATCTATACTTCTTGATGTTAAAGGATCTAGAGTTTCATCGCATCAGTTCGCCAATATTATCTCAAAAGAGAAGGATAATGGAAAAAATATCTGTTTTATTACAGGAGGGCATTTAGGAGTTTCCGAGAATCTAAAAAGGAATGTTGACCTCAAGATTTCAATTTCGGATATGACCTTTACTCATCAGATGGTAAGATTGCTTTTGATTGAGCAGATATACAGAGGCTTTTCAATAATAAACAACTTAAATTATCATAAATAGTGGAGAGTTATGAGAGATATTATTATTACTATTTTAGTTACTTTGGCCGTTGCTTTTGGAGTAGGTTTTAGCGTAAACTATCCTTTTGGTATACTGATGGGTATTATTGCAGGATTAGTAACCTTTTTAATACTTTCTAAAAAAGCTATGAAACAACTTGAGATTGTTCAAGCAAAAGCAAACAAGGCAATAAACTCAAGAAATATTGAGAGAGCTGTAAAGATCTATGAAGGAGCACTCTCATTGAGTAAAAAAAGTCCTTTTGTAAAGGGTCAGATTTATGGAATGATAGGCATGCTTCATTTTGTAACAGATAACAAAGAGAAAGCTATTCCGGCACTTGAAAAATCATCTTCTCTCAATTGGGTTGCCAAGGGAATGCTTGGCGTTGTTTTCTTCAAAGAGAAGAAATATGAAGAGGTTGATAAGATTATGAAAAAGGTAGTTGCAGCAAGTAAAAAAGAGGGACTAGCTTGGGGACTTTATGCATATCTTTTATCGAAACAGAAGAGATATGATGAGGCAATTGCAATCCTTGAAGAGGGTAATAAAAAACTTAATGATAAAGATGAAAGATTAAAAGCCAATATTGTTGAGCTTAAAAACGGTCGTAAGATGAAAATGAAGCTTTTTGGAGATCCTTGGTATCAATTCAGACTTGAGGAGCCACCAAAGAGAAGAGTTCAACAGGAATCTCCGGGATATATGAAGTTTAAGAAGAATGCACACTACAGGGGGAGATAATGAGGTTAGGTGTTAATATTGATCATATTGCTACTATCAGAAATGCAAGAGGTGTGAATAGTCCTGATCCTATTGAAGCAGTTGTTCTTGCAGAACTTGCAGGAGCTGACGGTATAGTTTGTCATTTGAGAGAGGATAGGAGACATATTAATGATGTTGATCTCCATAAAATAAGAGCTACCGTTAAAAGTTTTCTCAATATGGAGATGGCTCCTACTGATGAAATGGTTAATATTGCTCTTAAAATTAAGCCTGATATGGTTACTTTAGTTCCTGAAAAAAGAGAGGAGTTAACAACAGAGGGCGGATTAAATGTAAGCTCTATAAAAGAGTATCTTTCGGATATTATATACAAGTTTAACGATGAAAAGATTGCAGTTTCTTTGTTTATTGATCCTGACACATCCATAATAAGAGATTCTATTAGTGTAGGTGCAGATTATGTTGAACTCCATACCGGAGCATATGCAAATGCCAAAAATGGGGATCAAATGCAGATGGAGCTTGAAAAGATTAAGCTTTCTGTATCATATTGTGCAAAGAATGGAATAAATGTTTCTGCAGGTCATGGTCTTAACTATAACAATGTAAAGTATATTGCTCAAATACATGAAATTGAGGAGCTCAACATAGGGCACTCTATTATTGGAAGAGCTGCTCTTGTTGGTATGGAAAAGGCTATTAAAGAGATGAAAGAGATTATTTACAGAGAGTCAACACTTGCAAAACAGCTCTCTTTATTGAACTAAAGAGTTTGGGGTCTGCTGAAGAAGTAAAAATAGGAGTAGAATAAATTTTAGCTATCTACTATTGAATCTTTAATTTTTAGTACAAAATAGGTTGTTAGAAAAAATCATATTGCTTTTTTCAGTGGGCCCTAATTAAAAACTTTTATCTTTTTTCCAAAAGATTCAATAACTTTTTAGCTTCCTTCTTTATATAGGGTGAAGAGTTATTTAAGCATGCTTTTAAATTTTCTAACATTTTAGGGGTTATCTCATCTTTAGGATCCCAAGGGAAGGGGCTGCTGATTTTATCCTTAATGTAGTACTCCAAACTGGATATTGCTTGTAATCTAATAGATTCTGACTTTATAGTCAAAACTCTGAACAGAAAAGGTAAAGTCTCCTTTCTTCTGACATTCATAATTGCTATAAGTGCATTATTAACAGCCTCTATATCCTTAATGTTTATATTCCTATTTATATAAGCTGTAATCTCATCTTCTGCATTTCCACCAACCCACTCAAGATGAAGAATATCTTTTATTGTCATTGACTGAATTGCTATTGCGGTAGAGTATCCAATGGTTCCTCTTTTTGATCCGTTTCCCTCTTTTAAAGAGGTCTTATTTTGGTTTGAGATTCTATTATTTGAAATATTTTTGGGAGTTCTCCTCTTATCATTTAGCAATGGAAGAATATGGGGTATGAGCTTATACCCTTTTCCCATATCAAGTTTAGAGGCTCTTAGAAGAGCCTCTCCAATTACTGTCGGATTACCTGATTTGAGATCTTTGATAGTTTTATCCAAATCCGGATTACTATAAAATATAGAGTGGTGGATATAAAAGGCCAAGCCTATCAATCCAAAAACAACTATTGAGTCTCTTATAATTGTAGATATCTTCATGGTAACTTTCTTTTATCCATTGTTTCTATACAGTTTAGTAGTTATAATTTCCTATTATACATAACTACCTTGAAATAATAAGATGTGTATAATAGGAGTTCTATATAAACCTATATGCTGGAACCAGCTATAAAATTTTAAATCTACTTTACAAAGATCATCTTCTTGGTAATAGATTTTTTCTCTGTAGTTAATCTGTAGAAGTAAAGACCACTATTAAAATCTTCTGCTTCAAAGTTATAGCTGTGAACACCTCTATCTAACTCCCTATTAAGTAAAGTTTTAACCAGTTCTCCCTTAGTATTGAAGATTGAGAGGTTAACCATGCCTAAATTTGGAAGAGAGAATTTTATAGTTGTAGAGGGGTTAAAAGGGTTTGGGTAGTTATCGTAAAGTGTAACTGAATTTGCAATATTTTCATCAATACCGGTTTCCTGAATCGAAATATTGGAAGTAGTTACAATTGTATTGTTTCCTGAAACAACAAGAATACCATTGCCTGATGTTATATTTTCTGTATATTCAATCTCTGCAACACCTTCCGAATTTGAGATGCCCCAACCACAAATATTACCGTCTATTATAATTCCACAATCTACATTTTGTATTGGATTCCCCTCTTGATCTGTTATTGTAACTTCAGAGCCTTCTCCTGTTATGTAGAAAATAGGATTATGAGTTAGGGTTGGAGTAACAGGATTATTTGTCCACATAGAAAGTGTAGGATCTCCTAAAAGGTTAGAATCATAAAAGCACCATCTAAGAGCACCCTCTTCATGTTGACCCGGAGCATTAACCCATGGAGATGAAGCAATTTTTGAAATCATATGAGCTTCACCAATTCTACTCTTATCCAATCCGTAAACAGCGTTTAAAAACTCTCTATTTAAATGTTGAGATGGTCCCTCTGTTTGACCTTCATTAAACCAACCGTATCTTGAGTTACATATAAAGGCAGTAGCAAAATTATCAAGAGTTACCATTTTTTCAGCTATACAATCATCATAATCAAAAGCTCCGCATATACAACCGTGAGAGTATAAAACAGGGAATGAGTGATCTGTGCCGTTTGCACCTGAGAAGTTTGAAGATACTATATCAGAGTTGTACATCTTCATTGTATAATCATAGTTTGAATGTCCACAATGATTTAGATAGATAGTTCCACTATTTATAAGATCTCTAAGCTCACTAGGGCTCCAAGTTACATCTTTATCATACAGTTTTTGGATATTATAATCTTCGGGAATTCCTATTGTTGTGTATCCGTTATCATCATGTTCACCTATGAGAAGATTCATATAATCAGCTCCCCATGTTTCAGGATCGTTATACATATACTCTCCAACTAAAAGGGGCTTTTTGATCTCATCAACTATTGGAGAATTTTGATAGGTAACAGATTTGTTTATCATATTATTAAGCTCATTTTGAGTTGAAAAAGATAACCTGCCCACAGAAATATCCGGTAAAAGATCATCTTCACCTATCTCTCCCCAAAGATTGTCTCCATCCTCATTCCAACTTCCGTCAAGTGCAGAATAGTATAGATCAGAAGGTATACTTTCATCAGTATAAACAAAGGCGGATTGAACTTCACAGAAAAAACCTCTGACAGGAATAATCTCTGTATCACCACCTAGAAGAATGTATGAAACACCTCTGTTTTGATACTCATCTATTATGAAGTTTCTAATCTTTTCTGGATCATCAACACCTTCATACTCAGAGTAAATTTCATTTACATTGGTAAAAACAGTTTTTATACCTCTTTCGTTATAGAGATCTATCAAATTAGAAAAATCAAAAGATGGTTCACTTATTATAGCAACTTGGTAACTTTCTGAAGGGTAGGTTTTAGAACCGTAAGAGTCTATCATCTCATCGTTTTGTACCAAAAGTTTTACTCTGTCAATAACCTTTGAAGAGCTGTTTAAGTTTTCCAAAGCTTTTTTTGATTCTTGATCTTTAGAACTTTCAACAATAACCTCCACATCTTGATACATATAGAGTTTTCCACTCCTTGGATTATACTCAAAAGGAGTAAATGTTGAAAGAGCAACAGAGTATCCGTTCATATATGAAGTAGAGAGGTTAGATCCTGAATATTTTGGAAAGAGATAATTAGAGTTGTATATGGAATTATCTTTAATTAAAGGATTTTTTTTATTTGATGAAATAGGTTTTGAACCTTGCATAGGTTCAAGATTGAAACTACCTTCAATTTCTATCTTACCGCTACGATTTATAGTTATGGATTCACCTTTCTCTCCCTTAGGAAGTAAAAGAGAAACAGGATAGTAAGGAAGTGCAGGAGCACCTATTTTACCGGATAAAACACCCCCTTTGAGCCTTACAGTTTTCATATTTGCAAAAAGTTTTGAGCTGCTCTCTGTTATCATATTCTTAGAAAAACTGTAATTATGTTTTACTTGTGATGCTGAAAGGTAGGCTATTGAACCTAAAAGAATGATGATAATCTTTAAAATATTCATCACTTTACTCCAAATTAGTTATTCTTTTTTTACAGTTACTACTATCAAATAAAGTCTGTAACTATTAATATTATAATAATATCTTATATCCCTCTGATAGGCAATTTAATAAATAATTAGTTTTAGGGGATATTTTGTAATAATTAAGTATAGGTTTTATAAAAAAATATTACTATTTTGTTTTAGTAAAGCTACAAAATTAAACTGTTTAATAATAATTAGGGGATATAAAATGAAATTTTTTGTACTTATTCTAACTATTCTACTTCTATTCTCCTGTAAAGAGGAGAGCAAAAAAGATAAAAAGATTGTTGAAAATTATAAGTTTTTAAATGAGATTGCAAAGGTAGTTGACCCCGAATCATATGAAGTTAAAATTTACTTGGATAGAGATCTTCCTTCAGATATAGATCTTAGGGAAGCCGCAACTCTTTCAGGAAAAGAGAACTACACACTAGAGGGAGACTACACACTAATAAACGATTACAACAATAGAACTATTTTTTTAAAATTTAACTATCTAACTCCCAATAGTAAGTACAATTTTAGTATAGATCTAAGTAAATTGGATACGGAAAAAAGAGAGCTTGTTGGAGTGTTTTCTTCCGATTTTATTACTAAAGAGAACTCTATTATTCTAAATACAAGTTTAGAAAAGAATGAAAAAAAGTTCTTGGTTAAATCCACTATAAGATCAACTTATAACCTTAATTATGAAAATCTTAAGAGTTCAATAAGCTTTTCAAACAATGATATAGTTTTTGATTTAAAAAAAGTATCTCAAAAAGAGTATAAGCTTACTACGCAACCGTTTTTGGCTGAAACAGGCAAGATAAATTTAGTTGTAAAAGGTAGTAAATTAGGTCTTAAAGAAAATTATACAGATGATATTTACATAAATAAAAGTAACAATTTTGAGGTAGTAGATTTTTACCCAACCAGCTATATGGATCAAAAAAGGCTGGAGATTGTAACAAACGGGAATTTTGATGGTAAAGATCTTTCGGGTTTTATAAGATTTGATAAAAATCTAAACTTTAGAGTTGAAACTATTAAAAATAAAATTCTTATAATTGGAGATTTTAATTCAGGGGAAAAATATCAATTTACTATTCTTGGAGGTTTAAAAGATAAAAACAATCTTTCCTTGAAGGAGGATTATAACGAAATAGTTACTTTTAGAAACAAATTACCTGAGATAAAATTTACCAGTAGCGGTTATATTATTACTCCTTCTAAGGAGAAAACCATTAAGTTAGAATCTATAAATGTTAAAAATGTTAATGTTAAGCTTTGGAAAGTTTATGAAAATAATACCCTATTCTTTTTAAAAGATGGAGCATTAAATACAGGAAGAAAATCTAGAGATTTCAATTGGAGAACAAATGAGCTTGGAGATCTTGTATATGATAGTTATTACGATATAAAAAATGAGCTGAATAGACCTACTGTAAGTGAGATTTTTATACCTGACTCTATTGTAGAGGATAAGGGTTTCTATATAATAGGAGTAACATTTGATAGAGAAGATATGCTTTATACAGAGGGTGAGTTTGCAGGTTACAACAGCAATAAGAACCCTGATTCTTACTCATATTTGTACAATAACGGAAGAATATATAAGAGCTTGAGCTTTACGGATCTTGGAATTTCACTTTCAAAGCATAATAACGATTACAATTTTTTTATAAACAGTATAAATAGATCCGGACCTCTTAAGGGAGCAAAAATAGAGGCGATCTCTCCTAAAAACCAAATAATTTCAACTGCAAAGACCGATGATAGGGGTCTGTGTTCTATTACTACCGATAGATATTTTGATATTGTAAAGGTTAGTTATAAAAATGATATAAACTATATAAAGCTTAGAGGTTCAGAGCTCAACAGATCTGTTTACAACATTGAAGGTACTAAGCCCAAAGATGAAAACAGTATATTCTTTTACACAGACAGAGGTGTTTATAGACCCGGAGAAACCATAAATCTTACAGGTATTATCAACAATGATAATATGGATAGTGAACTTCCGGTATCATTAAGGCTTTACACCCCCGATAACAGGTTAAAACACACTATGCTTTCAAAAGTTGGAGACGGAAGAATTTTCTGCTTTGAGCTTGAGACATCACAAAATGATCCTACCGGAGATTGGCAAGTTTATGTTGACCTAATGGATAAAACTTATGAATATACTGTCAAGGTTCACTCTGTTATTCCTCATAAAATAAGAGTTGAAACTAAGGCTGAAATAGAGGAAAATAACCTTAAGTTTGAGATTGAATCAAGCTATCTTAACGGAACTGCTTTCAGTGAAGCAAACTATAGCAGTGAAATTTTTATAGATCCGTTTAAGCCCAAGTTTGACAGCTTTAGAGGGTATAGGTTCTATTCGGGAGTTGATAAGTTTCAGAGAGTAACCAAAAGATTGAAAGATGGATCTTTAAATAATGAAGGTAGAAGTAGTAGAACTATAAACCTTTCAAATCTTGTTCCTGAAAAAAGCTTTACGGTTCACCTTAAAAATAAAGTGTATGAAAGCAGTGGCAGAGTTGTGGAATCCATTAAAAGCTTAGATAAGATTAATGATGATATATTTGTGGGTGTTAACAGATCATTTGTTTCAAGAGTTGATGCCGGTGAAGAGGTTCCTATCAAATTTATTGTTGTTGATAGAGAAGGAAATCCTATCAAAAATAGAGATATTGATGTAAAGGTTTATGCAAATGAAAGTATATGGTGGTACGAGTATGACAACAGTGAAGCTCTAAAGGAATTTGTCAACCATAGAAATACTGTACTTAGAGAAAGTTTTAACTACAAATCAAAGAAAATGCCTGTTGAGTTTTCGGTTATGCCGGAGCCTTGGGGTCCTTTAATGGTAAAGATTATTGATAGAAAGAGTGGTGTAGAATCTTTATCTATAATCAAATCTTCTTGGTGGGATAGCTCTAACAGTGTTGTTGATGCTGAAATTTTAAAAATTTCTTCAGATAAGCTTGTTTATAATAGTGGAGATGATATTGAACTTACATTTGACTGTGAAATGTCGGGAACTGCTTTTATATCTATCGAAGATGGAAGTAGTATTTTTTATCAAGATATTGTAGATCTTTCAAAAATTGATAAGTATAAATTTAAGGCAATAGATGAGATGAGCCCGGGTGTTTATGCAAATATAAGAGTATATCAACCTAAGAACAGAAAAAATAGTAAACCTGAAAGGTTACTTGGAATAGAATATATAAAAATAGATAGAGAGGATATGAGGTCTAAAGCTATCATATCAATTCCGGATAAAATTGAGCCTCTGAAAGATTATACGGTTAAGATTGATACAAAAACAGGTAGAAAGAGTTATATAACAATATCTATTGTTGATGAAGGATTATTAAACCTTACCAATTTTAAAACCCCATCTCCGGATAGGTATTTCTACAGTAAACAGCTTCATGATTTTAATCTTTACGATAACTTTTCAGGTGTTTTGGATAGTTATAACGGTGTTATTGACAGAAGGTTTACTATTGGTGGTGGAGAAGAATCAGAAGAGAGAGAAAGAGGATTAAACATAGTTAAAGCAAATAGGTTTAAACCTGTTAATATATTCTCAAAAATTATAGAAAGTGATAATGAAGGTAAGTGTGAGTACACCTTTAAGATTCCAAACTATACGGGTTCCGTTCGTATAATGGTTACCGGAAGATCAAACAGTGAGTATATAAGTGGTGATAAGGATGTTATTGTTAAACCTAATCTTGCTATTCTTCCGGAGCTCCCTGCTGTATTGGGTGTAAACGAGAGGGTGAAGATACCTCTAACTCTATTCTGTGATTCTACTGTTACAGAAAATGTAGAAATCTCTGTTTCCCATTCAGAGGGGTTAACAATACACCCAAAAACTGTCTCTGTCGAGCCGAGTGAAAGATCCATACTATTTTTTGAGATAACAACCGGAGAGAGTATAGGTAAAAAAGATATCAAGTTTAGTGCTAAATCCGGGAAGTTTGAGGCTAAGAAAGAGTATGAGATAGCCCAAAGACCAAGCTCTCCTTATGAACAAACAAATAAGATTTATATAATAGAGCCGGGCAACTCCTTTAATATGGATATTAGAGATTTAGGGGTATTGAATACCGATTCTCACAATCTTACTTTTGGAAGCTCATTACTTTACGGAATAAAAGGTAGAGTTTCAGAACTTATAAAGTATCCTTACGGATGTCTTGAACAAACAATTACCAAAGCGTATGCTCAACTGTTTTTAAAGCCAATGTTTAAGGATAATAGAAAAGCATTGAACAGTATTGATAACAATATAAATGATACAATGAAAAAGATTGGTGCCTTTACTGTTAGTGGTGGAGGATTTTCTCTGTGGGAGGGTGATGGTTTCTATTCTTGGGTTACACTTTATACTCTTCAATTTATAGCTGATGCAAAAAAGCTTGGTTATGGTTTCAATCCAAACATTGAAAAACGATCTTTTAAGAGGTTGTATGACTATGTCAATAATGAAAAAAAGAATTTTTACACAACTCTTAAGGCTGTTCCAATTCTTCAAAAAGAGGGGTATGATCTTCTGCCGAGATTGAACTATATAAGAGAGATATTTTATGAAAAACTTACAACTCTAGAGAAGGCATATTTGGCTCTTGGATTTAAAGCTTATGGAAAAGAAGATATTGGTTTGGATATATATAAATCCATAGATTTTAATGAGACACTAAGCAATGATTACAACTACTATTGCAGTAATCTTTCAATAAATGCTGAAGTAGCAGCTATAATGTTTAAAATGGGTGATAAAAAGAAAGCTTACGAGATGTGTACCCAGATAGTAAAATCCATTGATAGTAATAACTATATATCAACCTACTCGATGTCTCAAATTATGAGATCCTTCAAAATAATATTTGGAGAAATTTCATCAGGAGATCAATTTGAGCTTATAGTAAATGGAGATAAGGTAAGATCTAAAGGTGGATCTATAGAGTTAAATGATTATAGTGAAGAAAAAATAAATATTGAGAACAGAGGGGAGAGTAATATTTATTTAAGTTATTACCACACATATCTTCCTCTTAAATCCAAGAAGAATGTTTCTGAATCTTCAGGAATAGAGATAAAATCTGAGTGGTTAGATAATGAATTTAAGCCTCTGAATTTTGAAAAAGTTAAAAGAAATGAGGAGATTTACCAGGTAGTTTATATTGGAAATATCAGTGGAAGATACATTAATCAAGTAGCACTTTCTCAAGTTGTTCCGCCGGGGCTAAAACCTATAAATCCTGCTATAAACAAGTTTGAGATCCCTGGTAATGAACTTAAAAGAACTAATCTTAAAGAGCTTTCTCTTATCTCTATGGACTATAGAGATGATAGAATCAACCTGTTTTTTAATCTATATAACAGAAATTATGTTTATGTTTTAAAGTATAATGTAACTTTTGAGGGTGATTACTACCTGCCTCCAATAAAAGCTGAAGCTATGTATGATGGATCTACATACGGAATCTTTGGTGGCAATGATATGAAAGTAGTGGAATAATTTGTACTGAATAATTGATAAAAAGTCCATTCTCTAAACTATAGGGGATGGGCTTTTTATATTAGACAGAATCTTCTTAAAAAAGGTTGAAGGTTGAATACTTGACAGTTTGTTTAGATATTTTTGAACTGTCATAAGCTTTGCAATTTTTTCAGCAATCCTAAGTAGAAAGCCCATTTTGTTATCTACTTTCAAAATAGAAATAGCTTTTTAGAATTATAAAAAAATTTACAGAAGAGATTTCAGTTAGAAGAAGTAAGGAATATTTTAGTTGTTTTTAGAAAATCCCCCTTTTTTAGGTATAAAATTTAATTATAATGTAAAAAAGGCTTGTATTTTATATTTAGGAATCATAAATTTTAATAATGGATATAGGGTTTATTTAACTACCCTTATTTTTCTGGTTACTGTGTTTTTTTGTACGCAGAACATTTTTTTTGCACAGACACAGTTAGGACCCAAAAGGGAATTTAATAGAGACAGTTAAGATATGTGTTATAGAATTGTTTTAATTGAAGATGATGATTTAGTTAGACTGGGTATTAAAAAATATCTTGAAAAATTAGATTATACTGTATTTGAAGCTGATAGCGGTGAAAAAGGTATTGAACTTGTCAAAAGTGAAAATCCTGACCTCATAATATTGGATTTAATACTTCCAAATGTGGGAGGTTTTGAGTTCCTTAAGATAGCTAAAGAGAGTAACTTTAATATACCGGTAATAGTTATATCGGGAACAGGTCTTATTGATGATGTTGTTAAAGCTCACAAGTTGGGAGCTTGGGAGTTCATAGAGAAACCCATACTAAACTACAAGGTATTAAGTCTATCTATTGATTCTGTTATGAAGAGATATAATTTGGAAAAACAGAATAGATTATATAATGAAAATCTTAAAAAGTTGGTTGATGAGAGAACAGAAAAAATAAAAGAACAAAATATAGAACTAAAAAAAACTATAGAATCGTTGCAATTGAGTAGGGAGAGAAGTAAATCCTTTTCGGAAAACAGTCTTGATGGACTAATATTTATTGAAGATGGTAAAATTATAGATTATAACAAAAGATTCCTTGAAATTTTTAGGATTGATGATGTTGAAAATGATTGTCTTGATATTGAAGAACTTTTTGTTGAATCAATGATTGATGATGTTGTAACTCCTTGTACAGATGAAAATAAGACAATTATAGAAGTTGATGCCATATCTACAAACGGTGTAATCTTTCCTGTTGAAATACATAAAAAGGAGATTACCAGAAAGAACAGAAAGGTATTGTCAGTTGCTATAAGGGATATAACAAAACAGAAGAGCATAGAAAGGGAAAGTTTAACTCTTTCAAACTATTTTGAGAATGTTCTTAATTCTCTTCCTTTTATTGTACTGGGTTGTGATAGATATGGGAATATAATTTTTGCAAATAATACTACTGAATATATTTTAGAAAAGGATATAAACTCTATTATAAATACCAAAATAGAACACACTCTCTCCTTTGTTCCGGAAGTAAAGGAAAAGCTGTTTGAGGTGTTTGACAGGAACAAAGAGATATATATTCCTAGATTGAATGTTGAGTATCTGAATATAAGCTATATAGATTTGAGTATAGTTCCTATATCTACTCCTTCAGGAGCTCAAGCTATTGTAAAAATATCAGATATAACTGAGCTGGAAAATAGGGAATCTCAGTTTAGACAAGCACAAAAAATGGAGACTATAGGTAATCTTGCCGGTGGTTTGGCTCATGACTTTAACAATGTTCTTGGAGGAATCTCAGGAAGTGCATCTCTGTTGAGGTATAAGTTTAAGCCGGAAGGAGTTTTTAAAGAGTATTTGGATGTAATAGAATCTTCTGTATCCAGAGCAGCAGATATGGTTAAACAACTACTGACTCTTTCTCAAAGACAGGAGCTCTCTTTTGCTCCTACAGATATAAATCTTTCTCTGAAACATGTGTTAAAACTTTGTGGAAACTCTTTTGATAAGAGTATAATAATAGATTTCATAAGAAGTGATGAGGATCCTGTAGTTTGTGCAGATCCTACGCAGCTTGAACAGGTCTTCTTAAACATATGTATAAATGCTTCTCATGCAATGACTATTATGAGAGGAGATACAGATGAGTATGGAGGAGATCTTTGCGTAACTATTAGAAGTTTTGATCCTAATACAAGTTTCTTGCAAAAATTTAGCAATGTAGATCCTAAAAAATCTTTTTGGGAAGTTGAGATTTCAGATACCGGAGTTGGTATACCGAGTGAAAACTTAAAGAAACTTTACGAGCCATTTTTTACTACAAAGGATAAAGAACATGGTACGGGGTTAGGTTTAGCAATGGTATACAATATTGTATCTCTTCACGGTGGATATTTAGATGTTGAAACGGAGGTTGGTAAAGGTAGTAAGTTCCATGTATATCTACCTAAAAAATTGAATCAAAGTAGTTCAGCATCAAAGGAGTTTGCCGTTTTTGACCACATATATGGAGAGGGTACAATTCTTTTAATTGATGATGAAAAGGTTATAAGAAAAGTTGCCAAAGATATGTTGGAACAGTTTGGATATAAGGTTGAAACAGCATCTAACGGACTAGAGGGTGTGAAGGTGTTTAAATCTTCAGGTATTGAGTTTGTTGCTGTAATACTCAACATAAATATGCCTAAACAGGCGGGAGAAGAGACCTTTAATCAAATTAAAGAACTGGATCCTGAGATACCGATATTTATTGCTTCGGGATATAAAAAGAACCATATAATAGAAAGACTTATCAAGAGTGGAGCTGCTGGGTTTATCCAAAAGCCTTACACCATTGTAGGCCTTTCAAACCTATTAAAGAAATCTATAAATAATTAGAGTTTATAATAAATCAGTTTAACTCAAAATATTAAAAAAATTATATAAAAGAGAGAAGGTTACTTTCTCTCTTTTTTTATTATATTGATAAACTATTGGTTTTATTAGATTCTAATTCTAAAAGAACCTGAGTTAGATATAAGTGCTTATCTAATATTTTGCATTACTGCGTCATCAAATTTTTATGTTCAAATCACCTACTGTTTTTAGGCTCAAAGATCATAAGGCCCGAAGGTAGAAGATGGAATAGCTGTCGCAACAGAGACTGAGAACTTCTTTATTTTATCTTGCTTTTTCAACTAAAAGCTTAAGTCAACAGCATTGAGGTTTTATGCCTACCCTGATACATTGGTAATGGAGGTTTGCTTTAGATCCTTCTTTAGTGGGAAGATACATATTTTAGCAATTATGATAAACACTCAATTTTAGTATATCCTAATTACTCTCAATAGCACCTGATTTTCCACCATACAGCTTTATTTTGCCTTTAAGCTTTACAGCAACAACATTGTAGTATTTATCAATATCCTCTTTATCTATATCAATATATCTAACTCCCGGGTAGGAGTTCCAAGATACTTTACTGTAAAGTTTGTGATCTAACCTCTTATTACTACCCACCAAATAGATATCTTCAATATCATTTACAATACCCTTTAATATAATCTTACCATCTTTAGGAGTATCTCTAACAAATAGATAGAGGGTTTCACCATCTTTTGACAATGTTGTAGGTCCATAAAAATAATCATAAGGGATTCCCCTATCTGAGCCGTATATAGCTTCCTCATGCTTTGATGTCCACTTTCCAAGCTCTCTTAAAACCTCCTCTTGCTCAGGTATAATTGTTCCATCAGATTTTGGACCTATATCAATCAAGAGATTTCCACCCTTACTGATACAATCAACCAAAAGATCAATTACCTGTTGTGGGCTCTTATGGTTTTTATCCTGAGGCTGATACCCCCAAGAGTCGTTCATTGTTATACAAAGTTCCCAATATTTAGCATTAGGTCTTTGGATAGGTACTCCAAGTTCAGGAGTTTCATAATCCCCTTTTCCGTTTAAACGTGAGTTACATATTGAATTAGGGTTTTTATTGTACATTATTGATTTTATTTTATCAACTCTCCACTCCTTTTCATTATGTTCCCAATCTCCATCAAACCACCAAAGGTCCGGATTATATTTATCTGCTAACTCTTTCATCTGCCCTTGAGAGTAATTTAAAAACCTCTCCCATCTTTCAGGATCATCTTCAATTTTATATCTCTTTATTTTACGAGTATGTTCAGTATAGTCCTCATAAGACCAATCCGGTAAGGAGAAGTATAATCCAACTTTTAGATTATTCTCTCTTAGAGCATCAACAAATGGAGTTAATAGATCTCTACCTACAGCAGAGTGCTCTACAGCATTTAGATTCCCCAGTTTTGTATCCCATAAAGCAAACCCATCGTGATGCTTTGAGGTTATTACAGAGTATTTTGCTCCACTATTTTTTATAAGCTTTGCCCAATATTTAGGATTGTAGTTTTCACATTTAAAACCATCTTTTTGAGCTATATAATCCTTGTGGGAGATATGATCATTAAAGAATGACCAAGATTCCCCTATCCCTTTTACAGAGTAGATTCCCCAGTGGATAAAAACTCCCAGCTTAGCATCTCTATACCATTCCATTTTATCACCCTGTGTAGTTTCTGTTCCAGTTTGTGAACTAAGATAAGAAATTGTTAATAGAATAATCAGTAATAATTTTTTCATTTTTCACTCTAATATTTTATTCTTGTTGCAATTTTAACGCCTTCTCTATGCATATAATATATGAAATATCTAGGTTCAGACCTAATGAAAAAAGATTGGATTTAAACTATTTTATCTCCATTTTGGGATAAATTATGCAATAACTAAAAATCTATATTTACTCTGATGGTTTTGAAGTATAATGTATGGAGTTTTATAGAGATATTAACTTCTTTAACAAAAGGCAGGAATAAATCCTGCCTTCAGACTGTCGATAAACTTCGCATTACTGCGTCCCAATTTTTTTCTTCTCAAATCACCTAGTATTTCTAGGCTCAAATCGCATAAAAAAATGACTCCTTGTACTACTCGTTTCTAGCCAGTCTTGCTTTTTCAACAGGTTTAAGGCAGGAATAAATCCTGCCTTGAACCTGCTTTTTAAGATCTTATAATCTACTTATTATCATCGGGTTTCATAGTTGGAAAGAATAATACATCTCTAATATACTCCTCTCCTGTTAAAAGCATTACAAGCCTGTCAATACCTATTCCTAAACCTCCTGTAGGTGGCATTCCTACCTCAATAGCTTGAACAAAACCCTCATCCATTGGTGCTGCCTCTTCATCAACTTTTCTACGGAGTGATTGAGTGTAAAGGGTCTCTCTTTGGAATATAGGATCGTTACTTTCACTATAAGCATTAGCATACTCTGTTCCATTTATAAATAGCTCAAATCTCTGAAGAAACCTAGGATCATCATACTCTACCTTGCAAAGTCCTGTTGACTCTTTTGGATGCTGAATTATAAATGTTGGCTGAATAATATGCTCTTCAGCATAAAGCTCAAAAATCTCCTCTATAGCTTTACCCCAATTGAAACCACCTTTTAACTCCCCACCTTTAGCTTTTACAGCTTCTTCAAGCTCGCTATCACTCATATTTAAAACATCGAGATTTCCATACTCTTTTATAGCATCAACCATTTTCATTCTCTTAAAAGGTGTTTTTAAGCTTATATCTTTGCCCTTAAACTTAATCTCCGTTGTTCCATTAACAGCTATTGATGACTGCTCAAATATTTCTTCAGTAATAGACATCATATCATTATAGTCACCATAAGCTTGATAGAGTTCAAGAAGAGTAAACTCCGGGTTGTGTGTTTTATCTACACCCTCATTTCTAAACACCTTACCAATCTCATACACTCTGTCAAACCCACCAACAATAAGTTTTTTAAGATAGATCTCAAGTGCAATTCTCATATATAATTTCATATCTAAAGAGTTGTGGTGAGATATAAAAGGTTTTGCATTTCCACCACCATATATTGGGACAAGGGTAGGGGTTTCAACCTCAAAGAAATCTTTATTATCCAAAAGATTTTTTATAAATTTGATAATCTTCAATCTTTTTTTGAAGGTCTCTTTTGTCTTTGGAGATACTATTAGGTCAATATGTCTATTTCTATACTTAAGCTCTTTATCGTTAAAGGCATCAAAAACCTCACCATCCTTTTCCTTAACAATAGGAAGTGGTCTTATAGCTTTTGTTAGAAGGGTCATAGAGTCAAGATAAACAGTAATCTCTCCAACTTTTGTCTTTTTAACAATACCTGTTCCACCAATAATATCGCCAATATCAAGTTTCTTAAATACCGCATAAGATTCAGTTCCAATATTTTTCTCTGCAACATAGAGCTGAATCTTACCATCTTTATCCTGAATAGTACAGAAAGATGCTTTACCCATCTGTCTTAAAGCCATAATTCTACCTGCTATACTAACAGATGTTTCAAGAGTGTTAAGAGAATCAAAATTGCTCTTTATACCTTTGGAGTAGTGGGTTACATTAAAGTTATAAGGGTAAGGATTAACTCCCATCTCATCTCTTATCTCTTTCATTTTTTCAACTCTAACTTTAATGAGTCTGTCTGTATCCTCTATCTTAACCTCTTTATCTCCTAAAAAGAACTCTTCAAAATCCTCAAAGTTTTTAATCTCTTTAGACTCAATGAGCTCACTTAATTTTAGCTTTTTGTTCTCATTTAATATCTGTTTAAATCTCCTCTTTCCTTCTTGGGATGTAAAATCCTCAAAAGATGAAAATTTATATGTATTAACAAATGCTTTAAAGGAGAGTGAACTTATCTCCTCTACAAAAGATTCAAAACCATTTTTTGAAACTTCTGTAATGAACTCATTAAAGTTTTTCATATTTACCCCCTTCTATAATTTTAATCTGTCAGATCAACCTTATTATCTGACAAATCTATAATCTCTATATAAAATCTATCCCTCTTCTTGGGTACTCTCTTCCTCGCTCTTTATCATACCAAGTTTAAGCTGAATCTCATGCTCAATCTTTTTGTACATATCCTCATTTTCAAGAAGAATAGCTTTTACTTTCTCTCTTCCCTGACCTATTCTCTCCTCTCCAAACGAGAACCAAGATCCGGCTTTTTTTATTATCTCATGTTTTACTCCAAGATCAATGATCTCTCCAACTTTTGATATACCCTCACCAAACAGGATATCAAACTCACCCTCTCTAAATGGAGGAGAAACCTTATTTTTTACAACCTTGGCTCTAACTTTGTTACCAAAAACATTATCACCATCTTTTAAGGTAGAAATCTTTCTAATATCAATTCTTACAGATGAGTAAAATTTTAGAGCATTACCACCTGTTGTTGTTTCAGGCGATCCAAACATTACTCCAATCTTCATTCTAAGCTGATTGATAAATATTAAAATAGTATTTGTTTTTGCTATTGTTCCTGTAAGTTTTCTCAAAGCTTGAGACATAAGCCTTGCTTGTAGCCCCATGTGAGAATCACCCATCTCTCCCTCAATTTCAGCTTTTGGAGTTAAAGCAGCTACCGAATCAACAACAATTACATCAAGAGCGTTTGACCTTACAAGAGTTTCAGCAATATCTAAAGCTTGCTCTCCATAATCCGGCTGTGAAACCAATAGGTTTGTTGTATCTACTCCAAGTTTTTCTGCATAATTTGTATCAAGAGCATGTTCAGCATCAATAAATGCTACCAAACCACCCTTTCTCTGTGCCTCTGCAAGAACATGTAAAGTAAGCGTTGTTTTACCAGAGCTTTCTGGTCCATATATCTCAATTATTCTTCCTCTTGGTAATCCTCCAATACCTAATGCATAATCTAAAGTTAATGACCCTGTAGATACAGATTCTACAGAATGTCTAGGGCTGTCACCAAGTTTCATAATGGCACCCTTACCATGATTCTTTTCAATCTGCTTTATTGAAAGTTCTAACATTTTTTCTCGTTCTTTTCTATCTTCCATAAAGAGCTCCGGATTTTAATTTAAAGCATAATATAAAGCATAACTACCCATTATAAAACAGTATAGAATAAAAATTTTAAGATTAGCCTTTCTTATGAGCCATAAAAGCATAGCTAAACATAAATACCCTGTTATAAAGCTTGCCAAGAATCCTGCTGCAACAGTTGCAAAATCAAAACTAAGATTCTCTTGAAAAAGATCTTTAAGTTTTAAAAGGAACGCTCCTCCAACTGCAGGAATTGAGAGAAGAAAAGAAAAACTTGCGGCAGTCTCCTTTTTTACTCTTAAAAGTTTTGCAGCAGCTATGGTAGATCCCGATCTTGATATACCCGGGATTATGGCTATACCTTGTACTATACCTATAATAAACACATCCTTGAATGAAAGCTTATTTTCATCTTTGTAACCTTTTCTTGAGATCTCGTATAAAAGAAGTAAAATAGATGTAACAATGAGAGCTGAACCAACAACAATCAGATTTGAGTTATAAGATTCAAAAAGATCTTTAAAGATTAAGCCTATGGCAGCTGTAGGAATAGATCCCACTATTATTAGTAGAGAGAGTCTTGAGTATAAACTCTCCAGAAATGATTCTCTAAATGTTCCGCCTTTTCCCAAAGTTTTTACACCGTAGAAAAACCCTACAATAATATCTTTTATCTTATCTCTAAAAAATATTATTACAGCAATGAGGGTAGCAAGATGGAGCATTACATCAAAAAATAGGTTTGATTCGGTTTGGAAGTTTAAAAACTTATGCATAAGTGCCAAATGACCCGATGATGATATGGGCAGAAACTCTGTAGCCCCTTGTACTATTCCCATTATAATCGATTTAACTATTTCACTCATATCTCTATCTTCCCATTAATTTGTATTAAATCTAAAACTATTTTTACCTCAATTTTTTTCAGTAGATCTTTATCAACAAAATAACTCCACTTAATTTATATTCTATTTTAATTAATTAAAGTGAAGAGTTGCTGTAAAATAATATTTTAAAAGTTAGAAAACTAAACTTTTATTGTTTTTTCTTATTTTTTTCTTCCATTGTTTATTTTCCGGTTTAAGTTTAAAGTTAAACTTTTAAAAATATCTTGGAATTTCTTCATAGTATTAAAAAGAAATAAAACCATTACTTTTTTACACTATTTTTATTATTTTGAACGGAAGCTTATTTCTATGCACCCGTAGTTCAATTGGATAGAATTCAGGACTCCGACTCTTGCGGTTACCGGTTCGAATCCGGTCGGGTGCACTTTTGCTATTTTATTCTCAATTTCTCTGGTTGCTTCTTCCTCTTCCAATTAAATGAAAACAGCTCATATTTTCCATAATTCCATATTAGTAAAAAAAATGTTGACATTTTTTTTGCTGTTTATTAAATTGTTTTTGTTATTCTCAATTAAAATTATAGGCTAAATTCGTTGAGTCAAAAAACTAGGACATATATCTATTTTACAACCCCAGGTTTTTGTTGACGAGTTTAAGGATTTCCCCATACCTTTAGGCTAAAGGAATTAATATCAGGCGATCTAATTGGCTTTTAATCTTGTTTTGCATGGATTTTAAATGATCCCTAAGATAATTATTACTGTAACTTATCTATAAAATAAGATCTTAAAAGTAACCCCTTATTTAAGCTAGACCTAAAGGTGTTTTACATTATTTATTTTTTAAATTAAAATATAAGGAAGTTCAGATGAAAAATTTTCTTTCATCTCTATATGGGATAATCACAGTTGGTCTTATAATTGGTATTGTAGCTGCAACCTTACAATATTTGGGGAATCCAGGTAATATGGGTATATGTGTAGCGTGCTTTGAAAGAGATATTGCCGGATCTATAGGGTTTCACAGAGCCGGTGTTGTTCAATATATTAGGCCTGAAATAATTGGAATTTTATTAGGTGCATTTATAATTTCATTTTTTAAGAAAGAGTTTAATCCTAGAGGAGGATCTTCAACAATAATACGCTTCTTCTTAGGTGTTTTTGCAATGATTGGAGCTCTTGTATTCTTGGGTTGCCCATGGAGGGGATTACTCAGATTGGCAGGTGGAGACCTAAATGCAATTCTAGGTATAGCAGGTTTAATAACAGGAATTGCGGGAGGATCTTTTTTCCTTAAAAAAGGGTTTTCTCTAGGTAGATCACAACCTCAAAAAAATAAGCTTGGTGGATACATGATGCCTATATTCATGGTAGTATTACTACTGTTTTTAGTTTTTGATTTTTCAAAAATAATGTTAAGCAGTAAAGGACCCGGATCTATGCATGCACCAATACTAATAAGTTTAGGAGCAGGTCTACTCGTTGGATTTTTAGCTCAAAGGAGCAGATTTTGTACAATGGGGGCTATAAGAGATCTTATTTTAGTTAAAGATACTCACCTAATCTCAGGAGTTATCTCGTTAGTAGTCTCTGCTACTGTATTAAATATAATTTTAGGTCAGTTCAATATTGGTTTTGAAGGCCAGCCAATAGCCCACAGTCTTCATGTATGGAACTTTTTAGGTATGGTTCTTTCGGGTTTAGCCTTCTCTTTAGCAGGTGGTTGTCCCGGAAGGCAACTTATCTTAACCGGTGAGGGGGATACAGATTCGGGAGTTTTTGTAATGGGCATGTTTGTTGGAGCTTCATTTGCTCACAATTTTAGTTTAGCATCCTCCCCTAAAGGTTTAGGTGAGTTTGGTGCAATTGCAACAATCATTGGTATCATTTTCTGTGTTGCAGTTGGTTTTTTTATGATAGAAGAGAGAGGTAAGTAGAATGAGAACTTTAGATGTCAGAGGGCTTTCCTGCCCTGAACCTGTCCTATTGGTTACTAATGAAATAAAAAATGGGAATGAAGATTTTGAAATTTTTTTAGATAGTGAAGCATCAAAAGAAAATGTTGCAAGAAATTTAAAAAGGTTTAAATTAGACTTTATTACTAAAGATTTAGAAGGGTATACTGTTTACACAGTTAAAAGATAATGGAAAAAATAGTATATTTAGACAATACAGCCACCTCTTTTCCTAAGCCAAAGGAGGTGGTTTTGGGGGTTTCAAACTTTATTTCAAATATAGGTGGCAATTCAGGCAGGTCAGGTCATAAAAATTCCGTTAGCTCAGGAAGAGTATTGTTTAAAACCAGAAAAGCTATAGGAGACCTTTATGAAGTAAAGAATCTTATGAAGGTTATATTCACAAACAATACAACCCAAGCTTTAAATTTTGGGATACAGGGGTTATTAAAAGGAAAAACTAGGGTTCTCACCTCCTCTATGGAGCATAATTCAGTTATCAGACCTTTAAATGAACTTAAAAATAGAGGTCTATTAGAGTTTGATATGGTTCCTTCATATAAAAATGGAGAGATAGATGCAGAGGTTTTTGAGAAAAAACTGAAAAGTCAAAAAATAGATTTTGTAGTTCTAAACCACTCCTCAAATGTAAATGGTTTTACCCAAAATATTGAACTTCTTAGTAGTATGGCTAAAAAAGAGGGTGCTATTGTTTTAGTTGATGCTGCTCAGAGTGGTGGTGTTATAGATCTTTCCTTAAAGGAAAATTCTGTTGATATGGTTGCTATTGCGGGTCATAAAAATTTTTACGGTCCTATGGGAACCGGAGCTCTAATACTTTCAGATAAATTTGATGAAAAGATTCTTTCTCCTATTAACTATGGCGGAACAGGAAGTTTTTCTGATAAAGAGATTCAGCCGGATTTTCTTCCTGACAGTTTTGAAAGTGGAACCTTAAACCTTCCGGGAATTGCAGGTTTGTACGAAGGGATCTCATATCTTAAAAATAGATTCAATAGTTTTAAGGAGGTAGAAAATCATAAGGTATCTCTCCAAAAAAAGTTTATTGAACTTGCTTATGAGAACCTAAAAGGATTTGTTTCCTACTCTGATGATCATAGATGTAGAACCGGAGTTGTATCCTTTAATATTGAAGGATTTACTCCATCTTACATAGGAGAAAACCTTTCGGAAAAGTATAATATTATGTCCAGAGTTGGTCTTCATTGTGCACCTATTGCTCATAAAAGTTTAGGAACTTTTCCCCAAGGGTCTGTTAGATTTGGTTTTGGTATATTTAATAATTTTGAGGAAATAGATTTTGCTGTTAAAGCATTAAAGGAGATAACTAATGGATAAAATAATTTTATTTTTTTCAACTAATTACGCTATTTGGGCAAATGAGGTTTTGGAAAGTAAAGGTGTAACTTCATCAATGACCTCTGTTCCAAGAGAGCTTTCTTCAGATTGTGGTTATTGCATAAAGTTCAATGATGACAAGAAAAAGATAGAGAAGATTCTCATTGATGAAGGTATTGAGTATGATAGGATTGTTGAGCTATAGGTTAACACTAAAGTTTAAATTTAGAACTAATAACACCTTGTAGTATTATGTTGAAGCCTTTAGGTAAGATCTACTAGAAAAGAGCAAACAAATTATATTTAAACATTTTATATAAATACTCTTGAAACAAGGCACATGATTCTCAAATAAATAGAATCTAACCTTTTTTCAGGAGATCTACTTAAACTTTTCACATGTTTGAAGTTTTATTTATAACTTTTTTTACTAAGAGTTTCTTTTGTATTAAAATTTTGAGGGATAATAAGATGGTAAGAAAAATATTAATAGTCATTATCTCAATTTTAATAAGTTCATGCAGCTTAGTAAAAGAGGAGGGTTTTATCTTTAAAAAAAGGGATAAGCCCTTAGTTGTTAAATATCCAAGTAGCCCCAATCTGGTTAAGTTAGCTATAAAAAGACAAATAGACTATTTTAATAAAAGATTAAATATTGATTCTATTAAATATGGGAATCTTAAAATAGATAAAGGCAGGGCTATAGAGAGTTTAGAACTTTTGGATAGCTTACTGGAGAGTAATTTTATTACAATAGATCTAAACAAATATTTTGATGTGTACACTCTAGATGATCTTTACGGAAAAACGGAGGTTACCTCTTACTACTCCCCTATTTACAGTGGAGATTATGAAAAAAGTGATAGGTATAAATGGGCACTTTATAAAAAACCGGAGAATCTATTTTACATAAATACAGAAAAATTTGATCCAAATTTCCTTAAAAGGGGGAGAGTTAGATCTGCTTCAAAGGTTGCATGCTTAGTTGATTTTGAATCAAAAAGGGTTGATCCTGTATTTAGTAGAAACGGTATTGATTTTCAAGGTAAGCTTTCAGGAAAAGGTTTAGAACTTATCTACTTTGACAGCTACCCCGATATATTCAGTTTTCATATTCAAGGTGGCGGTTTTGTGGAAACTCCTGATGGTAAGATCCATAAGTTTAATTATGCAGGTAAAAATTCAAGATCTTATAAATCTTTGGGTAAATATATGATAGAGAAAGGTCTCATTTCAAGAGATTCTATCTCCATGCAAACAATTAAAAGGTATTTAAATAAAAACCCTGAAACTATTGAAGAGATATGCTCAGTCAATGAGAGTTATGTTTTTTATGAAAAAGATTTCAAGGTTTATAATGAAATATCAAACAGTATGGCTCCCAAAGGCAGCTTAGGTTTTCCTGTAACCCCTGAAACCTCTATTGCTATGGATAAGAAACATTTTAGTGGCGGGGGGCTATTCTTTTTGGATTGCAGTGATAGTTATGGTGGGGAGGATTATACCGTTAAGAACTTTGTTATAGATCAGGATACCGGTGGGGCAATTATTAAGAATCACATTGACTTTTATAAAGGTATTGGCAGGAGAGCGGGAGACTTTTCCGGAAAGTTTAGAGCCAAGAATGGAAAACTGTATCTATTGTTGAAACCTTAATCTTCTCAATGTTTTTTATATTTAGGATTTGTTACGAAAAGTTGATAGATAGTTTGGGGGTAGAAATTTATCCTACCCCTAAAGATTTCTATTAAATTTTAAAGTAAAAAGCTATCCTTCCCTAATAGAAATTGTGAAACTACAGGAGCTTTATCTCTTACAATATTTTTCAACATATCTGATATTTCTCTAATATCCCATTGTGCATGCTCATCAGATCTTAAACTTACAAAATGGTAGAGTTCTCTAAGATTCATTTTAACCAGAACCTTTCTTCTGTGAGCATTTGTTAGGATATAGTCTGCCAGAGAAGGAGATGATTTTTTAAGTTTTCTATATGTTTCATCTGTTTTTTGTATTACTTGATTGAAAATATCTTTCAATCCCGCTTCCTCAATAGTGTGGGGCATTTTTACGCCATAATCTATATCATAATCTCCCGTTACTTGAGAAGATAACCTGTGCCTTTTAAATTGGGCGTAGTTTGTGGCTGTCAAAAGGAGTTCAAAAGTAAAATCACCATACTCATATCCCCTGCAAACAGAATTGTAAGATTTTCTAAACTGCTGACTATTTGTTACAAGTTTCATCTTCTCTACCAGAGAGAGAGAGAGTACATAACTATAAGCCTGATCATAATCGTCAAATCCATATTCGTACAATATAGATGCTAAAACCTTGTTATCTATATCTTTATCATAGGAGACAAGTTTCACTTCATCACTTGATTTACTACTCTTAGGTATAGAGTTTACAAGTAATCTAAGATTTTCTACTCTCTTACTATCATATTCTGTTTTCTCTATATATTTTATAATAGATGGGGCAAAACCGTTAACCTTTTCAAATATTGCTTTTCCTAAATCTTGTACCTCTTGAAGTTTTGAAGCAGAAAATCTTCTTAGCATATTTTCTAAACTTCTAGCATTAACACTCATTCCAAATTGTGAAAGAGTTGCCAGAGAAACAACGTACCTAGCATCCTCTTTTGCCCAACCGTCAACAATTATTTTACCCTTTTTCTTACTTACTTTTTCCGAGTATTTATTAAATAGATAATCTTTTAATGAATCATAAAGCTTGTGGTAAGCACTGTTTTGAACTTTTATTGTTTCATTAAATAGCTCTAAATCCTCTCCTGAAAATCCATTTGGGATTAAATAATCATCCTCCAGAGTTATATATCTTTGACTCTTTTCGGTAAAGGAAGCTAATCTAAACTTTTGAACCTCCTCAACGGCTAATCTTGAAAGTCCTATAATATCAAAGTTTAAAAAAGCGTGTTCTGCAACAGATGAGTGACCAAGCCCGAATATAATAGTTGAGTTTGATTTTCTACTTTTCTCAACCTCTTCTCTAGATTCTTTTCTTAAAATATTTATATCTCTAGGATCTCTACTTATTCTTGCATAAGCGGCAGAAAGTGTTTCAGGAGTTAGATTCTCCTTATTGTAGTTACTGCTATTTTTCAACTCTTCAATAGTTTCTGAATCAATATTGTATCCTGCAAGTAATACTTTCATATAAACCTCTATTTTTTTTCAGATTTTTTTGATGCAAATGCCAAGATTACTCCTAACGCTATACCCAAAAGAGCAGCAAAGAGAATTTGGAAATCTTTTGGTAACATAAATGTAATGGTATGAGCCGGAATCCAGAAGAGTGGGATTGTCTTTTTAAATACAAAACCCCACATAATCTCCCAATTTATAGTAGGAAAGATTTTTGCGAACTCTATAGGTCTAAATAACCCCTTTATAGTTCCTCCATTGTTTATAATGTGGATATCTGTAATTTTATGTAAAGTCATCATTACAGGAGCAAAGAATATATTCATGGTAACACTTATAGTGAAGGCTTTTACAATATCGGGGTATTGATTAAATCCTAAAGAACTTATTAGATTTGGTGTTCCGGTTGCAAAGATTACAAAAGCAACTTTAATCAAAATTCCTAAAAATCCCCAAACAATTGCTCTAGGTAAAATACCAAAACCTTTTTTGTTATAAACCTTTTGGGTCATTCTTAGAGTGATCACTTCCCCTAATGTTGCTAAAAAAGCAAACTTTATATAACTCATTATATAGCTGTGTTCACTGTTGAATTTAATATATCCGTTGTAAAGATCATCGTATATAAAAAATGGTGCAAACACCACTATTATGAATATTGTAAAAAACAGATCACTTCTTTTCATAAAATCTACTCCTGTATAAATTGTTTTGTCTTTTAAATAATTAAATTTCTAATCAATAGGTCATATTTTTAATAAAAAAAGACCTCCTCCAATACAGCAACAAAACAAGATAATGCATTATAACAATTATCTCATTAAATTTCTTATATTTTATCCGTTTTTTTAATATATTCTTATCCCAATTTTTAATTATATTATAAAGATTAATTAGTTGAAGGGGAGTAGTTTTAAAATCTATAAAAATATTCTACCCCTTATTTTTAAGCTGGTTGTAAAAGTTAGAGTGATTATGATTGTTTGGTTAAAGTGTAGCGGGAAGTTCATATACAGTCAGTATTTCTTTAAACTTTTAACTAAATTAAGAGTATAATATGAATTGATACTTCTTAATTGGGTGTGGGAAACAGATATGGTCAGATTCTTTATATTCATAACAGTGCTTATTACTATAGTAAGTTGTAATCCATTTTCGCCGGATTATAAGGATCTTGAAGATTATATCTCTACCGAGTCCAATACTACCATAAACGGTTTAATAAACAACTTTGCTTACAGTTACAGTTTTAAAGATTCTTTTCTCTATGAAACACTTTTAGACAGTAGCTTTATATTTAAGTTTAATAATAATGGTGTGTATGAAAGTTGGAATAAAGATGAGGATTTGAGAATAACCAAGAGAATGTTTAGAAGCTTTGATCAACTGGAGCTTACTTTTAATAGTAGCTTTGAAGAGCCAAGCGAATCTATTCTTGATACATCTCTCATACTTTCCTTTAATCTTAACCTTTATCTTGGCACAGAGCTTACTAACTTTTTTGGTCATGGTAAGTTCAAATTTGTGAGAAGGCTGGAAAAGGATAAATATGTTTGGAAAATAAACTTTTGGGAGGATCTACAATAAAGAGCAGTAGTTTTTTAATAATTGTACTTATTATGGTTATAAATACCGTACTTTTTACTCTTCCGGAAAAGAGAAAAGAGATAGTGTACACGGGGATTTACAATGATACTAATTCCCCAAAAGAGGAGAAAATTGTTTACTCTGATCCTCTGGACTCCCTTATTCTAACTTCCGGAGTATCCCAAAAATGGTATAAAAGAACCACTGATAAGGGAAAGGTATCAATCTCTCTTAGACTTCCTTCAAACAATACTCTGGAAAGGTATAATAAGTTTGTAACAAATATTCTAAGGAAGCTTAAAGTTAAGGAATACAGTGTTGAAGAGAATAGAAAGAATAGTGTAACCATAAGTTTTAAATATAGAAATAACAGATCTATAAATATATCTGTAGACAGGAATATAAAAGAGAAGCTTCATCTTGAAGCCAGAGTTGCCATTGTGATAGATGATTTTGGGTATCAATGGAGAGCTAAGCATGTACAAGGTTTCCTGAACTTTCCTGTACCAATAACATTATCAATTATACCCGGTCACTCTTTCTCAAAAAGGATAGCTTTGAAAGCTAAAAAGTTAAAAAAAGATTATATAATACATTTTCCCATGGAGCCTAAGCTTGGATCTATAGAAAAAGAGTTGATTAAACTAACCGATACAACCTCAATTTCAACCATTGAGTATATGTTGGAAAGAGCTTTTCTAGAAATTCCGGGAGCTTCCGGTTTAAACAATCATATGGGATCAAAATCAACCTCTGAGTATGATACAATGGATAGATTTTTTAAAGTCTATAAAAAGTACAATAAATACTTTCTTGATAGTTACACTGCAAGCACCTCTATCTGTAGAGAGGTTTGTAAGAGGAATAAAATCCCTGAAAAGAGGAGAGATATATTTATAGACAACTCAAACAGGGAAGAGGATATTATAAAAAGTTTTGAAATGGGTATTAGAAGAGCTGAAAGGGGAGAGGATGTTATTTTAATCGGACACTCAAAAAAAGAGAGCTATGAAACCCTATTAAACCTTGTAAAATATAAGTACTCCTACATAGAGTATGTTACACTAGAGGAGATGTTTAACTGATTAAAATTCTGTTCATACTTATAATGATCTCTCTAATCTTTCCCAAAGATACTAGGATTGAAAGATACTTGGGCTATGCCAAAAGATCTGAAAAAAACGGCTCTCTTGCCTCTGCAAGAAGCTATTATAAGAATGTTCTCCAAATAGACAGGAAAAATATTACGGCTCTTGAGGGGTTTGTGAAAACATCAAACAGAGAAACAGAAATTTTGGAGGCTGAATCTCTTTTGAATAAACTACTAAAAGATAGTCCGTTTTCCACAGATTCAATATATACAAAAGAATCATTCCCTCTAAAACTTAAAGCTATTCAGGCTCAATTTTACTTTCAAACAAATAGAGGTCTTGGAGGTGAAAGGGTTGTGGATAAAATTGATTCTCTAAATTTAAGTGATAGAGATAAACTACACATTCTTTCAACTATTTTCATCAATTCAAATCAGTTTGAGAGAGCTGAAAAACTTATTTTATCTTCAGATTACAGAAAAAGTTATTCCCCTAAACTTTTTGATATATACTCAAAGCAGTTCGAATTAATAAAATCTGCAGGAGAGGTTAAATATTTAATTGATTCTGATTCTCTTCAAAATATAGTTTCAAAAATTTTACCATTTTTTGAGTCTATGACAATAGGTGAAAAGGATCTATTTTTGGAAGAGATAAAAAAAGATAGGAGTAAAGATATAGATTTCATAATCTCCTCTCTCTATTACAACATGAAAGATTATGAGAATAGTTTAAGTTTCCTTAATAAGGAAAGTAGCGTCAAGCTCATTAAAGGTTTTGGAAAGAAGCTTATTAATGATAAGGAATATTCAATAGCCCTTAACTTTTATAATCGTATAAGTGAAAGGGATAGTGAAATAGTTAAAGATATATCAACTATTTACTATCATACAGATCTCCTTGAAGAGTTGGAAAAATTGTACAAAACCTATCCTGAAAATAATGTTTTATTGAATCTTGTAAAACTTCTGTTTAAAAGGGGAGAGTTTAAGAGAACCGAAAATCTTATAAATGAGAACCCCAATATATTAAACATTGATTTAGAGTTAAAGCTTATAGATCTTAAGCTTGATTTTCTGAAATATATTGAGGGAAAGGAGAAGGAAAGGTTTTTCTACCAAAAGCTGAGTAATCTTAGAAGAGACAGGAATTTTATTAGGAATAGAAAACACTTTGGTGAGCTTAAACTTCTCAATCTTTTATTTAATTATAGAAAATTTGGTTCTAAAAATTTGGAAGAGAGTCTAAAAAAGATTAAAGGAAGAAATGTGTATGGTCTCTACGATAATAATCTTATAGAATCTATTAACCTTTTGGGTAAAAGCTTAGAAACGGATAGAGATGGGTCTCTTAAGTATCTTTTATCAATGTTAATAAATATAGATTTTGATGATATTTTTAACAGTCTCTCTATAACAAATCCTCAAACCCTCAACTTTTTAAAGTACAATTTTTTCATAGAAAGAGCTCAATATGATAGAGGGGGAGATATTTTGAAAGAGGCAGTTAAGAGTGATAAAGAGGGTAAATATGAAGATCTCCTATACAGATATATCAAGGTTCTGGAGAGGGAAGAGAGAAAAGATCAAATTTTAAGTTTTAGCTCAATATTTATGGAAAAATTTAGTAATTCAATATATAAAACAGAGATAAATAAAATTATCAGGAAAATCAATAGGGAACTATAGATGAAATTTATACCTTTACTTTTTATACTTTTTACCTTCGTTTCACTTAAAGGCGAAATGTTGAATAATATAGATTATACTATAGATGTTAGAGAGAACTATATAAACCCTTTCCCCTCTATCTCAAAAAACTATTTTGGTATTGTGAATAAGGATTCACTGCTCTACAGAGTTGAGGATATTGCCAAAAGATATGAAGAGATGGCAAAACTGGACAGTAGTGGAAATTTCATGATTATTTCATCAGATTTTATGGGAGAGGAGTTCTATCCCGATGAGGTTATAACCTTAGAGGATTATAAAAAAAAGAGGTTAGAATACAGTAGAAAGAAACAGTGGTATAAAAAGATTAGTTCCTCAATTGGTAAAGCGTTTGAATCTTCGGGATCGGAAGAGATTTCAATAGATATACCCATTAAGATAAAATCTAAAAATTTTCATAGAATTTTTGGGGGTAATAGGATTGGTCTTAGGCTCAGAGGTAATATGAAGTTTAACCTTACAGGTAAGAAAAGTTACAACAACTCAAATGATGCGGAAACAAGTGATTTTTCTTTCTCTCCCGATACAGAGATGAATATAAGTGTTAAGGGTAAGGTTGGTGAAAAAGTAACGGTAAATATTGCACAAGATACCGAAAATATGGATTTTGAGAATCAAATAAGCATTATTTATGATGGAGATAGTGATGAGATAGTTCAAAAACTTGAAGCCGGGAATATCTCTTTAAATCTTCCGGGAACAAACTTTGTAAGCGGTAACGGAGGTAATCATAAAGGTCTTTTTGGTCTTAAAACACAGCTTAAAATAGGTAAAATAAATTCAACCTTTGTTGCCTCTTTGGAAAAGGGTGAAAAGAATGAACTTAAAATCAATGGAAACCAAAAATCTCTCAGAACAAAAAAGATCTATACTTATGATTTTGAGAGGAATCTTTACTTCTACCTAGATAATGTTTTTAGAGAGCATTCTGCCACACATTTTGAAGATAAAAAAATTGGTGGTATAAATCAGATGCCTGCATCAAACTACTCTATAGATCAAGGTAGTTTTAGACTTTTCACTACAAATATGTCCTATAAGGGAAATATTATAAAGGGTGAGGTTTATGATACCAGATCTGATTTTGAAGATCCTTCCATTGTAGAAAGCCCTCAAAACCTTAAAGAGGTTGATGAGAGTGATTATGTTCTGGATTCTCAACTAGGTTATATTATGCTTAAAACCAGTACTATCCTTTCATCGGGCAGTAAGATTGCGGTTGCTTTTGATATGACAGATATAAGCAACTCTCAGGAGATACCTGTTGGTAATGCAACTCCTTCTCTCCAAGTTGTTAAAGTTATTACCATAGGTAGTTATAACTCTAAAGTTACCGATAGATGGCATGATCTTGAGTGGAAAAATGTTTACTCTCTTGACGGTTCAGACATAGATCTTGAAACTTTTGAAATGAATATTTTGGAGTATGGAAACTCTAAAAGTGATAAATTTCAAGATGTGTACGATATTGTAAAACAGAATAGTAACGATAAAGAGGTAAGTTCAATATTTTTAAGAAATGATTTAGGGCATTTTATATTTCCTGCTCTTAAACCGTTCTATCCGGATTCTCTTGAATATTATGAAACCACACTTGGAAAGCAGTATTCTCCTTCTGTTGACACTCTCCTTTTTGATTCGGGTATCTATGAAAATATCTCCTCAAATAATAAAACTTCAAAGATGGAGCTTGAGTTTAAGTTTAGATCAAAATCCAGTTCCCACAGTTTAGGGTTTAATGTTTTGGAAGGTTCCGAGACTGTTAAATCCGGAGCAAAAACTTTAAAAAGGGATATTGATTATATTATTGATTATACAACGGGAGAGCTTACAATATTACAGCCAGAGGTTTACAAAGATGTTGATATAACCTATGAAAGTGCTTCAATCTTTCAACTTGATAAAAAGGTACTAATGGGAAATAGAACAGAGTTCAGATTTAATGAAAAGAGTTTCATTGGTTTGACAACTATGTATCTTTCAAGAACAACTAAAGATGATAAGGTTTACTTAGGTCAAGAGCCATTTGAAAACTTTATATGGGATGTTAACGGAAGATACTCTGATGACCTACCCTTTTTAACTACAGGTATTGATAAGTTACCTTTTATTGAAACAGAGGTAAAGTCAAGCTTTTCAATTGAAGGTGAGTTTGCTCAAATTATTCCAAATCCCAATACAAAAGGCAGTGCCTATCTTGACGATTTTGAGAGTTCCGACAGAACAAGATCTTTGGGTATGAGCTACTATCTGTGGCATAAAAGTTCTACCCCTGATCAATATCTTGAAGGTAAGTATAATCTAAACGATAATGTTGTAAACATAGGTGAGCAAAATATAGATCCTATCTACTTTTTACAGCCGGGTGCTACCTCTTACAGTAGGGAGGGAACCGGCTTCTATTGGTATAACCCTAATGAAGATGACAGACTTGAAAAACAGGATATTTATGATGATGTTGAGGGTAAAGAAGCTATTGAAAAGGTTAATAGTTTAAATTTTGTTTTTAAACCGGGTGGTATAGCTGAAGCTTTGGACAGAGAGATAGATCTTGAAGATAGTTGGGGTGGAGTTATGAGGTATATCCCGGGATCTTATCAAGATCTTACGGAAATGAAGTATATTGAGTTTCTTGTAAAATCAGGATCACCTGTTGATATGTATATAGATTTAGGTGATATAAATGAAGATGTTATCCCAAACGGAATCATAAACTCTGAAGATCTTCTCACAAATGAGGACGGAGAGACTAAAGATGGATACAACAACGGTCTCTTGGATAAGAGAGACAAAGAGGATGTTGGTTTGGATATGGTTCACAACTACAACATAAAAAATCCAAGTGATACGGAGATGAACTCTCTTGATCCTGAAGATTTAAATGGTTTTGAAACTTACTACTACCACTCCTATGATGACAGACCTACAACATCCAATAATATTATGAGTAATCCTAAAAGTGATATTGATATTGATTATTGGCAGATGAATAAAACTGAGGGTAACGGAAGACTTGACACTGAGGATCTTAACTTTAATGGAGTATTGGATAAAGAATCAAACTTCTTTAGGTACAAAATTAGATTAAAGGGTGAAAGTGAGTTTATTGTAAGTGAGTCAAACGGTTTCGTAAAGTACAGAATCCCTATTGATGTTAATAAGAATAGTGAAGCAACAATAGTAAACGGGGCTCCGGATCTTTCAGAGATTAAATATGTAAGATTATGGTTCTCAAATTTTGAACCTACAGGTCAAAACAATAGTGTTGAAATTACATTTATAGATATTGATTTTGTAGGTAATGAGTGGGTAGCCGAGGGCAAGAGCAGAAAATTTATTGAGCCTAAGGTGATAAATAATAAGGATAACCCCGATCAATATACACCACCTCCTTCGGTATCTCTTTCAAAGGATGATGAAGGTAATGTTGAAAAAGAGCAATCTCTTCAAATCTCTTGGAATTTTGATATAAGTGAAGATCCTGAACAGGCTTTTTTAAGGAAAGAGTATAAAAAGGGTGAAAGCTTCTTTCTTTACAAAAAGTTGGAGATGGAGATACATGGTGGAGATGGAGTAGGCAACAAACCTTGGCCTTCTCCGGATGAATCTGATCTTTACTTTGTTTATAGATTTGGAAGGGATTCAGCAAACTATTATGAGTATTCAAGTGAACTCGTTGAGGGTTGGAAGAATGATTTTATATCAAATAAAATGGTTATAGATCTTAAAGATTTACCGGAGATAAAACTGGATACAAATAGAGTGGATTATACTGTAAAAACAGGAATAACGACCTATCATAAATATAGTGAAACAGACTCCCTAAAAAGATCTCTGGCAGTGCTTGGAGAACCCTCTCTAAGTAATATAAAATATTATGAGGTTGGTATTGTTGATTCTACTTTTGGAACCTCTGTAGGAACTCTTAACCAAAATGAGATATGGATTGATGAGCTTAAACTTGTAGATGTTGAGAAGAACATAAGTACGGCAAAAAGGATAAGTGGAACTATCACTTTTGCAGATCTTGGCTCTGTAAGCAGTTCATTTAAGATGGTTGACTCAGATTTTCATGATATTCTAAAAAATAGAGGATCCCTAAACAACAATCAAAACTTTAGTCTTAATGCAAATATTAAATTAAATAAATTTTTCCCGGATAGGTGGAAACTCTCAATGCCCATTGATTATGCCTATAAAAGTGATAAATCTACACCAAAATTTATTGATAATACAGATATCTTAACCCCGGAGAAAAATGTTCATGACTCCATAATAACTAAAACTACTGTACACTCATTTAACTATAGATTTTCCAAAGATTCAAAATCAGAAAATCTTATTTCGGATTACACTATAGATAGATTAGTTTATAAAGGAGGTTCCGATTTTACTAAAAGTTCAACACCTGTTTACAGTAGTATTGACAAAAAATCATTTTCAAACTCTCTTTCATATAACTTTGATTTCCCTTCCAAATATATATCTATACCATATATGTGGTGGGCAAAAAATATTGGATTCTTAAAAAAATACTCTAAAGAAAAGTTTAAGCCTATACCTTCAGATTTTACCGCTTCCATAAGCACTATGCAATCTATCTCTACATCCATTAGAAGAAACAAAAAGGATAAGCCTACAACAAACAATAGTTTCATCATAAGTAGAAAGTTGTCTACCGATTATAAGCCATTCTCATTTTTAGACTTTAATTATGAAATTAAACTTAAATCCAACATGTATTTGGAGAGGGTAAAACTGGATACCACAGTTTTAGCCTATGATATTTTAGATGTTTCTAAAGATTACATTGATATATTAAAACTGGATTTTGGAGAGTTGGATAATTTGAGAAGTGATCTTAAAGCTAATACCAAGTTTAATTTGACAAAATACTTAACTAATAGTTTTTCATACAACTCTTCATACGATTGGAATGCAAAACTTAACTCTCCGGGTATTGGAAGATCCCACAAAAATGATAGAACCTTTAACTATAGAACTACCCTTAAAAATAAGAAAATCTTTAGTGATTTAGCAGATTTTTTCCATAGTGATGAACCTATAACTAATAAAAGTAATGATGAGAAAGAGAGGGAACAGAAGGTTGAAGAGAAGAAAGAGAGAAGCAGAACAGGGGTTGGAAGAAATAGGAATAAAAAAAGAAATTTGAAAAAAAGCTCTAAAAATAAAAGTGATTATAAAGAGGATAAGAGTGAATTCACTACCGAAAATTTCTTTAAGTTTTTATCAAAAAATCTTGGTAATGTGACTTATAATTTTGGTATAAATAGAACAAATACAACAAGTAAGGTAGCAACTTTTGATAAAGCTCCTTGGGACTATTGGTTTGGTTTGTCATCAAAACCTAAGGGATCAGAGTTCAATAGCTCCGAGACAACTTACGG
Source organism: Candidatus Cloacimonadota bacterium (assembly GCA_002742935.1). GTDB lineage: Bacteria > UBA4055 > UBA4055 > UBA4055 > UBA4055. The sequence continues at coordinate 17,789 of PDON01000061.1, read as the reverse complement.
TTGGAGTGGTCAATATAATTGGAAAATAGGTACAACTCTAAAACTTATGGATAATATTAATTTAGGGAATTTAAGCTACTCTAAATCTCATGATTTTTCATACAGTGCTTCAAGATATTCGGGTGCTATGAAGTGGACATCTTTTGGTTTACCTATGGGTCTTAGTACTAATGAAAACCCGGGAGATAACGGGAAATTTGGCATTGCTATACCAGATTATAGTTTAACAATAAAGGGTATTGAAAAACTGTTGAAAAATACTGAAGATCTTTTTAGCTCCATAGAGATATCCCATAGTAAAACAGGATCTCAAACGGAAAAATGGGTAGGAAACAATATTGATGGATATATATTCTACACCGGAGAGCCTAATGTTAAGGATAGAAGGGTTGAAAGTAAAAGGTGGGATCTTTCCTTCTCCCCTCTGGTAAGACTTTCACTTGGTTTTGAAAATGGTTTAATGATTAAAGCAGGTACAAGCTACGGATTTACCATGGAGGAGAGATACCAGTATGATAAGGAGAAGAAAAAATCCATAATAAAGAGTGGTAACAGAGCTTTTGATTACGGATTTGATCTAACGGCTTCATACTCCCAAGAAGGAGGTTTTAATATACCGTTTAATTTCTGGCCGTTTAATGGAAAGAGGGTTGAGAATAATATAGACTACTCACTCTCTTATGGTTTAAATTTTAGGGATACATATGAACTTTCTCAAGAGAAAAAACTTTATCTAAACAGTAGCATTAAAGAGAGTATAACTTCAACGCTGTCTCCAAAAATTAAGTATAGGTTTGATAAAAATCTAAACGGAGAGCTTACATATTCATACTCATCTACTACTAATAAGGGATCAAGTATAATAGAAACCTCCAATCATGAGTTAAGACTCTCAATGATCTATAAGTTTACAGGGAGATAATTATGGGGGTTGATCTTTTTACATATATGAACCAAGAGGAGAATAGAGAGGTTAAAAAGAGCCCTCAAAAGGTTGAAAATAGTGAAAATAAGCTTTTAACCGTCTCCCAACTTTCAAAAAAGATAAAACTTCTCATTGAGTCATCTCTTTCAAGGATCTATGTTGAGGGCGAGATCTCAAACTATAAGAAGCACAGCTCAGGACATCATTACTTTTCTATTAAAGATGAGAAGTCTGTTATAAACTGTGTTATGTGGAAAAGTGTAAGAGTTGATAGATCCGTTGTTCTGGAAAGTGGTAAAAAAGTAAAAATTTTTGGTAATGTTACTATTTTTGAAGCAGGTGGGAAGTATCAGATTGATGTAAAAAGGATTGAACTTACAGGGGTTGGAGACCTTCAGCAGCAGTTTGAAGATTTGAAAAAAAGATTAAATGAGGAAGGACTTTTTTCTCCTCACATAAAGAAAGCTATTCCAAAATTTGTCAAAAAGATTGGTGTTGTAACCGCTGAAACAGGTGCTGCCTTTCAAGATATTAGAAAGGTTGTAAAATCCAGGGCTCCTTTTGTAGAGATAGTTCTTTACAATGCCAGAGTTCAGGGGGAGGGTGCTAAAGAGGAGATTGTGCAAGGTATTGAAGCATTAAACAAATATTGTGGTGATCTTGATCTTATAATTGTTGGTAGAGGCGGTGGATCTTTAGAGGATCTATGGTGCTTTAATGAAGAGTGTGTTGCTAGAGCTATCTACAAATCTAAGTTACCTGTTATTAGTGCTGTTGGTCATGAGATAGATTTTGCAATCTCAGATTTTGTAGCAGATTTTAGAGCAGCCACACCATCACATGCTGCTGAGATATCAACTATAGATATAAGTGAAGAAAGAAAGTTGCTGGCACAATTTGATTATAGAGTTAAGACATCTAGTATAAACTACTTTAGAAGAGAGAATGACAGATTAAAAATTTTTGAAAATTCACACGGATTTAAAAGACCTATAGATATGCTAAGTAATCATAAAATGCAACTTGATATGTTGGAAGAGAAATTTAATACCCTTTCACAAAACTTTCTTACAAAAGAGTGGGATAGGGTAAAAAACATTGAAAAACTTTTAAATTCACTTGGTCATAAATCTATACTCAAAAGAGGGTACTCAATAGTTAGAAAAGATAATAAAATTGTAAAAAGTAGTGGTGGAGTTTCACCTAAAGATAATATAACGATTGAGTGCTTGGATGGAAGCTATGATGCTGAAGTTATCTAGCTTTATTTTACATAAGTAGGCTCTATCTAAAAAGGAGCCCTACTTAATAATTTATGTAGTTGCATTTGAAATAAAGTGTAAGTTTCCTATTCTAATTGATAATTGAAAGTTGGAAATTGAGTTTCTGAAATCTATTTTGCCGTAACTGGCTAGTGCTTATTATCTTTTAAAGGGGATTCTAAGTATTTATTGTTGATAACATTGCTTATTGAACCAGTTGTAAAACCTAGATAGGAATTATAGATAAATGAAGGAATTGAAAAAGTATTTTCTAACAGGATTGGTTATACTAGCTCCTGTATTCTTAACATTTTACATAGTAAAAGAACTCTTTCTCTTTACAGATAACCTTCTCAGAGATCAAATTGTTAAATATTTTTCCGGCTTTATAAAACTTGATACCTCTCTCTACGGCGTAGGAGCTTTAGGGATTATTATTATACTCATAATTGTAGGCTGGATAACTCAATATTATGTAGGTAAAAAACTCCTCATAATTTCAGATAGTATTTTAAGTAAGATTCCTATAGTAAATAAAATATTAAAGATGTTAAGACAGATCTCAGATGCTTTCTTTTCGGGGCAAAAGGATGTTTTTAAAAAAGCTGTTCTTATAGAATACCCCAGAAAAGGGATCTATTCTATTGCTTTCTATACAGGCGAAAATAGTAGGATAAGAGATTCTATTATCAATCATTCAACTATGGGTAAAGGTGAGTATGAAATAACAGATAAGAATCAACTTATATCAATTTTTTTACCTACAACCCCAAATCCAACATCGGGATTTCTTCTCTTTCTTCCTAAAAAAGATGTTGTATTTCTTGATATGGAGATTGAGGATGCTTTAAAGCTTGTCATATCCGGTGGTGTATATAAGCCCGGAGAAAATGAGGTCGGAGAATCTTAGTAACATATAGAATTATCATAAGTTAAGCTGTTTTGCAAAGCGGCTCTACCATAAGTTTTTTCAACAGAGCTTCAATACAAATTTTGAAAACAACTTGAGGATTGAAAAGTATCAACCCTCAAGTTAAAATGCTAAATATCAATATTTTCTGCAAACTTACAGTTTTCAATAATAAATTCTCTTCTCATAGGAACTTCAACACCCATAAGCATTGTAAAGATTCTATCTGCATCAACGGCATCGCTTATATTTATCTTTTTAATAAACCTATTTTCAGGGTCTAAAGTTGTTTCCTTTAACTGATCCGGGTTCATCTCTCCAAGACCCTTATATCTCTGTACCTTTATACCTTTTTCACTGTCGTACTCATTTAAGATATTATCCTTCTCTTCATCTGAGTGTACATAATCTACTTTTTTACCCTTTTGGATTTTATAAAGTGGAGGCATGGCAAGATAGATATTCCCTTTCTCTATGAGCTCAGGCATATATCTGAAAAAGAAAGTTAGAAGTAGAGTACTTATGTGAGCTCCATCAACATCGGCATCTGTCATAATTACAATTTTACCATATCTAAGTTTACTATAGTTAAACCCATCTTCACCTTCTCCAACACCGGTACCAATAGCGGTTATTAAACTTTTAACCTCCTCATTGGAAAGCATTTTATCAAGTCTTGCCTTTTCAACATTTAAAATCTTACCTCTAAGAGGAAGTATAGCTTGAAATTTTATATCTCTACCATCTACAGCAGAACCACCCGCAGAGTCTCCCTCGACAATAAAAAGCTCACAATCCATAGGATCAGTACCTTTTGAGCAATCGGAAAGTTTACCCGGCATAGAACCGCCCTCAAAAGCAGATTTTCTACGGATCATCTCCTTTGCTTTTCTTGCAGCTTCTCTAGCTCTAAGAGCTTCGGTACATTTATCAATAATCGTTTTGGCTACCTTAGGATTCTCCTCAAAGTATGAGTACAGAAAATCATAAGTTAAAGATTGAACTATTCCGGTTACATCATTATTTCCAAGTTTCGTTTTTGTCTGACCCTCAAACTGAGGTTCCATAACTTTTATGGAAATAACACAGGTTAAACCTTCTCTAACATCACTACCGGAAAGCTTCATTTTATCATTCTTAAATAAACCCGATGAAATTGCATATTTATTGACAGCTCTTGTTAATCCCGATTTCATACCCTCTTCGTGGGTTCCACCCTCTATGGTATGAATATTATTAACATAGGACTCTATATGATCTCTGTATGATGTATTCCAAGAAAGAGCTATCTCGACAGGATATCCATCCTTTTCAGTATCTATATATATAGGATCACAAACAGATGTTTTATTTTCATCAATATATGTTACAAACTCTGTTAAACCACCCTCATATTGAAAGTCAAAATAAGGTTTACTGCCATCCTCATTCCTTTGGTCAACTCTGCTATCCGTTAAAGTTATTCTTACACCTTTGTTAAGAAATGAAAGCACCCTTAATCTATGAGCCACTGTATTAAAATCGTAGGTGGTGGTTTCAAATATTTCCGGGTCAGGATAGAATGTTTGTTTTGTTCCCTTTTTATCCGTTGTTCCAATCTCTTCTAAAGGAGATATTGTTAAACCTCTTTTAAACCCGATTCTATAGTGTTTACCATCTTTAAACACCTCTGTTACCATAGATGTTGAAAGAGCGTTAACACATGAAACACCAACACCATGGAGACCACCGGAAACTTTATAATTTTCCTTATCAAACTTACCTCCGGCATGAAGAATAGTCATAACCACCTCAACAGCCGGTTTATTTTCTTCAGAATGAAGGTCAATAGGAATACCTCTACCATCATCTTCAACAGAGATTCCACCCTCTTCGGTTATTTCAACATTAATAACTGAACAATGCCCTGCAAGAGCTTCATCTATGGAGTTATCTACCACCTCATTTACCAAGTGATGTAAACCCTTAAATCCTACATCTCCAATGTACATAGCGGGTCTCATTCTAACAGCTTCAAGACCTTTTAAAACTGTTATTGTATCCGCTGAATAATTATTATTTTCTGTATTTATTTTTTCTTCCATTATGTACAATCCTCAACCTTTAAAATTCATTTTGAATATAGTAAATTTTATAAGTTTTTGCACTATTAATAATGGTTAAAATCATATCTTTACCAACTACTTTTATTTTATATAAGACAGACTGAAAAATTAAACAATTTTTCAATTGATATTATTGGTATAATGTATTTTTATTTCTAGTTTAATACTGGAAAAGTTCAGTATGTAAATTTTTTAGATTAAAGGTTTGTTTGTAGTTCATATTAAAAAGTGGATTAGATGAATTTAAGTAAGAAAGATTTATCTCAATACAGTTTATTTCAACAATTAGATGATTATAGAGTTCGAAGGTCAGATGTCATAAGAGATATTTATAAACTTTATGTAAGCAATGAGATTCTCCCTTATAAGCTTTTTGAATATTTAAAAAATTGCGATTTGAGTAAGAAAGAAGCAGGGTTTATTCTTCAATATTTGGGTAAAATTATTAAAATAGCTCCAAATGATACAAAATTTGTAAAAGAGGTAATAGATTTTATTATAGTTTCAGAAAGTAGTGCTTCCTCCTTTTTTCTAGAATCTTCAATATTCTTTTTCTACATAATAGATAAGGGTAAGTTACTGGCAAAATCCTATGAAGATGGAAACCTTTCCAGATTAAAGACTAAGTTTCTTTTTATGCCCGAAAATGTTAGATTGAGTTTTATATTCGAGGAGGGAGAAGATCCATTTCCCAGAACATCTATAAATTTTGACAGACTACTTATGAATATGAAGGATGGTGGGGAACTGGATAACTATGTTTACTTTAAGGAGATAATATATTTTACATGCAACTTCCCTTTTATAAACAATGTGAACTTCTTAATTAATTGGTCAAAGATTAAGAATAAAGATTTTTTTAAGCTTATTGTAACCTCATCTATCTTTGAAACAAATGGGAAATATATTATTTACGACCCTTTCGAAAGGGCAAAGATTGATAATTTTGCAAAATCATACAAGCTACAAACTGCTTACTACAAAGAAATTGAAAAGAAAAAATTTGAGAAACATCAAAAAAACCTCTTTGACAAATTTGTGGGTAAATATATAGATCTCTCAGAAAATATTTATGATACAGGGATTATAATGGTTAGTAATCTGGGCAAGATAAGAATAAACACCCATTGTAGAAAAAAGTTTAATATTAGTGAGATGGATAGAGAGTTTATTCTAGCCCTAACCCAACAATTTCAAAATTCCGGTAACCAAAGAAGTGAGTTTAACCTAAAAGGTAGGAATGTTGAGGTATTTACAACTAGATTAGTTGTTGAAAATGTTCCTGTTGGATATACTCTTTCTATTAGAGATATTACCGAAAAATCTCTTATAGAGAAGTTTACCAGGCATGATATAAAAAATTCACTTCTTGCTATTGAGGCAGGTGTTCATCTCATAGGTGACAGAGCTGTTTTAAGCGATAATGATAAACATTTGGTAGAAAATTCACTTTTAGCTCTCAATAAACTTAAGAAGAGATTTGATCAGTTGTTCTCTTTAAAAACAGAGGTTGTTAATATGAGTAAAATTAAACTCTTTAATCTTATTCTTGAACCTTTTAGAACCTATAAACCTCTTTTTGATAGAAATGGAATAGAGTTGTTTCTCTATGATTTCAATGATACAGATATTGTATGTGATGTACCTAAAATTCAAAGGGTTTTGGAGAATCTTCTTTCCAATGCCCTAAAGTTTTCTCCTAGAGGAACTATTACAAGCATATGGTCAGAACACAGCAAAGAGTCTGTATACATTTTTGTCTCAGATCAAGGTTCCGGTATAAAAAATGAATATGGAGATAATATTTTTGTTGCAGGAAACAGGCAATCTCAACATAAAAAAATTGAGGGTTCGGGTTTTGGCTTAGCTATATGTAAAAAATTTATGGATCTTCATAAAGGCTCAATAAGCTACGAAAACAATACTGATTCAGGAGTAAAATTTACTGTTTGTTTCCCTTACATAAAGGAGATTCCAAATGAAAAGGTATAAAATATTAATTATTGATGATGATCTCTTAGTTGGTGAATATCTTATATCTGCGTTGAAGAAAAGTGAGGATTGCTTTGATACTTTTTTTTATTCAAACCCTTTAAGGCTTCTTGATGAGCCAAAAGAGTTTGATTTAATAATAGTTGATATTGCTATGCCGGAAATAGATGGTATAACTCTCATTAAATCTGCAAGAGAAATGGATATTTATAAAAACACCCCTGTTATTTTTTACTCATCTGAAAGGGGTAGTGATCATAAATTGAGAGTCTTTGATGATGATATAATGGCCTTAGCTTATGTAAACAAGGGAAATGGAAGTATTGAATCTCTTTTAAACGAGATAAAGAGTATCTTCTGGAAAAATATAGCTCAAGAGAATAGCAAAGATATTCATCTTATCAGAGAAACAGGAAAGGCTTTGGGTCATCATACAGCACAATTTCTTCAAGTAATTAGAAGTTATGCTGAGCTTATTGAATTGAAGTGTCAAAACAGTGATGATGAAATTTTAAAAAAATTGGGTTCTCATAGTAGAGTTATCATAAAAAATAGTGAAAAACTTGACAATCTTGTAACAGAACTCCAAAATATAAGGAGTTTAAAGTTTGAAGATATTGGAGCAGGAGATAGGATTATTGATGTTGGTACAAAAGAGGACTAAGTTACTATTTGATCAATTGGTTGAAAAATATGAAACTATTGACTTTATAAAAGATGATCCTATATCATTTCCTCACAGATATAGAGATAGGGATAATATTGTTACTGCGGGATTTATAGCTGCCATGCTTGCCCAAGGAAGAAGAACTGCCATAATGAAAAACCTAACTGAGCTTTTTAATTTCATAGGTCCTTCTCCTCATGATTATATAAAAAATTTTGATTATAAATCAGAATATAAAAAACTCTCTTTTTTTAAGCATTTTGCCTATAGAAATATTGCTGCTTGCGATATAACCCCATTTTTCTACATTATTCACCAAGTATTAGGTGAATATGGTTCTCTCTATAACTTTTTTAAGAGTAGTTATTTTAAGGGTGATTTTCATAAATTTCAATCAAAGGTTATGGATCTTTTATACGGAGTAAAGTTGCCAGCTGACTTAGAGTTTACCCAAAGTTTAAAGATGATTCTTTCCCATCCAAGTAAAGGTTCATCTTGTAAAAGATTAAATATGTTTTTTAGATGGGTTGTTAGAAAGAGTAAGGTTGATTTTGGAGTTTTTGACTTTATCTCCCCTTCGGAACTTATTATTCCTCTGGATACTCATGTTAGTAAACTTTCTAGAGAGTTTGGATTAACAGAAAGAAAAAATGACAATATAAAAACGGCAATGGAGATTACCAATAATCTAAAAAAAATGGATAAAGAAGATCCCATAAAGTATGACTTTGCTCTGTTTGGTTACGGAATCAATAATTAATAGTTAAGGAGATATTTATATGATGTGAGGTTCACAGAAGCCGGGTGGCACTAATTTTGATAAAATAATAGGCGTTTTTTTGATATTGATATCTTATGGTCAATTTGAAAAAGGTTTTATTGTTTCGGGTATAGGTACTATTATTTTAGGGCTTTCAAACCTTTTTTTATATAAAGTTTTTGAAAAATTTAAAGTAGAGTATAGAAAGGGATTATATATCAAACTGATTATATCTCTTGTATGTATAGGTATGATAATTTCTCCATATATGAAATGGGGAGCCTAAAATGAACAGACTAATTTTTTGTGATTAACTTTATTATAACTCTACCAATAATTGCAGGCTGATAAATTTCAGCCTGCATAAATATCCTACTTTTTATTCTCTTGATAGAACTCATACATCTCCATTATATCAATTCCATCAATGGTCATACCTTCAAGATCGCAATCTGTTATCTCCACATTGTTTAAGGATACATTGTTTATTTTAGTACCACTAAAATCAATATCCTCAAACTTACTGTTTTTCATATTTACATCTGTAATAACAGCATTTTCCATATCTGTATTATTGATTGTAGTTTTAGAGAATTCACAATCATCTATATTTAGAATATCCTCTTTACCAATAATATCCATATTCTTCCCTTTTTTGATTACTTCAAAAATATAATTTACATGCATAAATCAATGTAAATAAAAATATAAACTATTCACTTAACATTTACAATTTAATTCTAATCAAGCCATAAAGTATTATCAAAAGCTTTGCTTAGGCACTAAACGAGCCGACTCCATCGCTATATCGGTTAATAATTCTCATTTAATATCATTCTTCTGAGGAATATACACAATGCTATAGATAAATGTATCGGTTTAATTATTATATCAGATAACCTGCTAGCTTTATCTCGAAATAAATTTAATTTATTAATTAGGAGAAGTTTATTTTTTGAATAAAGGTTCAACCTCCCTATCCATCCAACCGGAATCATTAAATACTGCCCTTCCTACTCCTACAAGATCACAGACATTTCTACTTAAAATATCTTCTATATCCGAGCCTTTTGTTACTCTCCCTGTTAAAATAACAGGTATATTTACACCTTTAAAAATAGGAGAAGATAAAGTATCAAAATAGCCGGGGTATGTGTCGGGAATGGTATAAAAACACATCCCTCCTGAAATATCTATTACATCAACTCCAAGTTTTTCAAACTCCTTAGCAGCAATTACAGAATCTTCTACTGAAAGCCCTCCATCTATAAAATCTCCCGCTCCCATTCTTATAAACAGAGGATACTCCAATCCCAAACTTTTCCTTATACCATTTATAATATTGGTATGGATCTTTATTCTTCCATAAATATCACCGCCATACTCATCTTTTCTTTTGTTACTCAAAGGGGATAAAAATTGATTTAGTAAATACCCATGAGCTGAATGGATTTCTACCCCATCAAAACCGGAATCTTTGGCTCTTATAGCTGAATCAACAAACTTTCTTTCGATATCTTTTATCTCTTCAATAGAAAGTTCTTTAGGTATTCCTCTTCCCTTTCCTGTTGGGTTTTTGATAGCAGAAGGAGCAACACAATCAAATCCTGTAAACTCTTTTTTAGCAAGGCTTCCCGAATGGGAAATCTGAAGAATAGCCAATGAACCATTCCGTTTTATAACGTCCGAAACTTTTTTTAATCCCTCAATATCTGAATCAGTTGATACCGACATCTGATTTCTATGTGCTTTTCCTTTTATATCAATATAACTATGTTCAACAATTACTACAGAAAAAAGCCTACTTTTTGTTTTTTCATCATAATATTTAATAATTTTATCTGTAATATGACCACTTTCATCTGCTTTTGCTGTTGCCATAGGGGGCATTACCACTCTATTTTTAAACACTATATTAGGAGTAATAACTTTATCATAAATATTCATAAACTTTACCTTTTTAGATGATTATCTGTTTTATTATAAATCAACCTCTTTACACCTGTTTAAATATCTTTTAACTACTACTGTGTGTCAATATAGAGATTCAAAATTTTTTAGAGTATTTTGCTCCCTTAATAAAAGCTTTTTAACAACAATAACAGCTCTAGTGTTTAAGGGAACTCTTAAAAGTACCCAATTACAGTAAAATAGATTTTAGAAACTCAATTTCCAACTCTCAATTATCAATTAAAATAGGAACCTTATATTTTGATTCAAACATTAGTATATGAGATATACCTTATTTTACTAATACACAATGTTAGCGATAGTCTGATATAGCTTATCTTACAGTGCTTTTTTCTTTAAATGCCTATGCTTTCTATTTTTTTCATCATAAATATATAATTTAAGCTTTTGCTTATCCTGTTGAATTTTAAAATCAATTTTTCCATATATATATTTCCCTTCATATATAAATCCTGTATCTTCCGGCTCATCAAATATTTCTAATGTTACTTTTTTACCTACAGCGTTTTCTGTCACTAGAACTAAATATATATATTTTTGATTTATTCCAAGAGGGTCGTATTCCTTTATTCTATTATCATATTGATCAGTAAAATAGAAGTCCAAAATTTTAGCCTTCTTTTGACTTAAATTTTGAAAACTTGTACACGATACAAAAAAAATAAATAATATCTGTATAATAACTTTTAATAATAGTTTCATATTAACTGATATATTCCCAATATCTTACTAGTTATTTTTCAATAATCTCTTCTTAACTTTATTAATAGTGGATTTCCTAAAAATTATTCTATGATGACAATATAAGAAAATTTTCTATTTGATGCAAAAAAGGGTAACTTCTGTTGAGTATAATATTCCTGATAAAAAAGAGTAGCGGATAATATAAATTTTATTTATGAATTCTAAACGCATAGTTTATATATAATCCTTCAAATCAAGGGTTGTTATAAAAACTATTAGGAAAACTGTTAATATCTAAAATAGCGTTAATATCAATATTTTTATACTGCTTAATTTTACCTTAACTAGCTGGTGTTTATAACTTTTCAGTATATCATAAATATTTTTTATCTATTTCATACTAAGTTTATCGACAGTCTGCTACTATTTTCATATCCAACTTAGTTTGTATTAGTATCTGCTATATGTTAAAAGAGCTAGATTTTATTACCTTGATAATTTATATTCCTGTAAGGGTATAATTTCTACTATATGTTAAGGCGATAAACATGGGAAAACTTCCTTTAAAAAGAGTTAAAAATCTTATAAATAAGCTTCATGATAATGGATATTTTACTAAAGATGATATTATTGAAGAAAAGGATATTTCAGAATCAACATTTAAGAGAACACTAAAGGATTTAAGAGATATCTTGGGTATTGAGATAAGCTATTCAAGATCGGAAAAGAGATATAAACTATCTGAAAAGAGTAGTTTTATGGAAAATATTTCAGATCTTAAATTAAGAAGCTTAAAAAATAGAGAGCTTATATTTATCTACTCTTTTATTAAAGGTATATTTGAATCTAAAATATATTTCCCTCCAATAGATTCTCATGAAGAGAGGGATGGTTATACATATTTTCTAAACTTCCTTAAAAGTAGAATTGATAAAGAGTATTTGGATATTGCAAACCACATAGAGTACAGATCATCAGAACATTATAAGCCCAATAATATTATGTTTACATCTATAATTGATGATATTATAAAATCGTTTCAGAACAACTATGTACTATCCTTTAGATATAGATCAACCCATCATAATAGTAAATCGGAAAGATTTGTACAGCCCATAAAACTAATAAACTATCAAGGAAAGTGGTATCTTATTGGATATGACTTTGAGCTTGAAAAAACGATGATGTTTAACCTCTCATTCATTGAAAGCAATATAAGAAAAACTGATAAATATAGGTTTAAGTGGGATATTGAAGACCCTATGACAATAGATCAACTAATAAGGAGATTAAAAGATGAAAAGTAAAGATTACAAATACCACCCATATATTCTCAAACTTTTTTCTCCTGAAGAACTTAATCCTCTAATGGAGAAAGCAACTTTTTCAGTGGATAGCAATGGTTGTATAACCGTAATTGTCTTTGTTTTTGAAAACTATATTATTGAAATCTATACAGATTTAAAGGATTCAGTAATAGATAATATTGCAAAGATTCAAGTTCTACACGACTCAACTAATGAAAATGATGAGGAGGAAGATGATATCTCATTTGATTTCAACTCCTATCTCATAACTAAAGAGAGGTTTATGGAGATAGTTAAAAGTTGTAAACAAGATAAATTTGAAAGAAGAGTTGGAATTGATGAGTAGAATTTTTATTTTATAGACCGTTATTTGACCCTGTAATCTATTATATTACCTAGGACCTGCTGAAAAAAGATGAAGTATTATATCTTTAATAAATTAATAGTTAATCGATAGCTATAAAGTGCAAGGTTTTATTAAAAAAATAATATAAAAAATGTGCAGCTTATATAAGAGAAAGAAGCCATAAGCTTCGAATTTCGGCGTTAAAATAGCTTTTCTATCACCTACTATTGTAGGCTCTGTTCCTCAAATCTATTTTGCCTTGAACTTCTTTGCTTATGACTTTTCCAGTAGACCCTATTTAGGGTTGTTGAAAATATGGTATTTAAATATCTTTAAATATTTTTTAATAAACAGTTGTTTTTTACTTGACTTTCTTTTTTTTTTTTTATTGTTGGGGGTGGGGTATTTATTATAATAAGAAAGGAAAAAGAATGTTGAAAAGAACAAACTTAAACTTTTTGATGGTGATTTTTATTTCTCTATCATTAATTTCATGCTCTTCGGACTCTTCAAGCTCTACAGAGCCAAGTGATAATATTCCTCCTACAATTTCTTTCGAAAACTTATCAGATTATGATGAAGTTTCAGGAATATTTGGAGTAGAATTAAAGGCAAATGACAACAATGATATCTTAAGAATTGATCTCTATATTGATGATCAATTTGTTGATACTAAATATGATGATGAGGCATATTTTAGCATCAATTGTAACGATTACAGTGATGATTACCACACTTTAGAAGCAATAGCTTTTGATAGATCAGGAAATCAGGCATCAACCTCAATAAATATTTATACTGAGTATGATTTTGCTCCAAGTAATGATGGTAAAATCAAAGTAGAAATATCCCATTATAAAGAATTAGACCCTGTGGATATATATGGATATGGCGATCCATATTTTGTTTATGAAATCAGAATTGATGGAGTAGAGTATGATACCTATGTTTCAAATACATGGCATGATACCCATGAAATAAATAGTACAATAGGTCATACATTTAATATTCCTGATAATACAAGAGAGTATCAACTAGTTGTTTATGTTTATGATGAAGATGAGGAAGGTGAGGATCTTTTAGATTACACACATCTTGATGGGAATGCCCTTATTTGGACTATTACTACAGAAAACTCTTTTGTTCACGATTTTACAAAAACTTACAATGGAGAAGATGACGGATCTTCAAGTTACGATGATGATGATTGTACTATAACTTTAAGTGTTAGTATGATAGACTAAAATTACTATCTTACCAAAAGTCATTGAACTTATTGCCAATGGCTTTTGGTTTATAAGACAATGGAAATATAAACTCTTAATAAAAAAATTACTTCTCCTCTTCCAAAATCTCCTCTAAACTAACCACCTCAAAATCTTTTACATTTCTATCCTTCTCATTAAAAGCTATCCCCATACAGAAAACTTTCCTCTTATCAGCCATATAAGGTTCGTAGTATCTCTTCTCTTTTATTTGAGCAATAGCAGATTTAGCATCACTCATCTTAAATTCCATTACATATATAGAAGCATATGTTTCTACAACAGCATCTATTATTCCATGATTGGTTCTTTCCTCTACTTTTATATGGATACCCATAAATTTTAGGATTAAATAGATAACCGTATGGTAGTAACTCTCATATTTACCTGTTCCAAGATTTTTTGGTATTTTAGCAAATATAGATCTTAGAGTTAGAATAAACATATCTATATCATTTTCTCTCAAAGAGATTATCAACTCCTCTATTTTCTGAGAATAATATCCACTCTCAATTCTATCATATCTTTAATGGTTAAATACCCTGTTTGAAAGAGAAGAGTACTCATATTTATATTCTCTATATTGTAGGAATCCAAAGCTGATTCAGGAATAGGAATCAGTTTATCATAATCTCTTACATCTAAACCTTTCTCTTTTATAAGCTTAGTCAAAAAGGTTGCAGTACCGGATTTAAACCAATAATTTTTAAACTCTTTAAATCTTAGAAAACTTATTAGGGAGTAAGGGTTGTAAACAGAACTTTTAATATCCCAAGAGTAACCATTATACCATAGTTTGATGATATCCATTAACCTTTTTCTATCAAAATGAAATCTTTTTTCAACTATTTCTAAGTAATCCCCATAATTATTTACAATATCTTTTTCTGTATAACCTGTTATTTCTGCAAACTCCTCATCAATTGTAATATCTGTTACATTGTTTAGATCACTAAAGATTGATACCTTACTAAACTTTGAAATCCCTGTTAAAAAGAAAAGCTTGATATATTTATCACTACCTTTAATAACCGAGTAAAAGTTTTTTAAAATTTCTCTATTCTCTACAGCTTTTTCTCTTTTGGAAGATTCAACATAATCTATAATAGGTTTATCATACTCATCTATTAGGATTGCAACAGAGTTTTTTTTACCCATCTTCTCTATCAACTCTAGAAATTTTTCAGAGTAAGTTTCTCCTCTTTCAAAATTGATACTATTTTTTTTGGCTATAATATCCAACTCTTTACTAATAGCTTCTTCTAAACCAATAGAACCATATGGTAATTTTGAAAAATCTATTTTTATAACTGGAAACTTCTCTTCAAAATTCCACTTATCATAGATCCAAGTCTCTTTAAATAGTTCTTTATTTCCTCTAAAAATCTCTTTCACAGTATTTACTAAAAGAGATTTTCCAAATCTTCTAGGTCTAGAAAGAAAATAATATTTACCTGTAGTAATAACTCTGTGGATAATCTCTGTTTTATCTACATAGATATAATTACCTTTTATTAGCTCTGATAACTCTTGTATTCCTAAACCTAGCTTTTTCATATTGGATTCCAAAAATATTTTATCTATAACAATATAGGAATATTTTTTATATGACGCAAAAGGGAATAGGGAGGATAAGAAATTGCTCTAAAAAAAATCCTAGTCTGATCAATAAAGGTGTAGCTTTCGAGAACCTTATGAGAAAAAATTATATATAAAATTCTATTTATTACAGTAGATATTCGATAAATACTATATCGAACTAAGGTTAAAAATAGATAAGCCACAGTTTACACCTACGGCTTATCCAAAATTTTAAAATATTTAATAGAGTTAACTTTCCTCCTCCAAAATCTCCTCTAAACTCGCCACTTCATAATCTTTTACATTTCTATCCTTCTCATTAAAAGCTATACCCATACAGAAAACTTTTCTCTTATCAGCCATATAAGGTTCGTAGTATCTCTTCTCTTTTATTTGAGCAATAGCAGATTTAGCATCGCTCATCTTAAATTTCATTACATAGATAAAATCATCTGTCTCTACAACAGCATCAATTATTCCGTGATTGGTTTTATGCTCTACATCAATGTTAATACCCATAAACATTAAAGCTAAGTATATAACCGTGTGATAATAGCTTTCATATCTTCCACTTGAAAGATTATCCGGGATAGAAGCAAAAACAGATCTTAGGTTTAACATAAACAGATCTATATCGTTCTCACTTAAAGCAGTTGTCAATTGCTCTATCTTTTGGGAGTATAACCCACTTTGAATACCCGAAAACTCTGCTCCTAAAAGTAGGTAAAAAGATTGTCTTATCTCCATATTAGGATAGCCTAGCTTATATGAGATAGAGAAGTTTTTAGGGTTTACAATCTTCTCTTTAATGGTTAAATATCCTGCTTGAAAGAGAAGTACATTAATATCAATATTATTTATCTCGTAAGAATCTAAGGTGGTTTCAGATACTTTTATAAAATCATCATAATTTCTAATATTTATATTTTTCTCTTTAATAAGTTTAATTAAAAAAGTTGCTGTCCCGGATTTAAACCAAAAGTTTTTAAACTCTCTAGCCCAAAAAAAACTGATAATAGAGTAGGGGTTGTAAACAAAATCTTTACTATCCCAAGAGTATCCATTGTACCATAGTTTAATAACCTCCATCAACCTTTTTCTATCTATACCAAATTTTTTCTCAATATCTATTAGATACTCTTCATAATTATCTATAATCTCTTTCTTTGTATAACCTGTTATATTACCATAATTTTCATCAATGGTAATATCTGTTAAATTATTGAGTTCACTAAAAAACGATACTCTACTAAACTTTGAAACCCCTGTTATGAAAAGTAGTTTTATATGTTTATCCAAATCTTTAACTACAGAGTAAAATTTTTTTAATACTTCTCTATGCTTTTCAGCTGTTTCTAAATCTGTAATGTAATCAATAATAGGCTTATCATACTCATCTATCAAAATAGCGACAGGATTCTTTTTGCTCAAGGTTGCTATCAATTCTCTAAATTTTAGGGAGTAATCATCCTCTTCAAGAGTAATATTACAATCTTTAGCAATATTGGTAATAATTCTATCAAGAGCTTCCGGTAAGGTATAAGTATCAAGACCTATTCCGGAGAGACTTATTTTTATAACCGGATATTTATCGTCAAAATTCCATTTATCATAAATCCAAGTTCCTTCAAATAGTTCTTTATTGCCATCAAAAATCTCATGCATTGTATTAACTAGCAAAGATTTTCCAAATCTTCGTGGTCTAGAGAGGAAATAGTATCTTCCACCATTTATAAGCTTATAGATAATCTCTGTTTTATCTACATAAACACAATTATATTTCCTAAGTGTTGATAGCTCTTGATAGCCTAGTCCTAGCTTTTTCATAATGGGTTCCTAAATGGTTTTATCTATATCTAATATAGGAATATTTTCTATTTGATGCAAAAAGGGAGTAGTTCAGAAATTGCTTGCTTAGCTTACAAGGAATAATTGTATATTATACCCCACTAACTTTTTTCAACAAGCCCTTTTTAACAAAATATAATAAAAAAAAGCCCTCTATTAATAGGGG